>CAZBII010000171.1:2561-9914 GCA_964491665.1 uncultured Moraxellaceae bacterium
CGAAGTGATCGACCAGTACGGCAATGACCTGGGTGGTGCCGAAGGTTTCGACGACAGGACGTTCCAGATTCCGCAGGCCGGTCTCTACTTTGTGCGCATATTCCTGTTTGAAGACAACGCGCCGTTCAAGCTGACTGCTGCGTGGGGCTCGAATAGTGAGGGGCTGCTGCAGAATGGCGTGCCTTTGGCATTGCCGGGCGGTGCTGAGTTCGACACGTTGCTGGCCTCGGTGTATCTGCCGGCCGGAACACAAGCGCTGATGCTGCAGACCGGAATGGAATCCCGCGTTTTCCTCGAAGTGATCGACCAGTACGGCAATGACCTGGGTGGTGCCGAAGGTTTCGACGACCGGACGTTCCAGATTCCGCATGAGGGTCTCTACTTCGTGCGCATATTCCTGTTTGAAGGCAATGCGCCGTTCAAGCTAACCGCTGCTTGGGGCGCTAACGGCCAAGGCCAGTTGCAGAACGGTGTTCCGCTTGCGTTCCCCGGTGGCGTTGAGTTCGACACGTTGCTGACCTCGATTTATGTTCCCGAAGGTACTCTGTCACTGACGTTGCAGACCAGCAACGCCGCCATGCTGCAGCTGGAATTGATCGACGAGACTGGACATCTGGTCTGGGGTGGTTCGGCAGAACAGAATGAATCGATTCAGATTCCGCATCCTGGCCTGTACTTCGTGCGCATGCTGTTGTGGGGTGCGGTTGGTGAATTCTCGGTGACCGCGCAATTGGTTTCCGCAGGTGATGGTGTCGGACCATGAATGGTTGTGTGCGCAAACTGCAAGGAAACTGCCGGCGTTAAAAGGGAGCCATCGCTTCCTTTTAACGCAATTCAGATCGGGTTGGTTCTGAGCTTGCGTTGATAAAATTCAGCGTTCTGTGATGCAAGACCGACGCTTTCGAGCGAATTGTTGACGCCTAAGTTGGCGACAGCCGGGAATTCGGTCTGAATTAAATGCTTCATGGCAACTTGAAAATATATTGGGGATAAATAGCAATGACGGCTGCGGCGATCATCGACCAACAGTATAAGAAGCTTTTTCTTGATTTTAATTTTCCTGCAGAGAAGAGCTATACATTTGAAGACTTCAAATACTCGTGGGCCGCGAGCACCCACGTGAGGGAATTCTCTGCCAGTTTTGGCTATCCCACGCAAAACTTCTATCGGTGGGTTGCTTCTGAAAGAAACCCACATCAAATGAATATCGCTTTGCAGCTTCTTCATAGGTCGCCAGGGGAGGTTGATGAGCAAGTGATTCGATTGTTCTTTTCAACGAGCGATAGAGATGCGTTGCGATGGATTGTCAGAATTATTGCCGACCGGAATCTGGTTAGTTGTGTGGATTTGCTGGATGCTCTCCAGGCCCATAGTGATGACGATGTGCGCGGGAGCGCAATTGCTGCGAAGTCGCTGCTTGTCGGCCCTTTGCCGTGGCAGGTGGATTACGAAAAAACAAAGGATATCAGCAGCGTTGTCCGTCTGGATGCGTATGAAAGGCTGGCAAAAAATGATCAAGGCGTTCCGGTTCTCGTATGGTTGCGGGCGCAAGATGATTCGAATATCGATGTAAGACGAATTGCTATTTCCCAGCTGGCGAAGCACGACAATGCCACAATTGATTCCATCATGCTTGATGCAATCAAGGATAAGGATTTTGTTGTAGCCAAAGCTGCGCGCGAATACCTGAAGAAGGACCCAGACCGATTTTTCCACTACCTTGTTGATGTTGCGCAGAATTCCCGTGCGCAAACCACTATATTTGCCCTGGATGTTTTGTGCAGATCGAAGAGTGCGGCTGTTATTGATGTTCTGAGAGATACATATAGAAATGCAAAAAGTGTTGAGGTTGAGAACAAGATATTGGTTGAAATGCAGAAAATTAAAAGCGACGAATCTACAAAGTTCTTCCTGGATAATGGGCAGCTAAAGCCAATAAGGAAGCGAAAGCTATACAAGTTCATAGATGATCTCGTTGGTTTGGCGGTAAATCAGAATCTGGATGCGCTTGATCTGATTGTGGAGCACGGAAAGGACAAAACACGAAAAGCACTACTTGATGTCGTCAATAATGAAAATTGCAAGCCGTCTTATAAGTATAAAGCCGCCAGGCTGTATCTGAATGAAACGGCTGAGACAGCCCCAGAGATCGTCGCTCTGATGCGGGACGGGATTGCTTCAGAGAGCGATTTCGAATTCTTTGACTGCATCAGAATGATGCGTGAGTACAAGCTCAATCAGCTGGCAGGCGATGTGCGAAAGTATGCTGCAGAATGCAAGGATGATAATAGGCTGGCCACAATTCGAAAGCTGTTCGATGAAATCGGTGAAGATTGCTCTGATATCGCAACTGTAGAGGTTTCGATTCGACAGGTGCTTGAGGGGCAGAATGAAGAGGCTATCGTCAGCGTTCTGAAGCGTGCGGATCTCCATGCGCTGGCTGGTGAGGAGCGCGAGTTGTTCATGCTTCTTTTTCGGGATTCCTCACAGATCAGGATGCTGGCGCGGGAAATCTTGCAGGCTATGGATGCTCCCAAACTTAAACGTCGAATGAAAGAGCAACTTGATAGATATGGCCCCCCAAGGCAATTGATAGCCATTGAACACGCGAGTGCTATTGGCGCGAATGAATTCCTGCTTCAGTTGCACAAGCTTGCCTATAGCGATTATGCAGAACTGTCAGCTGCGGCGGTTCTGGCGCTAGAGAATTCTGGCAGCACAAAAATTGATACTGATCGTCTTAAGCGAAATATTGGTAATTCCATCCTGTTGAAATCAGATTCAAGTGCTTCAGAAAAGCTGTCGGATGACGCTTTGTTTGATTTGGTATGGGATGAGCACTGCCCATTTGGAGAAAAAGCAGCAAAGATTTTACTGTCCAGGAACAGTCTGTTGGCAAGGGATGTGGATTTCGCATATCTGCTCATGATGGCTCAAGAGTATGATCGCCTGCTTGGATGTTCCGCCGAGCAGATACATTCTGCCCTGCAAAAACTCATTCATTATCCAGGCAGGCGAGAGTTCTGGCGGGCGCTGGATTGTCTTCTCAGGAAGAATTTTGACGTTCAGCCAATCTGTCGGAATTACCTCGCTCACGGCTTTCGCTATCAGCAGGAAGGCGCCAGTTATGCGCTGAAAAATGTGAAGGATCTGGATTATCGCGCAACCATCAAGGTTGCTATGGAGAATCTCGGTTCGCTTGATTTGACTTTAGATGCGATTTTGGCGCACTCCTCATTGATAGACGCAGAAGATTTGAAGCGGATTTATGACGTGCACATCACTCAATTCCGTCTGCTGAGTGACAAGGAGGATGGGATCTACTTTCGTCGTGCCGAATCAGGAATCATTAAATTGTTGGCCGTGAGGCAGAGAATCGGCTGCGGCAGCTTCCTCAAGGACGCAATACAGTTCTGCGAACGTAGTATGAATTCTCATGTAATTTGCAGCATAGGTAA
Organism: uncultured Moraxellaceae bacterium; assembly: GCA_964491665.1. Lineage (GTDB taxonomy): Bacteria > Pseudomonadota > Gammaproteobacteria > Pseudomonadales > Ketobacteraceae > Ch67. Next base: position 6,020 of record CAZBII010000171.1, read on the forward strand.
TGATCCGTCGAGTGAGGCGAAGCTGTACTTGACATCGCTTCTCCGCACCAAGGCCGTACACACGGCATCTCATGCGCTTCGAGATCGTGTGCATGACCTTAAGGATCCCGGCAATCGGCTTGTTGTTGCTCTGTTCACTGGGCAAGTGGATCTGTTTCCTGGCATTGCTGCGGAGATTGATAATATCTCGCGGGAAACGTTTGATGTTCTGCAGATGGTGACACATCACCATTCACTCAATAGTGCTTTCATCGAATTGGTGAAGGTTGTGGGAGAGAAGGTTTACGTTCATGCGCTGCGAGATCCTTCATCTGTCCATCCAACGATATCCACGCTGCTATGTGACTGCTTTTCTCAGAAGGCGTACCCGGAAGCAGAGGAGTTTCTGATTTTCAATCTTCACCATTATGGCCACGGTTCGCAGAAGAAAATTTACTGCATCCGGGGGCTTGGCAAGATCAAGTGTTCGCGAGCTGGCATCTTGATTGAGCCAAGCTTGAAAAGCAAAGATGCTGTTGAGCAGCGCGCCGCGATTGAAGCACTTGGCAGGATTGGAGGCGCCGGATCCATCCAGCAGCTGGAGGAGATTCGTTCGGGCCTGAGGAAGAATCTCGTTGAGGTTTGCGATAAGGCGATTACACAGATAAGCCGGAGATTGCAGCCGTCAGAATCTGGGGATATGCCGAAAGGTGTAAATTAGCTTCTCCGGTCTATCGAAACGGGATGTCAATGATGGCTAGATTGTTTTGGTTGTTTCTGGTTTTATCACTGGCGGCGGTCTGGGCGTCTGGCAGTTACCTTTCCAAGCCTGTCAATCAGGTTGTGGCAATGCCCGCTGGTTTTGAGGCAGTTAGTATCAATGGCACCAGGGGCTCGTTCCTCAGTTCCGGTAATGCTGAAGTTTGTGCGCTCTTGATGCATGGTGTGCGTTCAAATCGCATGAGCATGATTGAGAGAGCAACCTTTCTCAGGGAAATGGGAGTATCGTCGCTGCTGATAGACCTTCAGGCGCACGGTGAAACGCCAGGAGAGCAAATTACCTTTGGGATACTGGAATCTGTTGATGCCCGTAACGGTGTGAACTATCTGAGGCAGGCTAAGGCGTGTAAGAAAATAATTGCGATAGGCCAGTCGCTGGGCGGTGCGTCGGCATTGCTGGGGGACGGTCCCATTGATGTCGATGCGCTGGTGCTGGAGTCAGTCTATCCGACTATCGAAGAAGCCGTTGAGGATAGATTGGAAATGCGCCTGGGAGCGCTGGGAAGAATGGCCGCTCCGCTGCTTTATTGGCAGATTCCGCTGAGAATTGATGCCTCATTGTCTGAGCTGAGGCCGATAGATGCGATCTCCAGAGTGAAAGTTCCTGTCTTCATAATAGGTGGTATGAACGATGAGCATACGAAGGCGGGCGAAACCCGGCGACTGTATGCGCGAGCCAATGAAGACCGCCAGCTGTGGCTGGTGGAGGGCGCCGCTCATGAGGATATGTATTCGTTCAGTCCTGATCAGTACCGGTTGAAAATTTCCAGCTTTATTAAGCGTTATCTTTCGACTGCAGCAGGTTGATTCTGATAGCAGGATTTTGTTTGGTGCTTTCATGTTTATAGCAGTAATGAATCGGTGTGCTTCCTTGGTTATGTCTTGTTGTGGGTGGACGGGGCGCAGACAGTTAATGACAGCATGTCGGTGCCTTGTTTGGTTTCTTGTGGTCTTGTCATCATCTGTTCAGGCGGAGATCAAGAGCACCTGCCATGGCACCACCGACCGAGGCCGTCTCGACAATGGCTGGCAGTTGCCGTCGTCGGGCGATAATTTTTCAGCGTACAGTCTGCTGGGTGTCGGCGCCGGGCGCAATTACGTGCACAGCACCGTGCATGCCATCATCGTGGAATCGTATGTGGTGCTCGCGCACTCGTCACCCGGCAAGCATTTCGTTTACGGTGAAACCGGCTTCAAAAATGGCGGCAAGTTCAGTCCGCACAAAACCCATCAGAATGGTCTTTCCGTCGATTTCTTTGTGCCGGTGGTGAATGCTGCCGGCCAGTCGGTGCCGTTGCCCACCAGTGCGCTGAACAAGCTGGGCTACAACATCGAGTTCGATAACAAGGGCCGCTATGACGAATACCGGATTGATTTTGATGCGATGGCCGAGCATCTGCTGGCGCTGAAACAGGTGGCCGACAAGCATGGCGTGAAAATCTGGCGCGTCATTTTTGATAACGAACTGCAGAAGCCGCTGTTTGCTTCCAGCAGGGGCAAGCTTTTGCAATCACAATTGACGTTTTCCACAAAGAAGCCCTGGGTGCGGCATGATGAACACTACCATGTGGATTTCGTGGTGCCGTGCCAGTAATTGCTTATTGCCAATAACGGTCTGGTTTGAAGGAGGGTTGCATGACGATTCAATATTTTCTGCTGGATGTGTTCGCGGATTTGCCTTTTCAGGGCACACAGGTGCCGGTGGTGGTGCCAGACCGGGCGTTGTCCAGTCAGGAAAAACTGCTGATCGCCGGTGAGTTCCGGCAATCGGAAACGGTGTTTCTGGAAAAGTCGAATACGGCAAATCCGTTCAGCGTCTGTAACGACAGGAAGCCGACCATTTTCGGCGCGCACACGATTCTGGCAGCGGCGTACATTGCTCACGAAAGCGGGCTCACGCAGGATCAGGGTGCCTATGCATCGTTCGATATTGTGCAGAACAGTCAGTCCATAAAAGTGTTTGTGGACAAGACACCCGACGGCATTGGTTCGATCCAGTTTGCCAGAACAATCACGCCGTCGATTGACCGCTTCACGCCGTCGCTGAGCCGTATTGCTGCGGCACTCAATACGGAAGAAAAACATATCTCGTACAGCAAGTATCGGCCGATGGTAGTCAGTGTCGACAATCCCACGCTGATTATTCCGTTTACGCGCGCCGAGCACGTGCAGGCCGCGCGGCTCAATCCGGAATCCTGGGCGGAGTTGATGGCGGAAACCTACGCGTCCGACCTGTTTCTGTTCGCGCCGAAATCGCACAAGGACATCGAGGACTTTCACGGTCGCCTGATCAATCCCTCTGTGGCCAGCAATGTGTTCCCGCCGATTGGCAATGTGATGCCGGAATTCATTGCCTTTCTGGCCGAGCAGAAGGAAACCGCCGAGGGCACGCACACGTTCAGTATTGATCGTGGCAGTGAACAGACCCGGCGCAGTGTGTTGCGCGCCGAGTTCGACAAGCGCACTGGCAAGCTTACGCAGTGCCGCATCGGTGGGCGCGTGGTGAAGATGGGCGTGGGGAATCTGCTGTATCCGTGATGAAGCGGAGCTGAAAAATTGGCAGTGTCTGAACGCAAAAAAGGGAGCCGAAGCTCCCTTTTTTAATCACCGGCATTACGTGTTACATACGTTCAATCACAATAGCCGGAGCCATGCCGCCCGCTGCACACATCGTTACCAGACCGGTGGCCTTGTCCTGCCGCTCCAGTTCATCCAGCAGGGTGCCGATCAGGATGGAGCCGGTGGCGCCAATGGGATGGCCCAGTGCGATCGCGCCGCCGTTCACGTTCACTTTGGCGTGGTCCACGTTCAGGTCGCGCATGAATTTCATCGGCACTACCGCGAACGCTTCGTTGATTTCGAACAGGTCGATATCGCTGATGCTCATTTTGGCTTTGGCCAGCACTTTTTTCGCCGCGTTCACCGGCGCGTTCAGGATGTACTCCGGCGCGTGGCCCATGTTGGCCATGGCTTTGATTTTCGCGCGCGGTTTCAGGCCGTGAGCCCTGGCATATTCGGGCGAGGCCACGATCACGGCACCAGCGCCGTCCACGACGCCGGACGAGTTGCCCGCGTGGTGCACGTGCTTGATGTCCAGAGTCGGCCAGCGTTTCTGCACCATCTGGCGATAGGTCAG
>CAZBII010000172.1:0-9793 GCA_964491665.1 uncultured Moraxellaceae bacterium
GCAGAACGAGACCATGCTGGCAACGCCTGCCTTTTCGACAGCGGCGGCCATTTCGGAAATCTGGATCGGAGTCCCCTGATGCATGTGCAGGGCGACTTCCGGATATCGATGGATGAATTTTTCGATCACTGGCGGCAAGGCATAGCGCGCCTGGGTGTGCGTGGTGGCCAGGGACAGGCTGCCCTTGCTCTCGTCACTGAATTCCTGGGCGACCTGTTTGATGCTGTCGACCTTGCGCAGGATCTCGCCGGCAATACGCAGAATGGCTTCACCGGCCGGAGTCACGCGGGTGAGATGCTTGCCGCTGCGGGAGAAAATTTCCACACCCAGTTCATCTTCCAGCAGACGGATCTGTTTGCTGATGCCGGGTTGCGAGGTATAGAGGCTTTGCGCCGTCACGGATACGTTCAGGTCATGTCGCGCCACTTCCCAGATGTAACGCAATTGCTGGAGCTTCATTCTTTCCTCCCCCTGTTCTGAATTTTCGTTGCGGGGTTATAAAAATGGGTACATCTATTCCATTGCAGAATAGGACAGAATTTTTGAATTACCAACCTGTAAACGCCAGATTGTTAAATTCTTTTCCGTTATCGCTTTTTAAACTTAGAAGAGAATATGGAATTCGTCTATCGATATTACCGGCCCTGCAGGAAAAAAGCGGAAATGACGTCGGTCGGGAATATGGACACGACTACAGAGCAGCCGGCAGATGCAGAGGGGATGTCGGAACCAGATAAACCGGGATGCGGGCCAGTTGCAGAACCTTGGATGCGACCGAACCCAGCGCTGTCTTGCTGTCGGAGCGGCCGCCGTGGCGCCCCATGACGATCAGGTCAGCATGGGTGAGTTCGGCCTGGTCCAGAATAACCTGGGCTGGCTCCCCGCCCACCACCTGCACGTCGGCAATCCATTCGGTCGGGCCGTTGAAATCAATGAAGTCTTCATGAAAGGCCTGCCGCACGCGGGCGCGGATGGTGGCCAGCACCGCTTCATAACCGTGCTCGCGCAGGGCGGACATGGATTCCTGCGGCACATAGGTAGCCAGCAGCGCATCGGCGAAAACGCTGATGGGCTCAATCGCGTGAACTACCGTGACGCGGGCGCCGTGCTTCTTGGCCAGCTCTCCCACATGCTCCAGGATGAACGGCCCGAACAGCCCCAGATCGGTGGCATAGAGAATATTTTTTAACATTTATTCACAGTGCGGTAACGGCAAAATGAGCAAACCTTGACCATAGTTGAGAATAGCAGGCCTGAGGTGTTTTGCCTGATCCGGGAGTCGGAATCGAAAGGAGTAGCACCGGACGGAATTGTGTGAGCGCCCTCGCCACGGAATTGAGAGACAGAGCACATTGACTCTCGTGATTAGATGGCAACATCTGTGCCAGTACAAAAAATAAGGACTGAAAGCGGGAAAACTGCCACAAACTGAAAATTCCAACATGGTTTAGGGCACTACCCGCAACTACGCTTCAATCATCCAATAACAATCTTTCAATAACGAAGTTGGTTGAATTATGAAAGTCCGCAGTGTGGCAGTAAAAGCAATGTCCGCTTTCGCAGGATGCGCACTTCTGATGATTTCACTGGATTCTTCAGCCAGCGACTATTCCACTTTCTCAAACCAGTCCGGCACAGGCATGTATGACCTGCATTCGCTGGACAGCCTGTCCGGCACCGTGCCCCTGATAGCGGTAAGCCTGACTGCCTCGACCGACTCCATGAAAGGCAACAGCGTAGATGTCGGAGCATCCTATCGCGCGGTGGGACTGAATGTCGCGTCCCGCCAGCTGGGTTACAACGAGGTTTCCACCGAATTCTCGGTAGGCGCCCCGCACATTCGCGCCATGGACTTTTCGCAGTCGATTCGCGAGAAGGTGGAGAACTGCCCGGAGAAGATGATCGACAAGCTGATCATCGACGGTGCAGTCGGTTTGAATTACTCCTGGTAAAAATCGGCCTTTCTACTTTTTGTTGACGATGCCGTGTGGCACATGGCCGGCAGCGACATGCTGACTGGCTGACAGACAATGCCCTTCCTGATCATCGAAGAAAACATCCGCGCCAAACGCCTTCAGAAATACGCCTTTATCCAGCCCGCCCAGAAACAGTGATTCATCGATCCGGATATTCCAGTCGCGCAATGTGCGCACGACGCGTTCGTGGGCCGGCGCGGAGCGCGCAGTGACTAACGCAGTCCGTATGGGGCAGCTTTCTTCCGAGAACTGCGATTGCAGATTGTGCAGCGCCTGCAGAAACGGTTTGAACGGCCCACCGCGCATCGGTGTTTTGGCAGCCGCGCGTTCAGAGGCGGCAAACGCTTCCAGCCCCTGCGCCTGATAGATGCGTTCGGATTCGTCGGAAAACAGCACGGCGTCGCCATCGAATGCGATTTTCAGCTCGGGGGTTTCCGGCGCGGCGCTGGTGCGGGCCGGCGCGATAATGCTCGCTGCGGCGTATCCCAGCTCCAGTGCCATGCTGACATCATCGGCATTGGTGGACAAAAACAGATGCGCGCCGAATGCTTCCACATAACGATACGGACTTTTGCCGCCGGAAAAAGCGGCGCGGGTAATCGGCAGTTTCCAGTGCTCGATGGAGTTGAAAACCCGCAGGCCGGTGTCGGCTGAATTGCGCGACAGCAGGATGACCTCGACCTTGTGCTCGCCGGGCAGCAGTTCGTTGATGGCCAACAGCTTTTTTACCAGCGGGAAGGCTTCGCCCGGTTGCAGCGGATCATCCTCGTGCTCGATCTGGTACTGGCGATAGGCATCGAGGCCTTCTGTGTTGTAGATATGATGGCTTTCGCTGAGATCGAACAGTGCCCGCGAAGAGGTGGCGACAACAAGTTTTCCTTCAAATGAAATGGGCATGTCAGTTCTCGATTTCGTGCAGGTGATCGATCAGGGGAAAATACAGGAAAAGTCGAGCCGGATACGTTTCCTGTGCGGCCAGCGCCAGCCGGTAGGCTTGCAGTTGCGGCCGGTATTTTTCGGTTTCGGCGGCCAGAAACGCAGTCAGACCGGCCGCAGGTTCCGACAGCTTGTAGTCGATTATATAGCGGGTGCTGTCGTGCACGAAGGTGCGATCAATGATGATCTGTTGCGGCTGACCGTCGATCTGCATGCTGAGGCGCAGTTCAGCGGCCGATTGGTCGTGCGGCTGCGTGAACAGCCAGCGCAGCCGTTCCGGATTCTGTGCAATACGCTCAACAGCGCGCTGAATGAGCCTCACGGCCGGTTCCAGATCCTGGTCTTCCACGCCCATTTCCTGCAACTGGAATTGCCAGCGGGAAAGCATCGAATCGTTGCAGCTGACATTGAGCAGCGCAGGATAACGGACCCAGTTTTCAAATAGCTTGTGCGCAAGAATGCCGACATGGCGACGATAGTGGTCGTCGGGAAAGGTACTGCTGCCCTCCTCGCCCGGCAGGTTCGCAGGTGACGCTGAAGCGCCGGTGTCAGGCGCGGACAGCTGCATCGTGGCGGCGGCATGAATCGCCTGCAGCGGCAGCTGGCGCAGACAGCGTTGCACGGGTGCTTCTGCAACCGCATCTATATGGTGACGTTCCGCGCTGTTCTCCAGTGCCGGCCAGATGACTGACAGCAGACTGCCGGATTTGGGTTTCCTGATTTCGCCTTTGTCGTTTTCCTGCAGGCAACCGGTCAGATAAAGCTGCTTGCGGGCGCGCGTACAGGCCACATACAGCAGGCGCACAAATTCATTCCGGCTGCGTTGCTGCTTCTGTTTCCACAGGAACGAATACACTGAATCGGCCCGCCCGCTGTCAGTGTTCGGCAGCGGCGCCATGTAGAGTTCCTGCTCCTGTTCCAGAACGGCGGTCTGCTTGTCCACCAGCACCAGCGGTTTGTCGTCGTTGCGCCCGGTGCGATGCAGTTGCGGCAGGAACACCACGTCGAATTCCAGACCTTTCGACTTATGCATCGTCATGATCTGCACAACCGTTTTTCCTGCTTCCGGCGCGGCTGCCGGCACAAACAGTTTTTCCAGCCGTGCGGCAATGGCATCAGGCGACGGTGTGGCTGCCGTTTCTTCCACGCTGGTCAACATGGCAAAAAAAAGCTCGATGGCTTCTACTTCTTCTGTCGAACGGGCAGTCGCGGGAATACCCAGTTGCAGCACCAGAGTGCGCAGGGATTCGGCAAATGGTTGCTGATAGCGGGACTGGTAACCTGACTTGAATATCTGATGCAGATGCAGAACCCTTGCATGCGTTTCCGCTGGCAGGGTTGATTCGTTCGCAGGCTGCGCAGCAAGTTTTTCCAGGGCCCGCCACGGATGCGAATCCGCCACAGCCACCTGTTGCAGTTCCTGGAGCGTAAGTCCGCACCAGGGTCCACGCATTAGCGCATACCAGGCCACCTTGTCGCCCGGTGAAAGATAGGCCCGATAGACCGACAGCAGATCGAGAATGATCTGGTTTTCTGCCAGCTTTTCCATATCCACGGCCTGATAGGCAATGTTGTGTTCGCGCAGCGCCTGCGCAATCCAGACGATGTACGCCTTGCCTTTCGCCAGCACCGCAATGGACAGGGGGGCATTGGAATCTCTTTGCTGATCCAGCTCCAGGATACGTTGGGCAATCCATTGTGCTTCAGCACGGGCAGCAGCCTGAATGTCGTCGCGGGCAATGAAAAGCCGGGCGCTGGTGCAGTCGTCAATTTTTTGCGATTTTCCGGGCTGTGAATGGGCAAAAGTCACGGCGCCGAGGCGTGCATCGCTGCGTGAAGGAAACGCGCACTGGAAATGGGTGTTGACCCAGTCCAGCACCGCTGGCGAAGAACGGAAATTCATGCGCAGCTGGAGCGGCGTCAACGGCACATGTCCCAGCTGGCGCTGATTCCACAGACGCAGAAACAGGCCAACATCTGCCTTGCGGAATGCATAAATGGATTGCATCGGATCGCCCACCAGGAACAGCGTGCGACCGTCGCCTGCCGTCCAGCCCGCCGTGAGTTTTTCCAGCAGATTGACCTGGATGAAAGCCGTGTCCTGGAATTCGTCCACCAGAATGTGCTGAATGCGTTCGTCCAGCGCCAGCGCCGTTTCGCCCGGCTGATCCGGATCGCCCAGCGTATCCAGCGAGGCCAGTGCAATTTCGCTGAAATCAACCGTCTTGCGCTGCTGGAACACCAGCTTCAGATGTGCGGCCGCGAAGTACAGCACCAGCACCAGATCCGACAGCAGCTGCCATTCCTGATCGGTGAGTTCGGCGGCAGGAGCATCGACAAAATCCTGCAGCGCAGGCAACACACTGTCGCCTCGCTCGGCCAGAGTTTGCAGAAAAATTTTGGCGCGCTGATTGAATGCCTTGGCGGTATCTTTTTCGGCTTTGCTGGAAAAGTTGCCGTCACCGGGAAAACCCCAGGTCATATCCACACGTTTGCGCAGCTCACCTTCCTTGCTCAGAAACAGGCGCCATTGCTGTTTGCGAAATGTCGCTGTGTCTGGCACGGCCTGCAGCAGCGGATGATCCTTGCCGGCCAGTGACAACTGATTGCGGGCGTAAATCACCAGTGCTTCCATTTCGGCGCAGAGCTGCGGGCCTGCTGCCTCGCGCAGTCGCTGTTCGGCTTCGCGATTGATGTGCGCCAGCGAGGATTCCATCAAACCGCGAAATGCCGTCCAGTCCTGCTGGCTGGCCACAATATCCGCCAGCCAATGATCGCGCTGCGCCAGCATCTGTCCAATCAGCGAATTCAGCTTGCGATACTGGCCGTCCAGAAATGCCAGCACCCGGTAAAGTGCCTTGCCCAGCGGGTCATCATCATCCAGTGCGGCCAGCAGACTGCGCGCTGCTTCGCTGTAACACTCGGAGGCATCATCCGACACATTGAATTGCACGCCCAGCCGCGCCACCAGCGGATTGTCGCGCACGATTGAACTGCACAGACTGTCGATGGTTTGCAGCCGCAGGCGGCCGGGATTGTCGAGCAGATTCCACTGTTTTGTTTGGTCGCGCTGCAACGCCTGCTGCGCCAGCTGGAAATAGACCTGATCATGCGTACTGGCGGGCGGAATGTTACGCGCCGCATTCTGCAGTGCCGACATCACGCGATGCCGCATTTCCGCTGCAGCTTTCTTGGTGAAGGTGATCGCCAGAATCTGCTCCGGCCGATCCACCACGGCCAGCAGTTTCAGGATGCGCTGGGTCAGAACACCGGTCTTGCCGGAACCGGCTGGCGCCTGCACGATGAAGCTGCGGGAAATATCCAGCGCCTGCTCGCGCTCGGCCAGATCGATGACATCAATTGTTGTCATCGGCCGCCTCCTGCGCAGATTCCTGGATGCGACACACAGGTTTCAAATGACAGTACTGACAGTGTTTCGGATCGGAAGGCGCCACGTCCGCCCTGCCCGCGCGATATTCCTGCGCCAGATTTTCCAGAATCTGTTGCCATTGCTGCATCTGGTTGTCCCAGCCTGCTTCCAGTTTGCCGGGTCTCTGTTCACTCTTGCCAAAATTCAGCTCTGCACTGCGCAAGCCCTGGTATTGCATCTTGCTGTTGTGCAGCACGCCGAAGTAAATGCCCTGCGTGTCGGCTTTTTCCAGCAGCGTGTAGAGCAACAGCTGAGGTTCTTCTGGACGATCACCCAGCCACACGGCCGGCTTTTTCTCACTGGTCTTGTAATCAATGATGGCAAGCGCGTTGCCAATGCGATCGATGCGATCCACCGTCAGAGACAGCTCGATGCCGCCCAGTTGCAGTGCTCGCCGTTTCTCGACCTGCTCCACACTGAATGCATCGCGCTGACCGTCAAAATCCCGTAACCAGCGTTTGACCAGCAGGAAGGTTCGCTCCTGCTCCAGCGGGTACAGCGCAGCAGGTTCGAGTGTGGTTTCGGTTTTGAACTGACTGATCTCCGCCGCGACCAGTTCGTTTAACAAAGTGTCCAGCCGGGCCTCATTATCCAGCAACGCATGCAGTTGTACGGAGTCCTTTACCTGCAGCCAGAATTTTTCCAGCACACGATGCAGTAGCAGACCACGATCCGTCGGGCGCACTCCTTCGGTGAGTTCGTCCTGCGACCGAATGTTCAGCCGGAATTCGGCAAACGCCTTGAACGGACACAGGGATTGCGATTTGATGATGCCGCTGCCCCCTTTGGCGTGTTCTTCCGCCAGGGCTGATCCTGTGTTGTCGGGCGACAGAATTTGCATGCCGGGATTCCATTGCCGGAACTGCAACTGCTCCAGCGACTGAAAAAGATAGGGCTGCGACCATGCAACCGGATGGGCGGGAATATCCTGCAGAAAAGTAGCCAGCGCGTGCTCGGTGTCACCCTGATGCGCGCCCCAGCTGAAAATCACTTGCGGAGCTGCCACGCGGAAGCCATTCAGCAATGCCGCCGTGTATTGCAGTTCGCGCTCCGGCGATGCGCCCGGCATGTTCAGCGCCCGCTGCACCGCGCGCGGCAGCAGTGGATTGGCCGACACCGACTGCGGCCAGTTGCTGGCTTCACATTCGCACACCCATAGCGCGTCGAACGGCAATCCCGCCGCTTCCAGCACACCCATCACCTGAATGCAGGCGGTCTCGGTTTGCGGCTGGAACTGCACGTTGCGCAGACTTTCATTCAGTTCTTGGCAGAAATCGCTGAAGCCACGTTTCGGAACAAACGGCACCAGCTCCAGCAGCGTGCCAAAGGTTTCCTGCGTGCGTTGCCGCACCTGGAATTCTTCACTCGACAGCGTGCGGTTCTGGCCCCACTGCGCTGACGCCACAAATCCGTTCAGCCAGTTCAGCCATTGCGGAACGGACTGCTTTTTGGCACTGCCGCGAGCCGCCTGCAGTTGCGCAAACCAGCCGGAGACAACCGCACCACTGCGGGCAAACTGCTGCCAGCGACGTGCAATTGCATCCAGCCCCAGACGCCGGCAGTTCTCGTCGCGCAGATGCTGCACGAACGCGTCCAGTTCGATAAAGGATGCTGCATCCGCCACGAAATACGGACTCATCAGCAGCAGATTCCATTCCAGCAGGGAAAGGTCTGCAGCCAACGCCCGCAGCAACAGCTGCAAATGCGACACCAGCGGATAATCCGCGAGTGTTTGTCCGGCGGTGATATTGATGATGTCGGTCCAGTGGTGCCGGGCATGATCCGCCTGCTGTTGCCACAGCGACTGGCAGATGGCACGCAGGTCGGCGCGCTTCTGCTGCAGATTGGGAACCACAATGCCAATGCGACCGGTCTGCCCCGGACCAACTGTGCGTTGCGCCAGCGCCCAGTTCACCGCCGCGCCAAACTGCTCGTCCAGTTGCGCGAATGCCAGCGTGTGACATTGCGCCGCGACAGGTGGCAGCTGCGAAAACTGTATGTCACTGCCAGCCTTCTGTACGCACTGCATCAGCTGCAGCAATTGCGGTTCGGAATGATCGTTGAAGCCGTGCAGGAAAATGCTGGAGGGAAAGCGCAGTTCGCCGCGCGCTAATAAAGGTTGTTCCAGCACCCATTGCGACAGACCGGCAAGGTCCAGCAGATTGTCCTGCCGCAAGCGGTTGCGATACTGCTGGTGCCAGTGGGCAAAACGGATATTCTCCGGCGTCACGCCACTGGCAAGACGGGCGTCATCCCAGCGCCAGCGACAGGCCAGTGCGCGGGCCTGTTGTGCCAGTTGTACCAGCCCTTCCACATCTGGCAGCCCTTCATCCTCCACCCCGATCACCTGTCGCCACAGCAGAGCCGACTGACGCGGCGTCAGCAAACGCGGCACGGCATTTTCCGCCGGCAACATCAGGGCAAGGGTTTCATACAGCTGCTGCAGCCAGCTATCCAGTGGCATGGCATTCAGACGCGGCCAGGATTGCCGGCCACGTCCCGCCATCAGCGCATCATGATCCCGCACCAGCCAGGCGGACAGGCGGCGGTTCGGTGTCAGGATCAGCGTGTCGGGTGCGCAATGCGCAAGGTCCAGAACAGTGATGGTCACAATAGTGGAATGCCGGTAAGTGAGTGCGCCAGGTTCAGTGATTTCGATCTATTGTTGCCGGCAAAAGCCGCGATTATTCGGATTGTAATGTGTCATCAGCAGTTTGATTAGGCTAGAATCGAACGGGTCATGATACCCAAAAGCTAGTTGAAATAGGATCCGAATACAATGTCACTGTCCAGCGTCGACGATCTCAACGTCCTCTCGCAGCAACTGCTGATCACGCCCGACCAACTCAAATCCGAACTGCCCCTGACTGAAAAGGCCATCGCCACCGTGGTGAAAGGCCGTCAGGACGTGCGCAACATTCTTGATCGCAAGGATCATCGCCTGTTTATCGTGATTGGCCCCTGCTCCATCCACGACATCGAAGCGGCCAAGGACTATGCCAGCCGCCTGAAAAAACTGTCCGATGAAGTATCTGACACCCTGCTGCTGATCATGCGCGTGTATTTCGAGAAGCCCCGCACCACAACCGGCTGGAAAGGGCTGATCAACGATCCCTATATCAATGACAGCTTCAAGATTCAGGACGGCCTGCACATCGCCCGCCGTCTGCTGCTGGACTTGGCGGAAATGGGCCTGCCCACTGCCACCGAGGCGCTCGACCCGATCTCACCGCAATACCTGCAGGACTTGATCAGCTGGTCCGCCATCGGCGCACGTACCACCGAATCCCAGACCCATCGGGAAATGTCCAGCGGCCTGTCTTCCGCCGTGGGCTTCAAGAACGGTACCGACGGCAGCCTGACCGTGGCGGTGAACGCGCTGCAGGCCGTTTCCAGCCCGCACAGTTTTCTGGGCATCAACCAGGAAGGCCAGGTGGCGATCATCAACACC
>CAZBII010000173.1:0-9660 GCA_964491665.1 uncultured Moraxellaceae bacterium
GTTCAGCAGCGGTTTCACCGTTCCCCACTCCTTGCAGCTGGGGCATTGCCAGTGCAGGGCCTTGCCGTTGAAGCCGCATTTTTCGCAGCGGTACACAGGCTTGTCCTGGATCAGACGCTGGGTGAATGCCAGCAGCAGCCCGAGGTTTTCCCGCGCGGGGCCGTCGGTGTTGTCCATATGATAGCGGATCAGCCGGTCGAGTCCTTTCACCGTGGGGCGTTTTTTCAGGTACTCCGACAGCACATACGCCCCCGCCTTGTCCCCCTCCAGTTCACGCACCAGATCCGACAGGACAATCACAGTGGAGATCGAGGGGTGCTGCTCCAGGCAGGTGAACAGGTATTTCACCAGTTCGCCCAGCTGGCCGGTGGCGGTGTAATTCTGCCGCAGCAGTTCGAGTGACTCGGGAATGTAGTGAGGGTCCTGCTCCAGCACCCGGCGCAGCGCCTTGATGGATTCCTTGTCATTGCCCGCCAGGGTTTCCAGCCGCGCCTGAATCAGGCTGGCGCGCACACAGTTGCGGTCGGCATTCAGGGCCTGCTTCAGTTCCCGGCGGGCTTCCGTGTGATCGTTGATCTTGATGGCCTGTTCGGCCTGTTCGCAATGGTAATGGGACAGGTTCACCGCCACCTGCTTACCCTTGTCCGCCAGCTTGCCAGCCGTGTCCACTGCCAATGGCCACTCTTTTTCCAGTTCATAGATGGAAAGCAGGTATTCAAGAGCGGTGATCTGGTTGGCACCCTGCTCATCCGCCAGCTCTTTCAGCAGACGCTCGGAACGGTCCAGCAGACCGGCCTTCAGGTAATCCCGCGCCAGCTCCAGCCGCACGGTGGCCTGCTGGGCCTTGCTGATGTTGGGCTTGGCCAGCAGATCCTGGTGAATGCGGATGGAGCGGTCCACCTCGCCACGCCGGCGGAACAGGTTGCCCATGACCAGATAGGTTTCGAAGGTGTCACGGTTGACGTCGAGGGTTTTCAGCAGCAGTTCCATGGCTTCGTCCTGCTTCTCGTTGAGCAGCAGGTTGAGGCCATGAAAGTATTCCTTGCTGAGGGGAGAGGATTCTGCGGCGACCGGTTTTCTGCGTTCTGCCTTGCCCAGCAGCCAACCGATGACTATGGCGGCAAACAGCAGGATTCCGACCAGCAGGTCCGCCAGTTCAAGCGGCATCTTTCAGCGAGAGCTCCCTCAGTTTATCCACCTGGGCGTTCAGGTTGCGGATCTCCCGGCGCTGTGCCCGGATCTCCAGCCCCTGAATAAACGAGAGAGCAAAGCACAGCAGAAGACCACTCGCCAGACCCGCCATGAAGAAGGACAGCGCAAACCGGCCCACACTGGTCTGCACCGGCTCTGCCCGGATCAGCAGATCCACCATGATGTCATGCTGGTTCTGAATCAGGAACATACCAAACAACACTGCGAACAGCGCGCAGAAGCTGGCAATTAGTGTGAATTTGATTTTTCCCATGGGAGCGCTCTTGCAGGCGTGCTTCTGGCAAGCACAAAAAACGGCATGAGGCCCATCATGCCGTTTTTATCAAGGAATTCAAGGAAAATGCTTATGCGGACGGGCGATCTGAATCTTCCTGGCCTTCTTCGCCGTTGACCCTGTCGCGCAGCTCCTTGCCCGGTTTGAAATGCGGTACGTACTTGCCGGTAAGATCCACCGATTCACCGGTTTTGGGATTGCGTCCCAATCGCGGCGCGCGGTAATGCAGCGAGAAGCTGCCAAAGCCGCGGATCTCGATCCGTCCGCCGGTGGCCAATGCCTGCGACATCTCTTCCAGCATGGTTTTCACCGCCAGCTCCACATCTTTCTGGGAAAGCTGTGACTGCCGCTGGGCGACCCGTTCGATCAGTTCCGACTTCGTCAAAACCGTGCTACGCAATTTGTTCTGATCCCCGTTCTCTTCCATTGTTGTAGTACCTCCGCACTACGCTTCCCTGAAACCGCGCATTGTTGAATGGCTGTTGAATGGACCTGCAGATTGGACCACAGGCACCGACATTCGGGCTTAACTTGTTGAGAAAACAGTATTTATTAAGATAACTCAAGTTTTAAATATAGCAAACTCTGGCAAAGGGCAAGTTCAGGATTTATACAAATTGGCAATATATGAGGGCCAAAACCGGTGTTTAGCCCGCTTTTTACGACAGTTTTAGAACCAAACCCTATAAAAATCTGTTTTTCCTGCGTTTTTCGACGTTTGGATTTCTAATCTTTGCTTTAATTAAACCAGTGAACGTTTCACTGGGGATCTGGATATGCTGATCATTCCCGCCGACCGGGGTATCGACTGGCGCCGCGCGCCGGTCATGACGGGCGCCATCATTCTGCTGAACATGCTGATCTTTTTTGCCTGGCAATGGCAGGATGACGACCGCCTGCGCGAGGCCGCCGGTTTCTACCAGAAAGAAGATCTGCTGAAGCTGGAATACCCGGTATTCGTGAGTTACCTGAGCCAGTCCGGCCGGAAGGACGAGGCAAACCGGATGGAGGAACTGTGGCTCAAGGGCGAACAGGAAACGGTGGCGCTGACACTGCTGTCGGACCATGGCTTCACCCGCGACCTGGAAGATACCGATATGGATTTCTGGGGCGAGGATGTCTACTACCACTGGCGCGACAAACGCGGCCGCCTGAATGAAATGCTGGGCGACATCAGCGTTTTCCACATGGGGCTGATTCCGGCGGAGCACCGCCCCATCACCTTCGTAACCTACCAGTTCCTGCATGGCGACACCTTCCACCTGATCGGCAACATGGTGGTGCTCGCCATTGTGGCGGCCGGTGTGGAAGCGGCCATCGGTTCGTTCAATTTCCTGCTGTGCTATCTGTTCTGCGGACTGTTCGCCGGCATTTTCTACGCGCTGATCAACCTGGGCAGTTTCATGCCTCTAGTGGGCGCGTCCGGCTCGATCTCCGGTGTGCTGGGCATGTACGCAGCGCTGTATGGCATGCGCAAGATCCGCTTTTTCTACAGTGCCATTTTCTACTTCGGCTATTTCACCGCGCCGGCGCTGGTGATTCTGCCGGTGTGGGTGCTGTGGGAAATCATCAATGCGATCTGGGGCAGCACGTCGGGTATTGCCTACTGGGCCCATGCCGGCGGACTGCTGGCCGGGGGACTGGGCATGCTGGCCGGCCGCAAATATCTCATGCAGGTGGAAGAAACCTATCTGGACGTGGCGCCGGACGAGGACGAGCAGTACCGCAAGGCGCTGGATGACTTTCTGAAGCAGCTGGCCGCCTTCAACTTCGAAGCAGCACGCAAGAAACTGGTGGAGCTGGAAGCGCAATATCCCGACAAGCCCGCCGTAATGGAACACCGCTACTATCTGGAAAAGCTGCAGCCGCAATCGGAATCCTTTCACACCTGCGCGCTGAAAATCCTCGGACGCCCCGCTAGCGAGCCCTGGCTCATTCACATCCTGCACGACGTGTTCCGCGACTACATGCAGCAAGATGGTTTGAAGCGAATTTCCGATGAGCTGCTGCTGAAACTGCTGTTGAACTTTTCCCAGATCGAAGCCTGGGACACGCTGCGGGAAGCGATGAAGGAAGTCACCCGCCGCCAGCTGCAAAGCCCGATGCTGGTGAAAGTACTGCGGATTCTGGCGAAAGGCGTGTCAGGCAAGGGCGAGCGCGACCTGGCGGAACGTTATCAGAGCCTGGCGGACAGCATGGAGAAGGAACTGAAAGGCGCACAACCGGCACGCTGATTGACCGAAACAACCGTTTTGATGATCACCTTTGGTCATTACCCCTGCTTGCGAATCCGGGTTAGTCTGACCGCCGGATCGCACGTCGTTTTACCCTTCACCACAACAACAAAGCCAGAGGAGTCATCCATGATCGAATGGAGCGAACCGCAGCTCATGCTGCGAGATGCCTTGCGCAATTTCATCGAGAAAGAAATCGCCCCCAACCTGGAACAGCTGGAACACGGCGACACGCCTCCTTATGACGTGTTGCGTAAAATGCTGCGCACCTTTGGCATTGACCAGATGGCGCGGCAACGTTTTGAAACGCAGATCGCGCGGGAAAAAGACGAACTGGCCGGCGTGGTGCGCGTGAAGAAAGAAAAGACGCCGGAAGAAGAAGCCATGGCGGAAATGATGCGCGGCGAAGAAGCGGCGATGAGCATGCTGCCGCCAATCGAGCTGTGTCGCTTCTGCCCCGGCATGGTCACTGCCATGGGCGTGAGCATGGGCCTGACCGCCGGCACCATCATGTCGAAAGGCACGATCGCGCAGAAGGAACGCTGGGTACCGGAACTGCTGACGCTGGAAAAAATCGGCGCCTGGGCCATCACCGAACCCAACTCCGGTTCCGATGCGTTTGGCAGCATGAAGTCCACCTGCCGTCGCGACGGCAACGGCGGCTACATCCTTAACGGCAACAAAACCTTCATCACCAACGGCCCCTACGCCGATACCATCATTTTTATCTGCAAGCTGGATGAGCCGGGTGTGGCGCAGAAAGACCGCAAGGTGCTGAGTTTTATTCTCGACAAGGGCATGCCCGGCCTGGTGCAGAGCAAGCCGTTCCGCAAGATGGGCATCCACTCCTCTCCCACCGGCGAACTGTTTCTGCAGGATGTGAAGGTTGGGCCGGAGCGTCTGCTGGGCGAGACGGAAGAAATTTCCTACCGCAGCGGTGTGAAGGATACGTTTACCCGCGAACGCTCCGGCGTGGCGGCGATGGCGCTGGGTATTGTGGAGCGCTGCCTGCAGCTGTCGCTGAAATATGCGAAGGAGCGCGTGCAGTTCGGTAAGCCGATCGGTGAATTCCAGCTGATCCAGCTGAAACTGGCGAAGATGGAAGTGGCGCGCGTGAACCTGCAGAATCTGGTGTTCCGCCATATCGAGATGATTGCGAAAGGCCGCTCACCGACGCTGGCGGAAGCCTCGGCCATGAAACTGTACGCCGCGCAGGTAGCGGTGGATGTGGCGATGGAAGCCGTGCAGATTCACGGTGGCAACGGCTACATGGCGGAGTATCAGGTGGAGCAGCTGGCGCGGGATGCGAAGATCCTGCAGATCTACGGCGGCACCGACGAAATCCAGATCACTCACATCGCGCGCGATCTATTGTCGAGAGAGTAACTGTCGCGGGACTGAGTTTTTCCTTCCAATCCGGCACTACTTGCCTGGCGCCGGCGCTGTTGCAGCGATCACCGGCGCCAGGAATTTCCACACATTGTCTGCAATCACCGGCTGCGCTTCCGCATTGGGATGAATGCGGTCTTCCTGCATGTATTTGCCCACACCCCCCACATCTTCCAGCAGGAATGGCAGCAGCGGTACGCCCTGCTGCTCGCTCACCGTGACAAACGCCTGCTCGAAACGCTCGCGGTATTTGCGACCGTAATTGGGCGGGATTTTGATGCCCACCAGCAGCGGCTGTGCCTGATGTTGCCGCACCATCTGCACCATGGCTTCCAGATTGCGCTGCATGGCCTGAATATCCATGCCACGCAAACCGTCATTACCGCCCAGTTCGATCATCACCCAGCGCGGTTTTTCCTGCTGTAACAGGGCTTCCAGCCGCGACAGGCCGCCGGCGGTGGTATCGCCGCTGATGCTGGCATTCACGATCTGGATATTGTTTTTCTGCTGGCGGAAGCGTTCATTCAGCAGATACGCCCAGGAATGTTCCCGCTGCACGCCATAACCCGCGCCCAGACTGTCACCCAGCAGCAACAGAATGTCATTCTGCTGCGCAGGGATTTGCGGGCTGGCCAGCGTCAGCAGCATCAGGCAAACAAGAGTGCAAATCCGGTTCAGCATTGGTTAGGATGATTCCCAGTTCAAAATGGATGCAAAGGCGAGCGAACAGTTTATGGGACAAGCCAATCACACGCAAAGTTCGGCAAAACCGGTTCTGGTGGTGCAGGGTGTGGAAAAAACCGTGTTCATGGCGGAGCAGCCGCTGCATATCCTAAAGGCGGTAAATCTACAGGTGCGGGCGGGAGAATCGCTGGCGATTGTGGGGGCATCCGGTTCCGGCAAGTCCACCTTGCTGGGGCTGCTGGCAGGGCTGGACCTGCCTTCCAGCGGCTCCATTCAACTGCTGGGGCATGCGCTGGAAAAGCTGTCGGAGGATGAGCGCGCGCGGGTGCGGGCGCAGCATGTGGGTTTCGTGTTCCAGTCGTTCCAGCTGCTGCCGAATCTCACTGCGCTGGAAAACATAATGCTGCCGCTGGAGATCCGCAATACAGCGCACGCACGGGAAAAGGCGGCGGATATTCTGGCGGCGGTGGGACTGGGTGAACGCATGCGCCATTATCCCAACCAGCTGTCGGGCGGCGAGCAGCAGCGGGTGGCACTGGCGCGCGCATTTGTGTGCGAGCCGGACATTCTGTTTGCCGACGAACCCACCGGCAATCTGGACACGCAAACCGGCGCCCGCATTGCCGATCTGCTGTTCGGTCTGAATGAAAAACGCAACACCACGCTGATCCTGGTGACCCACGATCACACACTCGCCCGACGCTGCCAGCATCAGCGTGTGATGACTGCAGGTGAACTGCAATGATGTGGTGGCGCATGCTGAAACGGGACTGGCAGTCCGGGCACCTGAATGTGCTGTTGATGGCGCTGCTGGTGGCAGTGACCACCCATGCCACCATCGGCTTTCTCAGCAGCCGCATCCAGAATTCGATGCTGGTGCAGGCCTCCGCTTTGCTGGGTGGCGATCTTGTCATCCGCTCGCCAGACGCCATCGATCCGCAATGGCTGGCGGCGGCAGAACAGCGCAATTTGCGACACGCGCAGACGCTGGAGTTTTCCAGCGTGGTGATGGCGGGCGATGCGATGCAGCTGTCAGCGGTGAAAGCGGTTTCCGATGAGTATCCGCTGAAAACACCGCTCAAAATCAGCGACACGCCGTTTGCGCCGGAGCAACCGGTGAGCCATGGTCCCAATCCCGGCAAGCTGTGGGTGGAGCAGCGTCTGCTGACGGCACTGAACATCAACGTGGGCGACTCGGTGGATGTGGGCGATGTCACGCTGACGGTGGAAAAAGTGCTGGTGTTCGAGCCGGACCGCAGCGGCAATTTCTACAGCTTCGTGCCGCGCGCGCTGATGCACTGGGATGACATTGCCGCCACCGGCGTGATCCAGCCCGGCAGCCGGCTGGACTATTACGTGCAATTCGCCGGTGAACCTGCCGCCATCCGGAATCTGCAAACTTTTCTCACGCCTCTGCTGCAACCGGGGCAGTCGTTCCTGTCGGTGCATTCCCAGCAGCGCAGCATCAGTTCGGCACTGCAGCGGGCCGAGGGCTACCTGCAACTGGCCAGTCTGATGGCGATCCTGCTGGCTGCCGTGGCGATCGCCATGGGTGCGCATTTTTTCAGTCGCCAGCATTTCGATACAGCGGCGTTGCTGCGCTGTTTTGGTCTGTCATCGCGGCAGATCCTGCAACTGTTCATCATTCAATTAATTGCATTGGCACTGGTGACTGGCCTGCTGGGCAGTGCGCTGGGCTGGGCGCTGCATTTCATCGCGGTGAAAATGCTGGGGGAACTGTTGCCGCAGGACACGCCGCTGCCCAGTCTGGTGCCGCTATTTACCGGCACTGCGCTGGCGCTGGTGATACTGCCGGGATTCGCCCTGCCCTCGCTGGCCCAGCTGCAACGCACGCCGCCACTGCGGGTACTGCGTCGCGATCTGGCACCGCAGCCACTGTCGCAGACGGCGAGCTACGCCTCCGCCGCCATCCTGGTGGCGCTGCTGATGCTCTGGTACGCCCGCGATCCGGTGCTGATTGCGGCGCTGTTCGTCGGCGCGCTGGTGGCGTGGCTGGTGGCCAGTCTGCTCACGCAGTTTTTCATGCGCCTGCTGCTGATCGTCAGCCGCTACAGCCCGCTGTCGGTGCAGGCCGGGCTGCGCAATCTGGCGCGGCGGCGCGACGGCACCCGCATCCAGCTGCTGGGTTTCGGTCTCACCGGCATGGCGATGCTGATGGTGATTCTGGTGCGCACCGAACTGATCGGCACCTGGGAAAACCAGCTGCCGGAGCAGGCGCCCAATCATTTCGTGCTGAACGTGCTGCCGGAACAGTCCGCCGCGTTCACGCAATTCCTCCACGACAACCAGGTGGTGTCGCAACCGCTGTATCCGGTGGTGCGCGGTCGCCTTACCCACATCAACCAGCAGGCGGTCACACAATCTGTCAGCAAGGAAACCAGCCAGGACAATGAACGGGACGCGCCGGAAGCCCTGAACCGCGAACTGAACCTAACCTTTGCTGCCGATCTGCCCAGCGATAACCGCGTGCTCGCCGGCTCCTGGTGGAATGATCCAGAACGTGCGGACAGCAACGAAAAGCAGGTGTCGATCGAACAGCGCTTGGCGGAGAAACTGCGCGTAACCGTCGGAGATTCGCTCACCCTGTTCGTCGCCAATCAAACCTTCACGGCGCGAGTCACCAGCATCCGCAGTGTGAAGTGGGAAAGTTTCCAGCCCAACTTCTACCTGATTTTTCGCCCCGGCGATCTCGACGGCATGCCCACCACCTTCCTCACCAGTTTCTATCTGAATGCGAAGCAGAAAATCCTGCTGCGGGATCTGGTGCACCGGTTTCCCGCCATCAGCGTGCTGGAAGTGGATGCCATCCTGGCGCGGGTGAAAGGCATTCTGGCGCAGGTCAGCGCGGCGGTGGAATTCATCCTGCTGTTCGTGCTGGCGGCGGGGCTCACCATCACCCTGGCCACCCTGATCACCACCATGCCGGAGCGCTATCGCGAAGGCGCCCTGATGCGCACTCTCGGTGCCACCGGCCGCCAGCTGCGGCTGCAACAGTGGAGCGAATTCTTTGCCATCGGTTTTCTGGCGGGTATCGTCGCGGCCGGCGGCTGCGAACTGGCGCGCTTCGGCGTGTACTGGAAGATTTTCAGCCTGCCCTATACCCCGGCGCTGTGGATCTGGATAATAATGCCGCCCCTGTTTGGCGTGCTGATCGGCCTCGCCGGCCACTGGAGCAGCCGCAAAATCCTGGGCCAGAGCCCCCTCATCCTGCTGCGAGAATCCTGACATGCCCCTGATCCGTCTGCGCGACCTGCACCTGGCCTTCGGCGGCCCGGAACTGCTGTCCGGCGCTTCCCTCACCCTCGACAAGGGCGAGCGCATCTGTCTGGTGGGGCGCAACGGCACCGGCAAATCCACCCTGCTCAAAGTCATCAGCGGCCAGATCAAGCCCGACGATGGCGTGGTGGAAGTACAGCCCGGCGTGAAAATCGCTTGGCTGGAACAGGAAGTACCGCAGGACGCGCGTGGCACCGTATTCGACGTGGTGGCGTCCGGTCTCGGCCAGGTCGGCGACCTGATCAAGCAATACCATCATCTGCTGGAAGCGGTTTCCCGCGGCGATGAAAAAGCCTTTGCCGACATGGAGCGCGTGCAGAAGCAGCTGGAGGCGCAGGACGGCTGGCAGATGCAGCAGCGGGTGGAAACGGCACTGTCGAAACTCGACCTGAACGGCGATGTGGAATTTCTCGCGCAGTCCGGTGGCGTGAAACGGCGTGTCCTGCTGGCGCGCGCCCTGGTGCAGGAGCCGGACATCCTGCTGCTGGACGAACCGACCAACCATCTGGACATCGAATCCATCAACTGGCTGGAAGAATTCCTGCTGCAGTATCGCAACGCGGTGCTGTT
>CAZBII010000174.1:0-9624 GCA_964491665.1 uncultured Moraxellaceae bacterium
TTTGACTGTTATTATATTGAATTACGTTGTATACCAAATCTGAGTTAGACGTCGCAACAAACCTTGCCGGAACAAGAACTTTTAGGTCTGGAGCCTTTGGCAACGATCCAATAGCGCCTGTCGTTTGTGCTCCGTTCACAATTGAGGCTCCTTTGACCACAAGATATTTCTTGCCTTTTTCTATTCGTTCCTCAAACGAGTGGGTTAGAACGGTTATGCCATTGTTAAATACCCAAAAGTTTTCTGGCTCATCTTGCGCGGTTTGCTTGATGCCGCTATTGATATTTGCATCACTTTTCCGAGAGCCAAGATAATCTCGAACATTTGCTGAGAAAAGGTTTGTTTTATGTGTTTTGTATAGACGGTGAAGTTGACGAGCTAGAATTGGCGCAACGTACGCCGACCAAGCCCCCTCGGAAATCTCGAATCCTGAGGAAATCTCAAATTTAATTTCTTCGTTTACGAGTATCGGTGAAAGCGTCTCCTTGTACCACTCATCTAGACGTCCCTTGCCAATTTCAATACTTGAGATCGCAATCTTTGAAGGGCTTTCAAGATTATCAATCACTGTTTTAGCGGTGTGTTCAACCGTAGTTAACTCATCGCGAACGTTATTCGATTCAGGCAGATTGTGTACATACCAAATTTCAAATCGCTTAACCTCGCCTGTCTTAATTGCATCTCTAAGCTCATTTGCAGCAGCACGTATTCTTTTTGGAAGCTCTTTAATCGGTCTCTGAATAAGCCATGCAACAGCCGTATTTAGATCCGACGCTTTATTTGCAGGCGCGCTTGGCTTCGCTTTTTGAGACGAATAGCATTGCGCAAGTACCGCGACACCTTCTTCCTTATCCAAATAAATTAGATCGCATTTCTTGTCATCGTTTCCATCAGTTACAGATTCTGCGGCCACACTGTGGATATCATCAACGGAGAATCGGAGGGCTAACGCAAATAGCCCAATTGCATTGTCGCCGTATTGCTCAAGATCATCTCGAGCAGACAACGCCTCGAGCCAACTATCTTCTTGCTTTGCCATATGCACATTCCTTATCTATGACTTCTAATAATTATTATGAGGCCGACGGCCTCATAATAATTATTAGAAGGCGGCCCGATTAATTTATTTTTGGGTGGCCCGCGATTTAATGAAGAGCGTGTTTTGCCAAAACAAGTCCACGTTTCGATGTTGAGTTCACCCGTCATTCGGGTCCAGTTTTAGCACAGCCCCATGATCCCAAACAATTGAATTGACCTGAGAGCGAGTATCTAAAGTTCCTGTGTCCCTCTCGCACCAAAGCTGGTCTTGCATGACGCTCCCCTTCAGGCGCAACCCTCCCGCTTGTCCCCACCAACCGGTCGGCCTTGCGCCGCTAGCCACCTTGCTCCCCCAGGTAAGCCATCGTGCTACCTCCGCCAAGCCACCTTGCTAGCCAAAGTAAGCCACCGTGCTACCCCACCCAAGCCACCGGCTTACCCCAACAAGCCCGCCGGCTACCCCATGCAAGCCACTGGCCTACCCTTCGGTGGCGTTTTGCTCACTCAGGTAGGCCACCGTGCTAGGCGCGGTAAGCCAATGGCTTAGGCGCACTAGCCCATAGGCTTACCCGCTGGTGGCGATTTGTTCAGTCACATAGCAGATGGTGTACCTGCGCGCATCACTCCCGATGCCGCTTCAGATCCACCTTCAGCAACGCATCCTGCCCGATCAGCTCCGCATAGTTCTCGCGCTCATAGGCCGACGGGTTTACCGCATGCTTGTAGCTCAGGCTGCCTTTCAGTTGCCGCACCGAGCTGTATTCCTCGCGCTCCATCCAGTCGCTCATGCCGAACAGGATGGTGCGCACGTAATCCGGCCCTTGCCGCAGCAGCGAGCTGCACAGGTGGATCACGTCGGCGCCGGCCAGCAGTCCCTTTAATGCATCTTCGTGATTGTGAAAGCCGCCGGTGGCGCCGATGCCCAGTTGCACCTGGGCGCGCAGCATGGCGATCCACCGGATGCGCACCAGCGATTCATACGAGTGCGACAGCTGGATGCGAGGCACCACGTGGCGTGATTCCAGATCGATGTCGGGCTGGTAGAAGCGGTTGAACAGCACCACGCCTTTCACGCCGATTTTTTCCAGTTCACCGATGAAATTCACCGGCGAGGAAAACTGCGCCGACAGTTTCACGGTGAGGGGAATGGTCACCACGTCCAGCAGCGATTGCACCACTTGCAGATAGCGCGCTTCCACCTGCGCGGCGGTTTCGTCGCGGCGGGCGGCGATGCCGTACAGGTTCAGTTCCAGTGCGTCGCAGCCGGCGTCCTGCAGGTCGCGGGCGTGGCGCACCCAGCCCTGCGGGGTGACGCCGTTCAGGCTGGCGATGACGGGAATCGACAGCGCCTGTTTATAGCGTTCGATGCGGGCGACGTGGCGGTCCAGTTCGGAATTGTATTCATGCAGTTCCGGCAGGAAGGAATCCGCTTCGTTGTAGCCGATGGGCTGGTGGTCGAGGAAGCGCGTCATCTGTTCTTCTTCGTTGATGAGGGCTTCCTCGAACAGTGAAGGCAGCACGATGGCGGCGGCGCCGGCATCTTCCAGACGGCGCGCGTTGTCGAAATCGCCGGTGAGCGGCGAGGACGAGGGCACCAGCGGATTTTTCAGGGTCAGGCCGAGGTATTCCGTGGTCAGGTCAGTCATGGATGCATCACTCATGGTGTGAGTCCTCGCGGGCGGCGGCCAGATGTTCGTACCAGGCGAAGCGTTCCTTCACATCGTTGCGCGCCTGGTCGAGCAGGGCGTCGGCGCGGGCGGGATCGGAGCGCCACAGCATGTTGAAGCGGGTTTCGCTTTTGATGAAGTCGGCGTAGTCGATGGACGGTGGTTTGCTGTCGAGCTTGAACGGGTTTTGCCCCTGCGCGGTGCGGCGCGGGTCGAAGCGGAACAGGGGCCAGTGGCCACTGTCGACAGCGAGATTCTGCTGGCGATGGTTGTTGGCCATGTCGACGCCGTGGGCGATGCAGGGGGAGTAGGCGATGATCAGCGACGGGCCGTCGTAGCTTTCTGCTTCCATGAAGGTGTGCAGGGTGTGTACGTCTTTCGCGCCATAGGCGACGTGGGCGACGTACACGTTTTCATAGCTGATGGCGATGCGCGCCAGATCCTTTTTCGCGGTGGGTTTGCCGCCGGCGGAGAATTTGGCGACGGCGCCGCGCGGGGTGGCTTTCGAGGTTTGGCCGCCGGTGTTGGAATAGACTTCGGTGTCGAGGATCAGGATGTTGACGTTCTTGCCGGACGCCAGCACGTGATCGAGTCCGCCGTAGCCGATGTCGTAGGCCCAGCCGTCGCCGCCGATGATCCACACGCTTTTTTTGCTCAGGGCATCAATGACATCCAGCAGCGGTTGGGCAAGCGGATGCGGCAGTGCGGCGAGGGTGGATTTCACGGCGGCAAGGCGTTCGCGCTGGTCGTGGATGCCGGCTTCGTCGGACTGGTCGGCGTGCAGGATGGTGTGCACGGTGTCGGCGCCCAGTTGCGGTTCCAGCTGCTTTATATAGTCAGTGGCGATGGCGGCGCGCTGGTCCCAGGCCAGACGCAATCCCAAACCGAATTCGGCGTTGTCTTCGAACAGGGAGTTGTTCCAGGCGGGGCCACGGCCGTCGTTGTTGTGGGTCCAGGGTGTGGTGGGCAGGTTGCCACCATAAATGGAGGAGCAGCCGGTGGCGTTGGCCACCACCATGCGATCACCGAACAGTTGTGTGGCCAGACGGATGTAGGGCGTTTCGCCGCAGCCGGAACAGGCGCCGGAAAATTCGAACAGCGGTTGCAGCACCATGGCGCCTTTCATCGTATTGGACTTGGCGTCGCGGCGGTCGTAATCCGGCAGCGCAGCAAAGAATTCCCAGTTGGCCGCTTCCTGTTCCCGCAGCGGTGGTTGCGCTGCCATGTTCAGCGCCTTGTGGTTGGCGCGACTCTTGTCGCGGATGGGGCAGATGTCCACGCACAGGGTGCAGCCGGTGCAGTCTTCCGGTGCCACCTGATAGCTGATGTGCAGGCCGGCCGGGTAATCCTTGCCTTTCACCGGCACGTGTTTGAATGACGGCGGTGCGCTGGCGGCCAGTTCCGCCGGAAACAGTTTGCTGCGGATCGCGCTGTGCGGGCAGACGAACGCGCATTTGCCGCAGTGGGTGCACAGCTCGGTATCCCACACCGGAATCTCCAGCGCGATGTTGCGCTTTTCAAACGCGGCGGTGCCGGTGGGAAAGGTGCCGTCCACCGGCAGCTGGCTGACGGGAATGCGGTCACCCCGGCCGGCGATGATTTCGGCGGTGACGGTGCGCACAAAATCCGGTGCGCCGTGCAGGTTGAGGCCGTGCAGTTCGATGGGTGAACTTGCCTGTGCGGGCAGTGGGACTTCCTGCAACGCCTGCAGGGTATTGTCGATGGCTTCGAAGTTGCGCTGGGTGATCAGGCGGCCTTTCTTGCCGTAGGTTTTTTCCACCGCTTTTTTGATTTCGGCGATGGCGATGTCTTTCGGCAGCACGCCGGAGATGGCGAAGAAGCAGGTCTGCATGATGGTGTTGATGCGGCGGCCCATGCTGTTGTCCTGCGCCACTTTATAACCGTCGATAATAAAGAAGCGGATTTTCTTGGCGATCATGGACTGCTGCACCGGACGCGGCAGGCTGTTCCACACCTCTTCCTTATTGCTGCTGGTGTTGAGCAGGAACACGGCGCCGGGCGCGGCCTTTTCCAGTACGTCGTATTTTTCCAGGAACAGGGTTTGGTGGCAGCCGATGTAGCGGGCGCGGTCGTTGCCGATCAGGTAGGCGGAGTGGATCGGATTTTTGCCGAAACGCAGGTGCGACACGGTGACGGCGCCGGATTTTTTCGAGTCATAAACGAAGTAGCCCTGGGCGTGCAGGTCGGTC
This sequence comes from uncultured Moraxellaceae bacterium, assembly GCA_964491665.1. GTDB lineage: Bacteria > Pseudomonadota > Gammaproteobacteria > Pseudomonadales > Ketobacteraceae > Ch67. The sequence continues at coordinate 4,916 of CAZBII010000174.1, forward strand.
TGTTCGCCGATGATCTTGATGCTGTTCTTGTTGGCGCTGACGGTGCCGTCGGAGCCCAGGCCATAGAACACGGATTCGAAGCAGTCGGGGTCGGCGGTGGGGTTGCTGGTGGCGTCATAGGGCAGCGAATGATGGGTAACGTCGTCGTCGATGCCGATGGTGAAATGGTTCTGCGGCGCGGGCTGGTCCAGTGCGGCAAAGATGGCGCACACCATGGCCGGGGTGAATTCCTTTGATGACAGGCCGAAACGGCCGCCGACGATTTTCGGCAGTGTCGTAAGGGTGCCGCTGTTGAACGCTTCCATGAAGACGGTGCACACGTCCTGGTACAGGGGTTCGCCGGCGGCGCCGGGTTCCTTGGTGCGGTCGAGCACGGCGATTTTTTTTACGCTGGCGGGAATGGCATGCAGGAAATGCGCGGCGCTGAACGGGCGGAACAGGCGCACTTTCAATACGCCGGTCTTGCCGCCGCTGCGGTTCAGGTATTCCACCGTTTCCTGCACAGTCTCGGCGCCCGATCCCATCAGCACGATGACCTGTTCCGCGTCGGCTGCGCCCACATAGTCATATAGATGATACTGGCGGCCGCAGCGGGCAGCGAATTCATCCATGACGGCTTGCAGGTGGCCGGCGAAGGCGTCGTAAAACGGATTGCAGGCTTCGCGGGCCTGGAAGAACACATCGGGATTCTGGGCGGTGCCGCGCAGCACGGGATGATCCGGCGACAGGGCGCGGTGGCGGTGTGCGGCAATGGCGGCTTTGCTGACGGGGCTGTCGAGCAGGGCGCGCAGGTCGTCCTGTGCAATCAGGTTGATCTTGGCCACTTCATGCGAGGTGCGGAAGCCGTCGAAAAAGTGCAGCACCGGAATCCGCGCGCGCAGGGTGGCGGTGTGGGTGAGGGCGGCAAAATCGTGGGCTTCCTGTACAGAATTGGACGCGACGATGGCAAAACCGGTGCCACGGGCGGACATGACGTCGCTGTGATCGCAGAATATCGACAGTGCATGGGTGGCCAGCGAGCGGGCGGCAATGTGAAATACGGTGGGCGTGAGTTCGCCGGCAATTTTATAAAGATTCGGCAGCATCAGCAGTAAACCTTGTGACGCCGTGAACGTTGTACTCAGGGTGCCGCCCTGCAAGGCGCCGTGAATGGCACCGGCCGCGCCGCCTTCGCTCTGCATTTCCACGATCAGGGGAACGCTGCCCCACAGGTTGGTGCGACCCTGGGCGCTCCAGGCGTCCGCCAGTTCACCCATTACCGAGGCGGGTGTGATCGGGTAGATGGCAATGACTTCATTGCATTGATGGGCGATCAGGGCGACGGCCTCGTTGCCGTCGATGGTGACGGTCTGTGGCGTGCTCATGCAGGTGTCCTCATGTTCGATCGGTGCTGAATACTGGTTTCTACACTGGCGCTGTGTCGCCATTATTGATCTGACACAAGTCTGCCGTGGTTTGTGCCCTGGTGGGTGCCTTGGTTAGTGTCAATGCCAGACCGTTCATCCGACTATAACTCATTGCTGTTGCGGGAGGTTTCAATCATGGTGCGTGTCGTTGGGGTGGGTGTGTGCCTGCTGGGATTGGCGTTGTCGGCGGCTGCTGTTGATGCAGTGGCAGCGGCAATGACAGCGACAGTGGAACAGCGCGTGGCAGCGGCCACCGCAGCCGCAAGCGGTGCCAGCGAGTGTCGCGAAGTGCAGCCTTTCTATTGGGAAATCGGTGACGCCGGCGGACGTCTGGCGAGTGGTTCGGTGGGGCGCAAGGCACCGACGGCACAGACAGCAATGAAGATTGCATCCGCCAGCAAGTGGCTGTTCGGCGCCTATGTGGTGGAGAAGCGCAATGGCCAGTTGCAGCCGGACGATGTGAAAGCGTTGACCATGCGCACCGGCTACACCCATCTGCGTTATCGCACCTGTGTGAAGCACGGCGAGCGCAGGCAGGCGCAGCTGACCGTGCGGCAGTGTTTCGAGGAAGGCGGCGTGGTACGGGCGGACAACAATGCCTACGAGGCGAAGGATGACGGTGCCTTCTTTTATAACGGCGGCCATTTCCAGTGGTGGGCGGTGCAGAACGGGCTGGGTGACATGAACAACGCGGCGCTGGCGCAGGAAATGAAACGCTATCTGGGTGCGGATCTGGTCCTGCAATTCAGTTCTCCGCAACCGGCGGGCGGTGCCATCAGTACGCCCGCAGCCTATGGTCTGTTCCTGCAGCGGGTACTGGATGGGCAACTGAAAATCGGTGCGCTGCTGGGCGCCGAAGCGGTGTGTGCCAGCCCCAAAGCCTGTCCGCAGCAGGCGCATGACTCGCCGCTGCCGGACACGGTGCGCTGGCATTATTCACTGGGACATTGGGTGGAAGACGATCCTGACAATGCTGATGGCAGCTTCAGCAGTGCCGGCTTTCTGGGTTTCTATCCCTGGATCGATGCGGACAAACGCTGGTATGGGCTGGTGGCGCGGGAAAAGGGGAGTTTGCGCGGGCAGGTGGCGATGCAGTCTGCGCAGTGCGGGAAGGCTATCCGCCGGGCCTGGCTGGGCGGAGGCCGGTAATCAGTCTGGCGAACGATGACGCCAGTTTTAACAAGCGGGCAGCAGATGCGCCGGGCAGTGCACCACGACGCACTGCTGCCATGGCAGTAGAGGCTTAGGCTTTGGCCTTCTTGGCGCGGCGTTTTTTCGCCGGTGCCTTTTCAGCAGCAGCCAGTGTTTTGGCTTCGAATGCTGCCAGGGCTTTAGCCTGTTTGGCCTTCAGGGAAGCCAGCGCTTTAGCCTGCTTGGCTTTGAAGGATGCAATTTTCTTCTTCGCTGCCGCTACCCGCTTGGCAGCTGCCTTGGCTGCGCGCTGTTCCGGAGTAACTTTACGTGCAGCTGCTTTTTTTACCGGCTTCTTGGCGGCTTTTTTGGCTGCCTTGCGGACCGGTGCTGCTTTTGCTTTGCCGACTTTCTTGGCCATTGTTGTGCTCCCCTGATGGGTTAGTGTTGCCTGGTTTGAGTAGTGGTGTTGCCACTTCCATTTGCTGGCCGCTTGCGCGGTGCAGCAATTCAATCACGTTGTAAGCAAAAACGGAATTGCAGCGTGATTGTGAAAAGTGTAGACGAGATATTCAACACGTACAGTGCAAGCCGCGCAATCCTGTGCTAGAGATGCCGTTTCGTTTTTGTTGTGGCCGTCGCATTTGCCGGATCGTCGGGCCAGAAATGTTTCGGATAACGTCCGCGCATGTCCTTCGCAACCTCTTTGTAGCTGCCATGCCAGAAGCCGGGAAGATCGCGCGTAACCTGAATCGGGCGCTGTGCCGGTGACAGCAGTTCCAGCAGGATGCGTTGTCCGTTGGGCAGGGTGGGATGCACGTTCAAACCGTAAAATTCCTGCAGTCGCGCCCGCAGCACCGGGCCGTTTTCGGCGGCGTAATCCAGTTCGCGCGTGGTGCCGGCCGGCAAGGTGATGGTGGCGGGCGCCTGCTCGTCCAGCATCTGCCACTGTTGCCATTGCAGGGTGTTTTTCAGGGCGTCATGCAGGTTGATTTTCTGCACGTCGGCCAGGCTGTAAAGGTTGTGCAGGAACGGTAGCAGCCATTCGCGCACGCGTTCGCACAGCGCTGGACGGGAACAATCGGGCCACTGTGACGGGTCCTGCCGGTGCAGCCATTGCAGGCGCGCCAGCAGATGCAGGGTGGCATCGTTCCACGGCAGATCCTGCAGTTCGTTCTTCTGCAGGGCGTCCAGCAGGCAATCCTGCGCGCTGGCGGGCCAGGGTTGCGGCAGCCGGCTGCGTTCCAGCACCAGCGGACCAAACTGCAGCTGCTTTTCCGCTTCCACGGCGCCGCGCTGTGCATTCCACGCCACCGCTTCCACGGTTTGCAGATGGTGGTTCAGGGCGCTTTTCAGTTGCGCCAGGGTCAGTTTTGCCGCCAGTCGCACGCGCGGTTCATTGCCGACGCCATCGGTTTCCAGAATCACCAGATAATCACTGCCGGCCAGCGCGTCGTGACGGCCCAGCTGCACACCTTTGCCATTGGCCATGCGATAACGGATCTGGCTGTCGCTGCGACGCTGGGCAACGCGGTCGGGAAACGCCTGCGCCAGGGCGACGGCAATGTCGGGATGATCGGTGGCGGTTTTGTTCCAGCTTGCGTGCACGCGTTTGGCGGTCTGTTGCACCAGTTGCGCAATGCGCTGCCAGGTGCCGCGTTGCAGATCGCCGTGGGGCGCGCTGGAATTCCATAGCGCCAGTCGCAGATGAATGTCGGCCTGTGTGTTGTCGCCACTGAAACGCAGGGGATCGCCTTCCCCCAGAATCGCGGCGCAGGCAATGGCGGCGCTGGCGGTGTCCTGTGTGCGCTGGCTCCACACCAGTCGGGCCAGGCGCGGATGCATGCCGAGTGCCGTCAACTGGCGTCCCAATGGCGTGATGCGCTGCTGTGAATCGAGTGCGTCCAGTTCCTGCAACAGATTGATCGCGCGGGCATAACGGTCGGCGGGCGGTGGATTCAGCAGCGGCAATGTGGATGGATCGGCGCTGCCCCATTGCGCCAGTTCCAGTGCCACCGGCGCGAGGTCGGCGTGCAGGATTTCCGGATCGGTGAACGGCTGCAATTGCGTTTGCGCGGTTTCACTCCACAGGCGGTAACACACGCCCGGTTCCATCCGGCCGGCGCGACCGCGACGCTGCTCGGCGGAGGCGGCGGAAATGGTGCGGGTTTC
>CAZBII010000175.1:0-9561 GCA_964491665.1 uncultured Moraxellaceae bacterium
CACCGGCCAGCCGAAGGGCGTGATGGTGGAGCACCGGCAGGTTATCCGTCTGTTCGCCGCCACCCGCGATCTTTTCCAGTTTGATGCGCAGGATGTGTGGACGCTGTTCCATTCCTGCGCGTTCGATTTTTCCGTCTGGGAAATGTGGGGCGCGCTGCTGCACGGCGCGCGCCTGGTGGTGGTGCCGGCCGAAATCACGCGCATGGCGGACGAGTTCTATCGTCTGCTGTGTCGCGAAAAAGTCACGGTGCTGAACCAGACTCCCGGTGCGCTACGCGCGTTGCTGGCGGCGCAGGATGACGGTGCTGAGCAGCATGTCTTGCGCTATGTGATCCTGGGTGGCGAAACGCTGGAACCGCACGTCATCGAATCCTGGCAGATGCTGAATCCGGGCGCAGCAACCCGTCTTGTGAACATGTACGGCATTACGGAAATTACCGTGCACGCGACGTTTGCCGATGTCACGGAATATCACGCCGGCCTCGACTCCGGTCTGATCGGCCGTCCGCTGCCGGGCACGTCGCTGTATGTGCTGGATGAATACCTGCAACCGGTTCCGGTGGGCGTGACCGGGGAAATCTATGTTGGGGGCGGACAGGTCACCCGTGGCTATCGCAATCGCGACGAACTGAACCGGCAGCGCTTCATTCCCGATCCGTTCAGCAGCGGCGCCGGCGATCGCCTGTATCGCAGCGGTGATCTGGGACGCTGGCACGCCGACGGCACACTGGACTATCGCGGTCGCAATGACAGCCAGGTCAAGATTCGCGGCTACCGCATTGAACTGGGCGAGATTGAAGCCTGTCTGCGCAGCTGCGAAGGCGTGCGTGATGCGGTGGTGGTGGCGCGCGAAGATGGTGATGCCGGTCGCCGCCTGGTTGCCTATCTGGTGATGGCGAAGGGGGCGGATTTCAATGAATCCGCCGTGCGGCAGGCGCTGTCGGAACGTCTGGCAGAGTACATGGTGCCGGCGGTGCTTGTCGTCGTGCCTGCGTTGCCGCTCACACCCAATGGCAAGCTGGACACGCGGGCACTGCCAAACCCGGAACGCAGCACACAGCCCGGCGCAGAACCGCTTCGCGGCGACACCGAAATCCGTCTGGCGCGCATCTGGCAGCAGCTGCTGGACATTCCGGAGCCGGGCCGGCGGGATCATTTTTTTGCGCTGGGCGGGCACTCGTTGCTGGCGGTGCAACTGAACAACGCCATCAAGCGTGAATTCGGTGTGACGCTGCCGCTGCGCACAGTGTTTGAACTGGCCACCATTGCCCCGCTGGCGGCGGTGATTCAGATGCTGCTGTCCGAACCGGAACCGGAGGATACGGCGCTGGAGTATGAGGAAGGCGTTTTCTCCTGACGACAACCACAACAAAAACAATAAATGGCAAGGACTGGCAACATGAACAATGAATGGGTCGAACTCGAACTGGCACGTTTTTCATTTCTGCAGCCGCTCGCGCTGCTGGCTGGCCGTCACGTTGAAGCCTGGTTGCCGGCAGAGGCTGCGGTTGATGTCCGACGCACGTCAGCCGATGGCACCTGGCTGTTGCGCACCACTGGCACGGCGCGCGATGTGGCGATCGTCTGGAGTGATTTCCGCGTCAACGGGGGCAGTTTCGGTGGCGACGTGGCGCGCCGCATGACGGCCTTTCTGGAAGACTGCCAGCGTCGCAACCTGCCGCTGATTCTGGTGATGAACTCGCTGGGCTACCGCTTCATGGAAGGCCGCGCGGTGTTCAACGATGTGTTCAATCTGATTCCTGCGCTGGACCGCTACAGTCGCCAGCAACTGGTGATCTCCATCTGTCATGGACAGTGTCTGGGCCTGGGCGCGATTCTGTTCGGGCTGGGCCATTACCGCATCGGTGTCAGTCAGGACAGCACGCTCAACCTGACCGGGCCGGAAGTATTCCGCCTGTTCTTCGGCAGCAAGGTGGATTTTGACTCCTTTGCGTCGGTGGACCAGCAGCATCTGAAAACATCACTGGTGCATCTGCGGGTGCCTGATCTGGAGGCGGCGCTGGCGGAAGCCTGGGAACTGCTGCGCATCCCGTTCGATACCCGCCATCTGCCGGCACCGGTGCAGGCTGGCCACCGTGGTTATGCACTGGATTTCCTGTCGCGCCAGCGCCGGCGCATTCAGCAGGCCTGTCTTGAATTGCTGGCGCAGGTGGCAGACCGTTATGTGGAACTGTTCGCGGATTTTGACAGTCGCCTGCGCGTGTATCTGGTGGAATGCGAGGGGATGCTGTTCGGCCTGCTGATGAATCCGCCGGAAAACGCCAACAACATGATCACGGTCAGAACGCTGCGGCTGTACCAGGATGCCATGCGGCTGTTCCGGGCCCTGCATCTGCCGCTGGTGTCCTTTCTGGATACCCCCGGCGTTGACCCGCGCATCGACAGCAGCAACCAGGACATCATCCAGCAGCTGATTGAAACCAACCGCGCCATCATCGAATACCCTTTTCCCAAGATGGGCGTGTGGACCGGACGGGGCTTTGGTGGCGCCAACACGCTGGTCATTCCGCGCATTTACGGCTCGTTCGCCAATTACGTGATTCTGGAGCGCACCACGCTGGGTGTGATGCATGAATCGATCATTGCCCACCTGCTCGACAAATCCAGACGCATGCTCGGTCTGTGGCTGCAGTCGCGGGAAAAGGAGGCCGCCGATTTCACCGATCTGGTGGCTGCCGGCATTGCCACGCGGGCGATCCAGCTACCGGAGCTGCGCAGTGTCATTCTGGATTTTCTGCTGGGCCAGACACCGGGCGCCGAACCGGAAGAAGCAGACGTGGACAGTGACGTGGAGGTCTGCGCCTGACATTGCAGGCGGCGAAATATTCGTGCTAGTTTTCGGCGGGTATCTGGGATGGCTATCCGGTGTCAGGCAGCCGGGTGCCCGATGTCGAACCGGCCGGGAAATGCATTGACCATGAGCGAAAACAGCATCCGTGAAATTGCGCGTCTCATCGAGGATTCCGAACGCATCCTGTTTATTACCGGCGCGGGATTGTCGGCAGATTCGGGATTGCCCACCTACCGCGGCATCGGCGGCCTGTACAACGACCAGCATACGGCGGAAGGCATTCCCATCGAAGTTGCGCTGTCAGGCGACATGCTGCGCGCCCGTCCCGAGATCACCTGGAAATATCTGCAGCAGGTGGAAAATGCCTGTCGCGGCGCCGGCTTCAACCGTGCCCATCGCATCATCGCCGACATCGAGAAACTCAAACCGCAAAGCTGGGTGCTCACCCAGAACATCGACTGCTTTCACCGTCATGCCGGCAGCCGGCAGCTGATCGAAATTCACGGCCGCGTGGACCAGCTGTATTGTCCCGCCTGCCACTATCAGGAAGAAGTGAAGGATTATTCCCACCTGCCGGCCTTGCCCACCTGTCCGCGCTGTCACAGCGTAATCCGTCCCGGCGTGGTGCTGTTCGGCGAGATGCTGCCGGAAGCAGCAGTGCGCGATCTGCAGCGGGAAATGCTGCGTGGATTCGATCTGGTGTTCAGCATCGGCACCACCAGCGTTTTCCCCTACATCGCACAGCCGGTGTTTGAAGCGCGACGCTGGGGAGCCAAATCGGTGGAAATCAATCCGGGCATTACGGAAGTGACATCGTTCGTGAACTACAAATTGTCACTCGGTGCCGTGGATGCGATGAGCCGGATCTGGCAGGCACTGGGTTACGAATGATCTGCACTGGCCATGCTCAGGCAGCAAACGCTTTTTCCGCCTGCACCAGCTGCTGATAGCAGGTGACGAAGTGGCGTGCGGTCAGACTGGCATCCTGGCAGAAATGCTGGTGCCAGCAGCGGGCGAGACCTTCGATGTTGTCGGCATCCAGGGGAAGTGCCGCCTTGGCGTGCGCATACACACCCCAGGCAATTGCGGTGGCATAGGACAGGTTGGTGGCCAGTTCCCAGTGCGGTTGCACCAGAAATTCCCGTTGCGACGCCAGACCGCGCACCTTGCTTGCCAGATCGGCGTCAAAGGCCAGAAAACAGTCCCAGACAGTCTGATGCACTGCGGGATTGAGTTGATAAATGCCCATGCCCTGTTCCGACTGCAGCTGCATGCCAAGGCCCGAAGCCTGGGCAGCGGTGCCAAGCAGAAGATTTTCAAGGGAGGGAGACCATTGATCCAGTTTGACCAGGGTGGGGCGGACAATCATTTGCCGGAAGTCGGCGGGGTTGATTCCCATTCAGCGTTCACCTGAATTTGAAAACTACAGTCAAAAAGCGCTACGTTTCGAAACACTCCGGTGCTGTGTCCGGTGCGCGCCTGTTTTCCAGTGGCATGCTTAGCAACGCTTTCCTTTAAAAAATCTTAGTTCATATTGCTAACTTGTTAGCCCTTATGGAAAAAATATTTTGGTCTAATGAGGTTCGCTGATAGAAAAACATATTATTTTTTGCCAATCAGCAAATAGGATTCGGCCGCTTCTGTAGCAGCAGGATCGCCATTGAGGATTACGATGTCGGCGCTCATCAATTCCGTGTTTTCATCCGGATTCTGCACGATGTCATTGCCACGGCGAATGGTCTGCACGCGCACCTTGAGCCGGTCGAGTGCCAGTTCTTTCAGCGTGCGTTTTACGGCGAATGCAGACGCTGGCAGATAGACCGGTTTGAGTCGTCCCTCGTAACGCGAAATGCCATAGGAACCATTCTGTCCCAGGATGAATCCGTGCAGCATCTTGTAGCGTTCCTGCCGTACCTGTTCGATGGCGGCAAACACTTTCTCGCCCGGCAGGCCCAGCGCCGCCATCACATGGCTGACCAGCATCAGGCTGGCTTCCAGCGTTTCCGGAATGACTTCAGTGGCGCCGGCTTTCTGCAATTCCAGCAGATGCGCATCATCGCGCGTCCGCACCAGCACGGGCAGGTCGGTGCGCTCTTCGCGAATCAGCTGGATCATGGTTTTGGCGGCGAGATGATCGTCAAAACTGATGATCAGCAGGCTGGCCCTGGACAGCCCCAGATGCTTCAGCACGGACAGCTTGCGCGCGCTGCCGTAATGCACGGGATCACCGGCGGCTCGTGCGCGTTGCACCCGCACGGCGTCGTCGTCCACCGCAATGAAGGGAATTTTTTCCTGCTGCAGAAAGCGCGCGATGGTTTGTCCCACGCGGCCGTAACCGCAGATGATTACGTGGTTTTCCAGCTGCGAATCAGCATGGGTCACCATCACGTCCGGATCATTTCCAATCTTGGTGTTGCGCCACAACAACAGGCGATTGGCAATTTTCTCGCTGTTGGAAATCAGGAAGGGCGTGGCGGCCATACTCAGCACGATGATGGCGATGAAAAACGAGGCGACATCCTTGGGCAGCAGATCGTCCTTGACGGCCATTGCGAGCAATGCAAAACCGAATTCGCCTCCCTGGCTCAGGATCAGTCCGGTGCGGAATGACACCACGGAGCCGTTGCCGAAGAAACGGCACAGCAGCGCAATCAGCGCGGATTTGAAGGCCAGCAGACACAGGGTGAAAAACAGGATGCGCGGCCAGAATTCAGTGATCAGCTGCACGTCGATCATCAGGCCAATGCTGACGAAAAATATACCCAGCAGCACATCGCGGAACGGCCGGATTTCCAGTTCGATCTGGTGGCGGAAGTGGCTTTCACCCAGCATCATGCCGGCCATGAAGGCGCCCAGTGCCATCGATAGTCCCAGTCCGTGTGCGACAGACGCCGACACCAGTGCCACCACCAGCACCGTGAGCACAAACATTTCTTCCGATCGGGCCTTGCTTATTTCGGTAAACAGCGGTGGCAGCAGCCACTTGCCAATGGCGATGACCGCAACAAAAAATGCCAGCGCCTTCAGCCCCGTGGTCGCCAGCGAATCCCACAGCTGGGTGTCGCCACCCTGGCCGGCGGTGGACATCACCACCAGCATGATGATGGCGGCAATATCCTGGAACAGCAGAATGCCGATGGCGATGTGGCCGTGCGCGGTGGTGATCTGGTTGCGCTGGCTGAGTTCCTTGCTGACGATCGCGGTGGAGGACAGTGAAATGGCCGAGGCAGTGACGAGAATGCCAGCCAGCGTCAGATCGCCATACAGGTAATTGGAAAGCGAGAACACGCCAATGCAGGCGAGTACCTGCAGTGAGCCCATGCCAAACACGATGCGGCGCAGTGCAATCAGGTGCGGCAGGGAGAATTCCAGTCCCAGCGTGAACAGCAGAAATGCCACGCCGAATTCGGCAATCACCTGAAAGGGTGCGGCGTCCCTGATCAGCGCGAGGGCCTGCGGGCCTACGATTACGCCGACCAGCAGGTAGCAGATCAGGGTGGGAACGCGCAGCCGGTTGAAAATCGCCGAGGCGACCACCGATGCCGTGAAGATGATGATGAGTTCGTTGAGTATGGAGTGTTCCACAGTCACCTGCGCAGGGTTGTAACCGGTAGCCGGGAAGCGGAGGAGGCGTTACTGGTTGGTCAGCCGGCTCAGGAACATCCCGACATACTTCCACAGGCGTTCACGTATCTTTTCCAGCAGGCTCCGCTGCTTCCACAGCATTACAGTATATTCGACAGATTGCGCAAAATCGTTGACGAGCATCGCTTCCACATTGGCTGCGAATTCGTGGTCGATCACTTCCAGATTGGCTTCCAGATTCCAGCGCAGGTTCCAGCGGTCGAAATTGCAGGAGCCCAGGCTGCACCAGTCGTCCACCAGCGCCAGTTTCATGTGCAGGAAACGGGGCTGATATTCGTAGATGCGCACGCCGTCCTTGAGCAGGGCGTGGTACCAGGAGCGGCCGGCGAAACGCACGCCGGGATGATCCGTGTGCGGACCCGGCAGCAGCAGGCGCACGTCGATGCCGCGCTGGGCGGCCTTGCGCAGCAGTTTCAGCAGCTTGGCGGACGGATAGAAATACGCGGTGCTGATCCAGATACAGGTTTCGGCCTTTTTGATCTCGGCCAGCAGCGCGCCCATGATGGGTTTGTTGCCCAGGCCGCGGGTGGCATTCATCCGCGCCTGCGGGATGCTGCGGTTCATGTGGTGGGCGTTGTAGGCGGGCGGGTTGAAGCCGTGGATGCGTTCCCGCAGGTGCTCGGTGTGAATGGCGTCGTGATTGGCCCAGGCGCGCTCGAACAGGATCTGGCAGTCGCTCACCACCGGACCGCTGATTTCCACCATCAGTTCGCGCCAGGCCAGCTTGCCGGCAGTGGTGGGGGAGAATTCGTCGGTGATGCCGGCACCGCCGGTGAAGGCAATGCGGCGGTCGATGGTGATGATCTTGCGGTGGTCCCGCGACAGGTTGCGGATCAGCTTGTAGTGCCGCATGCGGTTGAAGAAGCGCAACTCGACACCCCGTTCCTGCAGCAGCATCACGTCGTGCTGGTTGAGGCCGTAGGAGCCGAAATAGTCCACCAGCAGGCGGATGTGTACGCCGCGTTCGATGGCGGCGCTGAGGGCGGAAATGAAGCGGTTGGCGGTGTGGCCGGACTCGAACAGGTACATTTCGATGTCGATGAAATGGGTAGCCTGATCGATGGCAGCGAGAATGCGCGGGAAAAACTGGTCGCCGTCGGCCAGCAGTTCGATGTGATTGCCGGTGCGCCAGGGCAGGGTGCAGGTGAAGTTTTCGACGATGCGTTCAGGCATGCGCGACAGCGGATTCCGTTATGAAGCAGGGTTCTGCACTGTAAAAGAAAGCCCGGTTGCGGGGCAAGGTCGGAGAGGAGGCGCTCAGTGGGTGTGACCGCCCGGCACCGGCAGCTGGCTGACCAGGGTCCAGATGCCAAAAGCGATCAGCAGCAGGGCGGCAAAAGTGCGGGTGCCACTGGGGCGCGCCAGATCGTTCAGCGCATGGGCAAACACACCTACGCCCAGCATGGCGGGCAGGGTGCCCAGACCAAAACACAGCATCAGCAGGGCGCCGGGCAGCGCACCGCCGGACCCCACCGACCAGGCCAGCGCGCTGTACACCAGTCCGCACGGCAGCCAGCCCCACAGCAGGCCCAGGGCGAGCGCACGCAAGGGATTGGTCACCGGAATGAAGCGGCGGGTAAAGGGCGCCAGCCGTTTCCACACCCGCGCACCGACCCGTTCCAGCTGGTTCAGTACTTTCCACCAGCCGCTCAGATACAGGCCCAGCAGGATCATCATGACAGCCGCGAAAATACGCAGTGCGGATGGCCCATGTCCGCCCAGCAGGTCACGGAACTGGCTGCCCAGGGCGCCGGCAATGGCGCCGGCCAGACAGTAACTGGCGATGCGGCCGAGATTGTAGGTGAGGGGATAGCCGATCTGGCGGCCGGGATGGTGGCGTACCGGCACGACGGCCGTGGTGAGGGCGCTGCTGATGCCGCCGCACATGCCGATGCAGTGCAGGCTGCCCATGAAGCCGATGATGAAGGCAGCGACGAAGTCCGGTTGCAGGCTCATGCCGGGCCTTTGGGTGATCCGGTCTGGTCAGACGAAGGGGGCGGGGCTGGCTTGCGGCTGCGGGGCTGCATGTCTTCGTCGAACAGGATGCGGTTGGCCTCCCGGTCCAGATCCTCGAACTGGTCGTTGCCGACGGCCCAGAAAAAGGCCCACACGGCGGCGACGAGCAGCACCAGTGCCAGCGGAATCAGAAAGTAGATCACATCCACGTTGGATTACCTGTCAGTGGGAACACGGTGGCCGTAGCGGTTGATGCGCAGTGCGTTCACCACCACGATCAGCGAACTGGCCGACATGCCGATGGCCGATAGCCAGGGCGGTACCCAGCCAGCGGCGGTGATCGGCAGCGCCACCAGATTGTAGCCGATGGACCAGGCCAGATTCTGCCGGATGATGCGGTAGGTCTGGCTGACGATGGTGAGCACCTGCAGCAGCGGCGACAGGCTCTGGCCCAGCAGCACGCCGTCGGCGGCCACTTTTGCCAGATCAGTGCCGTCGGACATGGCGATCGACACGTTCGCCCCCGCCAGCACCGGCGCGTCGTTGAGGCCGTCCCCCAGCATCAGCACCTGGGCGCCGCCGGCCTGCAGCTGCTTGAGGTAATCCAGCTTGGCCTGCGGCGAGGCGTTGTCGCGCACATCGGCAATGCCCAGCTGGCGGCCGATCTCGCGGGCATGACCGCTGCCGTCGCCACTCAGGATGTGACAGCGCTTGCCGGACTGCTGCAGCTGCTGCACCAGCGTGGCGGCGTCTTCCCGCAGCCGGTCTTCCACGCGGAACCAGGCCAGCGCCTGTGTGGCAGTAGCGAGCAACACCCACTGTCCGGTGGTGTCGGGCGCGGTGGGCAGGGCCGGCAGCAGCGCACCGGCAAAACCGGGCTTGCCGATGCGGATGTCGGCGCCGTTCCATTGCCCGTGCACGCCTTCATTGGGAATCACCCGCACGCCGGAAACGGCCTTGCTGGCGTCCAGCGAATGAAAGGCGCGGGCGATGGGATGCTCGGATGCCTGCTCCAGCGCGGCGGCCAGCGACTCTGCCGCTGCCGTGGATTCCGCCGCCAGCAGACGGGTTTCCACCAGCGAGAAACGGCCCTCGGTGAGGGTGCCGGTCTTGTCGAACACGACGGTGGTGATGGTCCGCATCCGTTC
>CAZBII010000176.1:0-9492 GCA_964491665.1 uncultured Moraxellaceae bacterium
GATTCGGCATGGAGCTGGGTGTGCTGTTCATGGGTATCGTCGGCATCGTCTGGGTGCTGGACTGCTTCGTGGCGCTGTGGATTTCGTTTCCCAACCTGCGCTCCTGGCGCAAGTCGCTGGCGTTCCGCTGGCGGCAGGGTGGCCACAGGCTGACCTTTGACCTGCATCGCTCCGGTGGTGTCTGGATCTGGTTACTGTTGCTGGTGCTGGCGGTCACTTCGGTATCGATGAACCTCGGTTTCCAGGTGGTGCGGCCGCTGGTGGCAACGGTGTCGACGCTCAAGCCCAGCCCCTTTGCCAGCCGCACCCCGGTGACCGCCGCCGAGCCGGGGCTGACGCGGGAACAGGTGCTGGCGCTGGCGGGACAGGCGGTGAAGGCGCATCCGATCGATCGCCCGGTGGGTGGCCTGTTTTACTCGCCGGAGTTCGATGTGTATGGTGTCGGCTTTTTCCGGCCTGGCAACAGCCACGGCGATGGTGGCCTGGGGAATCCCTGGCTCTATTTCGATGGCCAGACCGGGGCACCGGCGGGGGCCGAGATTCCCGGTACCGGCAGCGCCGGCGATATTTTCATGCAGGCCCAGTTCCCGCTGCATTCGGGACGCATTGCCGGGGTCACCGGGCGCATCCTGGTGTCGCTGCTGGGCGTGCTGGTGGCGGTGCTGTCGGTGACCGGCATCGTGATCTGGTGGCGCAAGCGGGTGTCGCGGCAGGTGGCGCGGCAGCGGCGGGTGTCCGTGGTGGATGAGAGCAAAGCGTTGAAGGCACTGACCGCAGAATGAGGCAGTTGAAGTCGTTTTTGATACTGGCACTGGTGAGCGCGCTGCATGCGGGCGCAATTGCGGCTGCCATTCTGTTGCCCAAGGCCGAACCCAAAGTGGAACCGCCCACCATCAGCGGCATCCTGATCCAGGCGCCGCCGGCGGAAGTGGTGCAGGCGCCCAGCGCGCAGGCCGCGCCGCCGGAACCCAGGCCAGTGGAAACGCCCAAGCCCAAGCCGAAACCCAAGCCGGTTCCCCAACCGAAGCCCAAACCCAAGCCGGTCGTGCCGCCACCGCCGCCGCCCGTGGTGCCGCCACCGCCGTCGGAAACCGCCATTTCCACGCCGCCACCGGAGCCACCGGCACCGCAAGAAACTGCGCCGCCTCCGCCGGCTGCACCGGTCAGCACGCCCGACGCCAGCACCAATGATTCACTCGGCGCGCCGGTGGAAGCGCCCCGTGTCGACGCCCGCAACCGCAACAACCCCAAGCCGGCCTATCCGGCGGTTTCGCGGCGGCGGGGTGAGGAGGGCGTGGTGACGCTGCAGATGGTGATCACTACCGCCGGCCGCCCTACCCAGGTCAAGGTGCTGAAGTCGAGCGGCTTTCCGCGCCTGGATCAGGCGGCGCTGGCGGCGGTGAAAAAATGGCGTTACGAACCGGCGCGCCAGAATGGCGTTGCCATTGAATACCTGTACGAGCAGCCGGTGCATTTCCGGCTGGATCAATGAATTTGCCAAACCCTGTTTGCTACCCCCTGGAGGAGTCCCCATGGAACCCGTTGTGTCATCCAACCCTTACGGCATTGAAGCCCTCTGGCTGCAAGGCGATCCGGTCATCAAGACCGTGGCCATCCTGCTGCTGATCATGTCGGTGGCGTCCTGGTATGTGATCATCGTGCGCAGCTGGAACCTGCTGTCGCTGCGGCGGGCCCAGCGCGCGCTGCACGATTTCTGGCACGCGCGCAGTTTCGGTGAGGGCCTGCACATGCTGGGCCGCGACGGCGACCGCAACCCGTTTCGTCTGCTGGCGGAAGAAGGGCAGGGCGCCATCGATCACCACTCCAGTCACAAGAGCGATCTGCACGGCCATTTGCCGCTGGCGGACTGGCTGACCTCCTGCCTGCGTGGCTCCATCGATGAAAGCGCCGAGCGGTTGCAGAAAGGTCTGTCGGTGCTGGCCTCGGTGGGATCGACGGCGCCGTTCGTGGGCCTGTTCGGCACGGTGTGGGGCATCTATCACGCGCTGGTGGGTATTGGCGTTTCCGGCCAGGCCAGCATCGACAAGGTGGCCGGTCCAGTGGGCGAGGCGCTGATCATGACCGCGTTCGGTCTGGCGGTGGCGATTCCGGCGGTGCTGGGTTACAACGCGCTGACCCGCAACAACAAGATGCTGCTGGGCAAGCTCAACCGTTTCGCGCACCAGCTGCACGCCTACTTCCTCACTGGCGCGCCGCCGGCCCGCAATCAGGCCGGCAGCAAAGTGCGCAAGCTTGAGGTGAAGTGACATGGCCTTTGGCGGCGGACTGGACGACAACGACGAGGTGATGAGCGAAATCAACATGACGCCGCTGGTGGACGTCATGCTGGTGCTGCTGATCATCTTCATCATTACGGTGCCGGTGCTCACCCATTCGGTGAAAATCGATTTGCCGCGCGCCGACAACACACCCAACGAAATCAAGCCGGAAACCATCACGCTGTCGGTGACGGCCGACGCGGCAATTCACTGGAATGAAACCGTGGTGACGTTCCCGGAACTGGAGGCGCGTCTGCTGGAAGTCGCGCAGAAGCAGCCGCAGCCGGAACTGCATCTGCGTGGCGACAAGGCGGTGAATTACGAGCATGTCATCAAGGTGATGGCAGCCGCGCAGCGTGCCGGCGTGCAGAAGCTGGGTTTTGTCACCGAGCCGGACAGTTGAGCCAGCGCTGGCCCGGTGGTAACTGGCATGAGTAGCGACTGTCATGGATAGTGACTGGCATGAAGAAAGAGGCGGCCCGCGTGGCCGCTTTTTTTGTGGACCAATGGAAAAGGCGGTGAATTTCCGGTTGCGCTTTAAATGAGAATGATTATCATTAAGAGCAAGTCAACCACGGAGGTTCCCATGCGCTTTCTCTGTTTCAAACATGAACGGATCTATTCCCAGCAGCCCGATGAACATCTGATGGAGCAGTGGAACAGCTGGATGCACTCGGCGGGCATCTGTTACGAGTGCGGCGACTGGCAGAAGGCGGCGTCGTTTGTCGGCAGCGCATTCGATCTGGCGAAAATCCGCCTCACCAAGGACCCTGATGTGCGTGCTGACGCGCTGGCGCAGGTCACGCTCTCCGGCATTTATCTCGCCAATATTTTTCAGCATATGGGGCATCTATGCGAATCGCGCCACACGCTGCAGATGACCGGTGACTGTCTCAACTGTTTCATGGATACCGCCGATGCCGACTGCGCGGAACAGCTGATTTCCTGCCTGGAAGATGATTGTCTGCGCGAGCAGCTGATTGGCCGCTTCCTGAAATTGCCATACCGGCAGTGCGGTTGGGCGTGGCGCGCGCGGTTGCATTGAATCGTGTTCTGCGCCGCGCGCGGGTGCGGCGAAATGTCGCATCCCAATACGCAATAGGAATCAGTAGCATGCCGGCTTTCCAACTGGATTCGGGATGGTGGCATGCGGGCGCGGGACACGGACAGAAAAACGAAATTCAGGATCGGCAGCGCAGCAGTGCTGATGTTGCTGGCGGGTGTGGCGAGCGCACAGGAAACACCGGCCGCGCTGGATGCAGTGGTGGTGACGGCTTCGCGCACCAGCACGGCGCTGGGTGATACACCAGCGGCGATTACCCGGCTGGATAACGAAGCGGTGCGTGACAGCAAGCCGCGCCTGATCAGCGATGTCATCGACCGCGTGCCCGGCGTGCACATGGTGGATCTGGGCAACGAACAGCACAGCATGAGCATCCGCCAGCCCATCACCACCGGCGCGCTGTATCAATATCTGGAAGACAATATTCCGATCCGTCCGCTGGGCGTGTTCAATCACAACGCGCTCAACGAAATCAATCTGTCCGGCATCGACAGTCTGGAAGTGATGCGCGGCCCCACGTCGTCGCTGTATGGCAGCAATGCGGTGGGCGGGGCGGTGAATTTTCTCACGGCGGCGCCAAGCCTGACCCCGGAAGCCTGGGCCGGTTTGCGCGGCAGCGATCAGGGTTATACGCGGCTGGATGCCGGCGTGAGTGGCACGGCGGGGGATCTGGGTGCGCGGCTGTCCTATTACCGCAGCGAAGTGAACGGCGGCTGGCGTGACTTCAGCGATTCGCAAAAGGATTCGCTGAGTGCGCGGGTGGATTATGTGGTGTCGGACGCCTCACTGCTGAAAACCGTGGCCAGCTACACCGACCTGTACACCGACATGACGGGCTCGCTGGGTGAAACCGACTATCAGCAGCAGCCGGAAAAAAGTTACCAGACTTTCACCGAACGCACCGATGTGAATTCGCGCATCAGCAGCAGTCTGGAAACCGAATGGAGCGAAGACACCAGCAGCCGCGTCACCCTGTTCTGGCGAGACAATTCTCACGGCCAGATTCCCAGCTATTCGCTCGGCAGCTGCGTGCCGGTCGCGCCCGCCACCACCTGTACCACCAACGGCCGCCAGAACGACAATTCCTACACATCGTATGGCGTGGATTCGCAGATCAGTCAGGCGCTGGATTTTCTCGATGCGCGGCTGATTGTCGGCGGCGGCTGGGACCACACCCGCAATGATTATGACGAAGACAATCTGAGCGTGCTGCGCGACACGGCGCTGCGTTACCGGTCGTACACCGTGACCAGCAAGCGCCGCCGTTACGATGCACTGATCGACAATCCGTCGCTGTATTTGCAGGGCGAAATCAAGCCGCTGGAAAAAACCACGCTGGTGCTGGGTGGTCGCTACGATCTGATCCGCTATGACTTCGATAATCATCTGTTGCCGTCCGGCAGCACCGGTGCGCCGGATGAGAAACGCGAGTTCTCGCACTTCTCGCCGCGCGCAGGTGCCGCTTATGCGCTGGCGCAGGACGCGGAAATTTTTCTGAACCTGAGCGAAGGTTTCGTGCCGCCGGAAGTGTCGCAGCTGTATTCCTCGCTGGATGTGCCGGATCTGCGCGAATCCACATTCCGCAATGTCGATCTGGGATTTCGCAGGCGCTGGCCGGAGCAGGGCAAGCTGGAAGTCACGCTGTACCGGCTGGAAGGCGAGGATGAAATTGTGAGTTACACCGTGCAGACCACGCCGACGCTGATCCGGGAAAACCGCAACGCCAGCGCAACGCTGCATGAAGGCCTTGAGGTGGGTGGCGAGTGGACGTTGCTGCAGAATTTGTCGGCTTACGCCAGTTACACCTGGGCACGCCATGAGTATGCGGATTACCGGCCCAGCCCGGCGGAAGATTACAGCGGCAATGACATGGCCGGTGCGCCGGAAAATATGGCACTGCTGGGAGCGAACCTGCAACTGACGGAGCAGCTCACGCTGGCGCCGGAAGTGCAGCACATCGGCGCCTACTGGATGAATGAACTCAACAGCGTGCGTTATCCGGGCCATCTGCTGGGCCATCTGCGTGCGCGCTGGCAGCAGGATGCGTGGGAAGTCTTTGCGCAGCTGCTGAATGTGGCCGACGTGCACTATGCCCATTCCGCGTCGAGCAGTTATCGCAGCGGCGTGTTCAATCCGGATGTGCAGAACAGCTACACGCCGGGTGATCCGCGCACTTTCCTGCTGGGTTTCCAGTATCACCTTGGCCAATGATGTTCTGATCTGGAATTCCCGATGAAGTTACTTCCCCTGTTGTTTCTCTGGCATCGCCGTATTGGTGTGCTGATCGCGTTGCCGGTGCTGGTATGGACGCTGTCGGGTGTGTTGCATCCGCTGATGAGCCGCATGAATCCGCAACCGGTGCAGATGATGGCGCCGCATCGCATGGCGACGCAGGTGGTGGCGGATGCGGCCGTGCTGGCGCCGTCGGTTGCACTGAATAAAGCAGGCATTGCGCAGGCGCGTGCATTGCGGCTGGTGCAGGTGGAAGGGCGCGATTACCTGCAGGTGATAACGGCGGCGTCACCGTTGCCGCGTTACGTGGATCTGCAGACCGGCGTGGAAAATCCCGAGGCCGACATGCGGCATGCCATCGCGCTGGCGCTGCATTTTTCCGGGCGGACCGCTGATCAGATCCGTAACGTGATGCGTGTGGAGAAATTCGATGCGGACTATCTGTGGATCAATCGTCTGCTGCCGGTGTGGCGCGTTGATTTTGCCGGCGATGAGCAGCTGGCGGTGTACGTGGAAACGGCGCCTGCGCGTCTGGCCGCAATGGTGGATAACACCAAGCGTTTCAACACGGCGCTGTTCAACATTCTGCACAAGTGGGACTGGCTGCCGGCGCATCCGCTGCTGACAGCGCTTATGACTCTGCTGCTGGTGCTGGCGGCGCTGGTCGCTGTGGGCGGCGTGTTGCTGTACGGACTGCTCTGGCAAAAGGGTGTGACGACGCGCAATCCGCGCACGGGACTTTTGCGCTGGCATCGCAGCATGGGATTGGGTGTCAGCGTGTGCGCGCTGCTGTTTGCTTTCTCCGGTGCCTATCATCTGCTGCATGCGCCCACGGCAATCGTGACGCCCTCGGTGGTGTTGCCGGCGTGGCCCGTGAGTGCGCTGGGTGATCTGTCTGTGCAGCAGGTATTCGGGACGGGGCATCCGGCGACGGTGACAGGTTGCAGCGCCAGCGTGTGCCGTTTATTGCCGCCGCCGATGCATCTGCAGGCCGAGCATGAGCATGCGGTGGCTGCGCATCCGCCGGGGGATTTTGCGTTGACTTCACTGCAGGATGAATCGTCACAGTCACTGACTGCGTGGGCGGCAGAGGCGGCACGCGCTGCGCTGGGCGAAGCACCGCAGACGCCGGTGGCGGCCATCAGCAGCGTGACGTCGTTCGAGGGCGAATATGGTTTTCTCAACAAGCGGTTGCCGGTGCTGCGGGTGGAGCTGGCGACGCCCGATCATGCGACGGCGTACTGGGAACCGGCTACCGGCGCCATTGCCGCCGTGCTGCGCGATCGCGATCGTCTGGAAGGGTACAGTTTCGGTTTCCTGCACAAATATCACTGGCTGGATGCGGCCGGCAAGGACGTGCGCGATGCCGTGATGGCGCTGGCGTCGCTGCTGGTGGCAGTGGTGACGCTGCTGGGAATTCTGCTGCGGTGGCGCCGGCAGCGTCGCTGATCTGCGTTCAGTGCGTTCAGAAATTCGTGCGCTCAGTGATAGATGATGTCAGGCCGCATGGGCGCCAGTCGCGCCAGCAATCGATTCTGCACGCGATGCGGCACGCCGGCCTGATTCATCGCATTCACCAGCAGATCCACCGTGCGGTTGAATTCCGCTTCGCTGATGTTCATCTTGCGGTGCACCTCCAGCATGCTGTCGCCGGAATAGGCACACGGGCCGTCGCTGACATGACACAGCTGCTCGATCAGTTTTTCCCGGAAGCGTTCGATTTTGGTGTCCTGGAAATGCCGCGCGATCTGCTGGTCGTAACTGATTTCGTTGATGAAGTTGTCGGTGATTTTTTCGATGACCGGCAGGCCGCCCAGATCGTCGAACAGGGTGGATGACGGCGGCAGTAACTGGCAGCCGCTGAGTGCGATGGCGGTGGCCAGCAGGGAGCAGGCAAGTATTTTTTTCATGGCAATCACCACAGGTAGCCGGTGAGGGAAAGGTAGGGTCCGGCCTGGCTTTTCTTGCCGGCAATGCTGCCCAGGTCGGCCCAGGCGGCGGTCAGGTTGAACTGCTTGTTGGGAATGTACGCAACAAAAATATCGGTGGCGTCTTCCTCTTTTGCAAAGCCCAGGTTGTCCGGTTTCTGCCGGTATTCAACGCCCAGCGCCAGCGATCGGCCCAGCAGCACGGCCAGTGAGCCTTCGCCCATGATTTCGTAATTGTCATTGTTGTCGCCGCCAAAACCCAGCAGGCCGAACTGGTTGGCTTTGGTTGCGCGCAGCGTCAGATTCCACAGCAGGTTGTAGCCGAATGCGGCACCCAGATGCGCCTTGGTGGCGGTGAGATAAAAATCCGTGCCGTGGTTGAAGTCGTCTGCGCCCACCGCTTCCGCCAGCGCGGTGTCGAGCAGTTCCTTGTACTGGACGCCGGCGCTGATCTGCGGCTGCGCGCTGTAAATCACATCGCCGGTCAGACGCACTTTCGCGCCCAGCACGTTCTGGCTGATTTCAATGGCGGTGTCGAGCAGATCGAAAGTCTGGTGGGCGGCGGAGATTTCCACGCGATCCTGCCAGCTGAAGGCGGCGCCCCAGGCGTGCAGGCGGTAATCGTCGACACTGACGCGGGTGGCAAAAACACTGGCGGCGGTTTCGTCGCGGCTGCCGTAGCCGGCGAGTGTGGCCCAGGGCACCAGACCACCGCCGCCGCTGCCTTCGATCTGGGTGACGCCGGCAGTCTCCTGCAGCTTGCCGTTGCCGGCGTGGGCGCTACTGCTCCAGCAGACGCCGGCGGCGGCAAGTGTCAGTGCCGGTAACCATGCAGACAACCATGCATAAAGCCCTGCAGACAGCCTTTCAGGCATTCCCGTAGCCACACGCTTTTCCCTGTGATTGCTCATGATATTGCTCCGCTGCAGAAGGCAGACCGGATTCAGTATAGGTGCTGGCGGCGGGACAACGCTCAGTGTGACTGGGTTTGCTGGCTGGCGGCGACAACCTGCCGGGCGGTGAAATCGATCACCCACGGCAGAACTTCACCGGCCGGCAGCGGACGACTGAAGTAGTAACCCTGAATCCAGTCGATGCCCCACTGCGCCAGCAGATTCAGCGCCGCCTGGTTTTCCACGCCTTCCGCGACAATTTCCAGATTGAAACTGTGGGCCAGATCGATGGTGGATTTCACGATGATCTGGTCGTCTTCCAGCGTGTCCAGCTGCATCACGAAACTGCGGTCGATTTTCAGTTCCGTCACCGGCATGTTTTTCAGCTGCGACAGCGACGAATAGCCGGTCCCAAAATCGTCGATGGCCAGATGGAAGCCCTGGGCGCGGAATTTCTCCAGCAGCGCAATCGCGGCCGTCGCATCGCGCATCAGCTCGCTTTCAGTGATTTCGAACGAGATGGCATCCGGGCCGACGTCGTGCTGCTGCAGCAGGTTGTTGATGTGCTCCAGCAGTATTTCGCGCGACAGATCCTGTGCCGACAGGTTGACGGCCACCTGGGCATTGAAATCCTGCGCCTTCCAGTCGGCCAGCTGACGGATGACAGCCGCAACAATCCACTCGGTCAGGCTGTTGATCAGTCCGGCCTGCTCTGCCAGCGGAATGAACATGTCGGGCGCTACAAAGCCGTGATGCGGATGAATCCAGCGGATCAGCGCTTCAAAACGCGACGCGGTCAGCGTGCGGGCGCAGATCTTCGGCTGGTAATACATTTTCAGCTGGCCGTCGTTGGCGTGAATCGCTGCTTTCAGATCCGCCAGTAGTGACAGCCGTTTCAGATGCGCCTCTTCCATTTTGCGTTCATAAAACGCGATGCCTTTCTTCGTGCGCCGCGCCAGATCCAGCGCAATGTCAGCTTTCTGAATCAGGGCGCGTGCATTGTCGGCATCCTGCGGGCTGGCGGCGACCCCCATCGAGAAACGCAGCGTGATGTCCATTTCGTGACTGGAATACGGCTGCTCCAGCACCGCCAGCAG
>CAZBII010000177.1:0-9436 GCA_964491665.1 uncultured Moraxellaceae bacterium
CGTGTGCAGGGGCCGCTCTCTTACGCCATCGTCGACGAAGTGGACTCCATCCTGATCGACGAGGCGCGCACCCCGCTGATCATTTCCGGCCCCTCCGAAGACAGTTCCGAGCTGTACAAGCGCATCAACGTGCTGATCCCCAAGCTCAAGCGCGGTTATGAGGAAGGTGAGGAAACCGGCCACTACACCGTGGATGAAAAGAACCGCCAGGTGGAGCTGACCGAGGAAGGTCACGTCTATATCGAAGAGCTGCTCACGTCCAACAAGCTGCTGGGCGAGGGCGACAGCCTGTACGCCGCCAACAATCTCAACCTGCTGCATCACGTGCACGCGGCGCTGAAAGCCCACGTGCTGTTCCATCGCGATGTCGAGTACATCGTGCAGAATGGCCAGATCGTGATTGTGGACGAGCATACTGGCCGCACCATGCCGGGCCGGCGCTGGTCTGACGGCATTCACCAGGCGGTGGAAGCGAAGGAAGGCGTGAAGATCCAGTCGGAAAACCAGACGCTGGCGTCCACCACGTTTCAGAATTATTTCCGCATTTACCGCAAGCTGTCCGGCATGACCGGTACGGCTGACACCGAAGCGTTCGAGTTCCGCCAGATCTACGGTCTGGACGTGGTGGTGATTCCCACCAACAAGCCGATGGTGCGCAAGGATCACAACGACCTGATCTACATGTCGGCGGAAGAAAAATACGAAGCGATCATTGAGGACATCAAGTCGAGCATTGAGGCCGGCCGTCCGATTCTGGTGGGTACGGCGTCTATCGAAACCTCGGAATATCTGTCGAACCTGCTGAAGAAGCAGGGCATTCCGCACAAGGTTCTGAACGCAAAGTTCCACGCGCAGGAAGCGGAAATCATTGCCCAGGCTGGCCAGCCCGGCGCTCTGACCATCGCCACCAACATGGCGGGCCGCGGTACCGACATTCTGCTGGGCGGTAACTGGCAGGTGGAAGTGCAGGCGCTGGAGAATCCGACCCAGCAGCAGATCGACGCGATCAAGGCGGCGTGGGAAGAGCGGCACAGGAAAGTGCTGGAAGCTGGCGGTCTGCACATCATCGGCACCGAGCGCCACGAATCCCGCCGGATTGACAACCAGCTGCGTGGCCGTGCCGGCCGTCAGGGTGATCCGGGTTCTTCCCGCTTTTATCTGTCGCTGGAAGATAACCTGATGCGGATTTTTGCGTCGGATCGCGTGAAGGGCCTGATGCAGACCCTGGGCATGGAGCGCGGCGAGGCGATCGAGCACCGCTGGGTGACCAAGTCCATCGAGAACGCGCAGAAGAAGGTGGAAGGCCGCAACTTCGATATCCGCAAATCGCTGCTGGAATATGATGACGTGGCCAACGACCAGCGTCGTGTGGTGTACGAGCAGCGCAACGACATCCTGCACGCGGATGACATTTCCGAAAATATCGCCGCCATCCGCGCCGACGTGGTGAATGAATTCATCACCGGCTACATTCCGCCGCAGAGCATGGAAGAGCAGTGGGATCTGGAAGGGCTGGAGCGCGCGCTGGAAACCGATTTCCGAGCCCAGATGCCGATCCGGCAGTGGCTGGCGGAAGACAAGAATCTGCACGAAGAGCCCCTGCGCAAGCGTATCCTGCAGGTGCTGGAAGAGGCTTATGCCGCGAAGGAAGCGGCGCTGGGTGACGAGAAACAGGTGATGCGCCAGCTGGAAAAACACGTGATGCTGGCCACCGTGGACCGTCTGTGGAAAGAACATCTGGCCAACATGGATCACCTGCGGCAGGGCATCCATCTGCGTGGTTACGCGCAGAAGAATCCGAAGCAGGAATACAAGCGCGAGGCGTTCGAGCTGTTCCAGACGTTCCTGGAAAACGTGAAGCTGGAAGTGATCCGCATCCTGTCCACCGTCGAATTGCGGCGGCAGGAAGAAGTGGAAGATCTGGAGCGCCAGCGTCGGGAAGCGGCCGAGCGCGATATCAAGCTGCAGCACGAGAGTGTTTCCGGCCTGCAGGAAGACAAGCCGGAAAGCGAGCAGGTCGACGACACGGCAGCGCCGTTCCAGCGAACGGAGCGCAAGGTGGGCCGCAACGAGCCCTGTCCCTGCGGCTCCGGCAAGAAGTACAAGCACTGCCACGGTCAGCTCGAGTAAGACCGGCAGCGCAAACTACACAAGGGGCTTCAGTGGAGCCCCTTTTTTCATTCGGCAATTGTGCAAATCCGTAATTCAGGAGATCGATCATGGCGGTTGGAAAAGAGACCTTTGGCACGCTGCATCCGGTGAAGGGCTTTCGGCTGGGCACCACCCAGGCAGGAGTGAAAAAGGCCGACCGACGCGATCTGGTGGTGATGGAGGCGGCGGCGGGCAGTTCCATCGCGGGCGTGTTCACGCTCAATGCTTTCTGCGCTGCGCCGGTGCACATCTGCAAGCAGCATCTGCGGCAGCACGACGGTTTCTGCCAGCAGACTACCTACCTGATCACCAACACCGGCTATGCCAATGCGGGTACCGGCGAGCGCGGCATGCAGAATGCGCTGGCGGTGTGCGATGCGCTGGCGGAAAAAGCCGGTGTCGAGCGCGCTCGCGTGTATCCGTTTTCAACCGGGGTGATCGGCGAGACTCTGCCGGTTGATCGTATTGTGAAGGGCATTCCGGCGTGTCTGGCGGCGTTGTCGGAAGACGGCTGGAACGACGCAGCGCACGGCATCATGACCACGGACACCCGTCCCAAGGGCGTGTCGGTGCAGCTGCAGCTGGAGGGCAAGACCGTGACCATCACCGGCATTTCCAAGGGCGCCGGCATGATCAAGCCGAACATGGCGACGATGCTGGGTTACGTGGCAACCGATGCCGCCATTGCGCCGGCCCTGCTGCAGCGTCTGGCGAAAGAGGCGGCGGACGAATCCTTCAACCGCATCACCATCGACGGCGACACCTCCACCAACGATTCCTGCATGCTGGTGGCCACCGGGCAGTCGGGCGTGTCGATCAAGCTGGAGAAGCCGGAAAACTATGACACCTTCCGCGCGGCGCTGATCGGCGTGTTCGTGCAGCTGGCCCATGCCATCGTGCGTGACGGTGAGGGCGCCACCAAGTTTGTCACCGTCGCCGTCGAGCAGGCAGAAACCGTGGATGAGGCGCGCGAAGTGGCCTACACCGTTGCGCATTCGCCGCTGGTGAAAACCGCGCTGTTCGCCAGCGATCCCAACTGGGGCCGCATCGTGGCAGCGGTGGGGCGCGCGGATGTGGAAGAGCTGGATGTCGGCAAGGTCTACGTGTACCTGAACGATTTGCTGATCGTGGAAAAGGGCGCACTGGCGGAAAGCTATACCGAAGCGGCCGGCGCGGCGGAAATGGCGAAAGAGGAAATCACCATTCGTATCCTGCTGGGGCGCGGTCTGCAGAAAACGAAGGTGTACACCATCGATTTTTCCTACGACTACGTGAAGATCAATGCGGATTATCGCAGCTGAACGGCGCGTGCTTTCGCCATGAAGCGCATTCATGTAATGGCAGCAGTCATCGAGCGCGGCGATGCGGTTTTCATTGCGCGTCGTCCCGATCATCTGCATCAGGGTGGCAAGTGGGAATTTCCCGGCGGCAAGCTGGAGAGCGGCGAAACGCCGTTGCAGGGTTTGACCCGGGAGCTGCACGAGGAGATTGGCATTGAGGTGCAGTCCGCGCAGCCGCTGATCCGTATTGGCCATGATTATCCGGACAAGTCGGTGCTGCTGGATGTGTGGCGTGTGACGGCGTTCTCCGGCGAGCCCCATGGCAGGGAAGGTCAGCAGGTGCAGTGGGTGCCGCGCCAGGCGTTACGGGAATTCGAGTTTCCCGCCGCCAATGTGCCGATCGTGGCGGCTGTGCAGCTTCCGTCGCTGTATGTGATCAGTCCGGAAATGGTTTCCCTTGATCTGTTCCTGCGCGAGCTGCGCCAGACCGTCGAGCAGGGATGCCGGCTGCTCCAGATTCGCACGCACGGGATTGTGCGCAATGACTGGCAGGCGTTGCTGGCCGCGTTGCGCGAACTGAAAAGGCAATATCCGGTGCAGTTCCTGCGCAACAGTGCAATTGCATTGCCGCACGGTGATGAATTCGACGGGGTGCATCTGACCAGTCGTGATTTGCGTGTGTGGGTGGAAGAGCAGCGCGAGCGGCCGGCAGGTCTGCGCTGGCTGGCGGCATCCTGTCATGCGCTGGAGGAGATCCGGCTGGCGGAACATGCGGGCGTGGATTTCGTCACGCTGTCGCCGGTAAAGCCCACGTTGTCTCACCCCGATGCGCAGCCGCTGGGCATGGCGCGGTTTGCGGAGTGGGTGGAGCAGGCCCGCGTGCCGGTGTATGGCCTCGGCGGGCTGGGAGCGGGCGATCTGCCGCAGCTGACAGCGGTGGGTGCGCAGGGTGTGGCGGGCATTCGCGGTTTGTGGCGTTCAGTGCAGTGAGCGGTCGCCGTTTTCATCATCCTGCTGGCTGAAATCCGGTTCGCCGGGAATGGCATGCTGTTCGCTGGCCCAGGCGCCCAGGTCAATCAGCTTGCAGCGTTCACAGCAGAACGGGCGAAACGGATTGGCGGGGTTCCATTCCGTTTCCTTCTGGCAGGTGGGGCATTTCACTTTCAGTGCTTTGTTCATGTCGATGATCCTGCTGTGCGCGCCAGTTCCAGATAGTGCTGGTGCAGTTTGTCCACGGCCGCATGCAGCGCTTCCAGCGACTGGTCATTGACGATCACATCATCCGCCTTCGTCAGACGGTCTTCCCGTTTCATCTGCGCCGCAATGATGGCTTTCACGCCGGCTTCGGTGGTGTTGTCGCGGTTGGCGGTACGGGCAATCTGCACGGCCTCCGGCACATCGATCACCAGCACCCGCTGCGCCATGCGCGACTGGCCGCTTTCCAGCAGAAGAGGGGAAGCAAGAATGGTGTAGGGGGAAGTGCTGGACTGGATCTGCTGCACGATTTCCTGTGCGATCAGCGGGTGGGTCAGGCGCTCCAGCCATTTGCGCTCGTCGGGATTGGCGAACACGATTTCACGCAGGGCGCGGCGATCGAGCGTGCCGTCGGCGGCGATCACGCCGGAACCGAAATGTTCTTCAATGGCTTTCAGTGCTGGCCGGCCCGGCTCCACTACCACACGGGATGCCAGATCTGCGTCCACAACCTTGATGCCCAGCGTCTGAAACCGGTCGGTGGCGGCGGTCTTGCCGCTGCCGATGCCGCCTGTTACGCCTATTACCAGCATGATCCGCCTCGCATGAAATGAAAAACAGCGCGGTATTCTTGCCGGTTGCAGCGGTCAAGTAAAGCTGTGCTGGTAGTAGCGGATGATGGCGTCGCCCCAGAAGAACGCGATCCAGCCGGCGATGGCCAGGTAGGGGCCGAAGGGAATCGGGATATTCTTGTCGCGCCCCTTGATGACGATCAGACCGATGCCGATCACCGAGCCCACCAGCGACGACAGCAGGATAATCAGCGGCAGCGCCTGCCAGCCCATCCAGGCACACAGGGCGGCCAGCAGTTTGAAGTCGCCGTAACCCATGCCTTCCTTGCCGGTCAGCAGCTTGAAGATCCAGTAAATGCTCCACAGCGACAGGTAGCCGGCCACGGCGCCGATCACGGCATTTTCCAGACTGACAAACATACCGTTCATGTTCACCAGGATGCCCAGCCACATGAGTGGCAGGGTGATCTGGTCGGGCAGCAGCTTGTGGTCGAAGTCGATCATGGTCAGGCAGATCAGACTCCAGGTCAGCACCAGCGCCGCCGCCGTTTCCCAGCCGAATCCCAGTTTCCAGGCCACAAACGCAGACAGCAGACCGGTGACCAGCTCGATGATGGGATAGCGCGGAGAAATGCGGGTCTTGCAGGCGCTGCACTTGCCTTTGAGAACCGCGTAACTCAGCAGTGGAATGTTTTCATGCCAGCGGATCTGGTGGCCACAGCTCGGGCAGGTGGAGTCAGGTTTCACCAGATTGAAGGGGGGCTGCGGAAGTTTGGCCGGATGCTGCTGCAGATCAGCGGGCAGTTCGCGGTCGAACAGTTCCCGCAGAAATTCCCGCGCGTTCTCCAGCCATTCCAGCTGCATCATGACCGGCATGCGGTATATCACCACATTGAAAAAACTGCCGAACATCAGGCCAAACAAAAAAACAACCCCGACGAAAAAGTCGGGGTTGTGGGAGAGATAGGTTGTGAGATTTTGCATCGTGCCGATACGTTCCTTAAACCACAGAACCCAGCTGGAAGATGGGCAGATACATGGCAATGATCAGGCCACCGACGAGGACGCCCAATATGGACATAATGAGTGGTTCGAGCAGGCTGGTAAGGCCGTCAACGGCGTTGTCGACTTCGTCTTCAAAATAGGTGGCAACTTTGTCCAGCATAGTGTCCAGTGCGCCGGATTCTTCGCCAATTGCAGTCATCTGCACGGCCATGGAGGGAAATACGCCGCTGGCTTTCATGGAAAAATTTAACTGAGTTCCGCTTGAGACCTCTTCCTTGATCCTGACGACGGCATTGCGATAGATCACATTGCCTGTTGCGCCAGCAACAGAATCAAGCGCGTCGACCAACGGAACCCCTGCAGCGAAAGTAGTGGCTAGGGTGCGTGCAAAGCGGGCGACTGTTGCCTTGTAAAGAATGTCGCCTACTATGGGCAGTTTTAGAGATAGGCGATCAAGTGCGTCGTTAAATGCAGGAGAGCGCTTCTTTGTTTCGATAAAAGCAAAAGCACCGCCAATAAGCCCTACGAGGAGTAGCAGCCACCACTCCTGCATCCATTCTGACATGTTGATAACCATTTGGGTAAAGGCAGGCAACTCAGCGCCGAAGCCGGAGAATAGTTCCTGAAACGTCGGCACTACTTTTATCAGCAAAATGGCAGTAACTATTATGGCCACGCAGATTACTGCAATGGGGTATTTCACTGCTTTTTTGATTTTTGCTTTTAGGGCTTCAGTTTTTTCTTTGTATATTGCTATTCGGTCTAGCATGGTCTCCAGAGCGCCGGACTGCTCGCCAGATTCCACCAAGCTACAAAATAGATCATCAAAATAAACAGGGTGTGTTTTCAGTGAATTAGCCAGATTGTTGCCACCTTCAATATCTGCCTTGATCTTCAGCAGCAATTCACGCATCGATGGGTTGTCGTGGCCTTCTGCCACGATATCGAAGGATTGTACCAGTGGCACACCAGCCTTCATCATGGTAGCCAGCTGGCGGGTGAACACAGCGATATCAAGAGGGGTGATTTTTTTCTTGCGGGCACCAAACAGCGAAGTAGGCTTCCTCCGCACCTTGTTCGCACTGATCCCTTGCCGCCGCAGTTCCGCTTTGATCAGCGTGGTATTCTGCCCCGGCAGTTCGCCCTTGACCTTGTTGCCGCGCTTGTCGGTACCTTCCCACAGAAAAATCTGTACCTTCGGCTCCGCCGGGCCTTTCTTCACGGGAGGTTTGGTTTTGACCTGTGCTGCCGTAGCCATTCTTAGTGTCCTGTCGTTACACGGTTGACTTCCGCTAGGCTGGTTAAGCCGTCTTTGACTTTCTTCAGGCCGCTTGTCCTCAAGTCATTGAATCCTTCTGCGCGTGCGGCGTCGGCAATCTGAATCGAGTTGCCATCTTCCATTATAATGCGCGAAATCTTGTCCGTTATTTTAACCACTTCATAGATTCCCACCCGGCCCTTGTACCCGTTCACACATTTGTCACAACCCACCGGACCATAGATGGTAAAGGTTCCGATTTCGCTTTCCTTGAAACCTTCCGCTATAAGCGTATCCCTGGGAATGTCGATGGGCTTCTTGCAGTGCTTGCACAGGCGTCGGGCCAGACGCTGCGCGATGATCAGTGACACGGATGTGGCAATGTTGAAGGCGGGCACGCCCATGTTGCGCAGGCGGGTCAGGGTTTCCGGCGCGCTGTTGGTGTGCAGTGTGGACAGCACCAGGTGTCCGGTCTGGGCGGCCTTTACCGCAATTTCGGCGGTTTCCAGGTCGCGGATCTCGCCCACCATCACGATGTCCGGGTCCTGCCGCAGAAACGCCCGCAGTGCGGCGCCGAAATTCAGGCCCACCCTGTTGTTCACGTTGACCTGGTTGACGCCTTCCAGATTGATCTCGGCCGGGTCTTCCGCCGTGGAAATGTTGCGTTCCGGCGTGTTCAGAATATTGAGGCCGGTATAAAGCGAAACCGTTTTGCCGGAACCGGTGGGGCCAGTCACCAGGATCATGCCCTGCGGCTGGTCCAGCGCGGCCATGTACAGCGCTTTCTGGTCCTCCTCGTAACCCAGCATGTCGATGCCGAGTTTGGCGCTCTCCGGATCGAGAATCCGCAGCACTACCTTTTCCCCGAAAAGCGTAGGCAGCGTGTTGACGCGGAAGTCGATGGCGCGGGTTTTCGACA
Organism: uncultured Moraxellaceae bacterium; assembly: GCA_964491665.1. Lineage (GTDB taxonomy): Bacteria > Pseudomonadota > Gammaproteobacteria > Pseudomonadales > Ketobacteraceae > Ch67. The sequence goes on from CAZBII010000177.1 coordinate 8,380, forward strand.
GTTTCAGCTTGATCCGGCCGTCCTGGGGCACGCGGCGCTCGGAAATGTCCAGCTGCGACATGACCTTGAGGCGAGCCGCCAGCTTGGTAGCCAGATTCACCGGCGGGCGGGCCACTTCCCGCAGAATGCCGTCGGCGCGGAAGCGGATGCGATAGGCTTTTTCGTAGGGTTCAAAGTGAATGTCGGACGCGCCCATCTTGATGGCATCCAGCAGGATCTTGTTGACGAAGCGCACGATGGGGGCGTCGTCGGCAGCATCGGTGGTAACGTCGGAGCCCTTGTCATCGCCACCGCCGGCTTCGATATCCAGCTCATCCAGATCGGCGTCGCCCATGCCCTGGAAGCTGGTTTCCTGGCTCTCCAGATATTTGTCGATCGCGGCGTCGAGCTTGCTTTCGTCGGCAACAATGGCCTCGGTGCTCAGGCCGGTGTTGAATTTGATTTCGTCGAGCGCGGAAAGATTGGTGGGATCGGAAACCGCTATATAAAGGCGGGTGCCGCGCTTGAACAGCGGCAGGGCGCGGTGCTTGCGCACCAGTTTCTCGTTGACCAGTCCCTTGGGCAATGCGTCGGGCGCCAGCGCCTCCAGGTCGATCAGGGGCGTGCCGAATTCCTCGCTGGCGGCCACGGCGATGGCGCGTGACGATACTACGTTGTTCTGTACCAGATAGGTGACCAGCGGAATCTTCTGTTTCTGGGCGGTCTCGGCTGCGGCGCGAATGGCGGGTTCTGGCGCGGCTCCATCCAGCAGGAGGCGTCGGGCAAGGCCGCTGAGAATGACGTTCGAACTCATTGAAATCAGATCCCTATGCTTGGTTGTTCTGTGGTGCTGACTGGGCTTGCGGGCAAGACTTTGCCGGAATAGTAGCAGCATACGAACGAATACATAATTGATATTAGACCAGTTTCAGGATGGTCAATGGGCGGGCGGCGGAGGGGCGTGCAAATGATGGTCTGATGAAGGGATGATTGTTACCGGCTGACAATTATTGTCAGTAGTTGCCGATGATTGTTATCGGCCGTTGTTACCGCGGATTGGGGCGTTTCGCTAAGTAGC
>CAZBII010000178.1:0-9425 GCA_964491665.1 uncultured Moraxellaceae bacterium
CGCCGGTTTCAGCTGCGCCACCTTCGCCAGAAAATCCTTGCCGTCCTTCACGGTGACCGGATCGACATACATCTTGCTGACGTATTCCAGCCCCGGCACTGCCTTGGTGCTGGAACGGTACGCCACCAGGCCGAATTTCACCTGATCCGCCAGTTGCTCCTGCTCGATGCGCGAGTACACCTTTTTGATGGCCTCGCGGGTGCGGTCGATGTACGGGCCCATCGAGATGGTGGAATCGATGACGAACACCACGGCGGCGGAAAAGCCTTTCAGCATGTTTTCCTGCGGTGGCTGCTGTTTTTCGGCCGGTTTGGTGGCGCTGGTTTGTTCCGCTTTGGCCGGTGCCTTGTCCTTTTTGTCGCTGTCGCTTTTGGAAACCGACGCCACATTCAGCAAGCGCACCTGGAAGCCGTTTTCGGTGAAGGTTTCCTCGGCGCCCAGCACCGGCAGCAGGTAGAAATTCTGCTGCAGGTCGACTGCGTATTCCGGCTCCTGCGCCACCACGCGCGGATCGCGACCCTTGCCGGCGAGTTTTTCGCGGATCGGTTTGAGGATGGGCTTGGCATCCGGTGCTGCGAGGATCTGTTCCAGCGTGTCCTTTTTGCGGAAGAACAGCATGCGGTCGCGGCCGGACGGATTGGTGAAGGCCAGCGTCATCTGCTGTTTCCATTCCACCGTGCAGTCCGACTTCAGCCAGCCGCTGGTCTTGCCGTAACTGTCGGGGCCCACGTTCAGCCATTCCACGTTGCCGGCCTTCTTGCGTTCGTACACGTAAAAACGGCTGAACGCCGGTTGCGGTTTGCCGGTGGCGTCCGGCGTGGCCGACAGCGCGCAGCCCGGTGTGGTCAGCACGCGCTGGTACAGGGTTTTCTTGCCCGGTTGCAGCAGGGGTTTGCTGTCGGCGGCGCTGGCGGGCAGGGCGGCGAACAGGACGGTGCTGGCGACCAGGGACGCCAGGGCAGAGCGCAGTTGGGAAGTTCCGCGTTTCATTTGGCCAGTTGTTCCAGACGTTGTTTGGCTTCGGTGTTGCTGGCGTCGTGGTTCACCACGATTTCATACCAGTAGGCAGCGGTTTCGGCATCGGCGCTGTCCACGCAGCCGCCAGCCTTGAAGGTCTGCGGATCGTATTCCTGTGCGTAGGCGAAGGCGATGCGGGCGTCGCCGGACTGTGCCTTGTGTGCGTACAGGCGTTGCACGATGTTGCAGCGCTTGGCGTCCTTGGCGGCGTTGATCACGGCGAGCACCTGATCAGTGCTGGGCGACGATTTCAGACAGCCCTGCACGAAGGCCAGATCGTCGCCGGCGGACATGGCTTCTTCACCGCAGGGACCGGCGGTTTCAGTGCCGCCCTGGCCCGGCAGAGCGCCGGTGGCAAACAGGCCCAGATACCAGGCCGCGCCGCCACTGATCAGCAGCAACAGCGCCAGCAGGATGAGATACAGCGGCAGCATGCTGCGCTTTTTCACCGGCTCGTCGCTGGCGCTGTGCGCAGGGAAGGGCGATGACGCCGAGGTTGCTTCCGTCGATTTCTGCTTGATCAGCGTGCTTTCGGCCACCGGTGCAATGCCCAGTTTCAGGCTGGCTTCCGGCTCGGCCGGCGGTGTTACGGGCGGAGGCGGTGGTGGAGGCGGCTCCACCGGCGGCGGTGTCATCTTGGGAATGGTGGGTTCGCGCACCGGCTCGGCTTTCGGCGGCGGCGCGTTTTCATGCCGGGTGCGACTTTCCTGGCGCACGGAATTACCGGCGGCCTGCGACGACAGGATCTGTCCGCTCATGCGCAGCACGCCCTTGTCCTTGTGGTCGGCGCCGCGCAGTTCCAGCATGTAGGCCACCTGCGGATTCTGCACCAGCGGGTCCACCAGCCAGGGGCCCATTTCGCCGCTGAGCGTGCCGGCGTTTTCCTCCAGCACACTCACGTCGTGCCAGACCGGATTGGTGGTCCAGTCGCCGCTTTCGTCGAGGAAACGGCCGTCCTGGTTGCGCTGCACCGACAGCTCGATGCTGCCGGCGGGCTGGTTCCACCCCAGCACGGTCAGCAGACCGTAACCGGGGCCGGTGGAGGATGCTTTGAGTTCAATTCGCAGGGGCATGATTTATTCCGTGCGGGTCGATTTGAAGGTGTTGATGATGCGGCCCAGCGCGTCGTTCTGTTCCGGCGTGATTTCGCGGCCGGCGCTGTGGCCGGCATTGCCCAGCGCGATCTTGGAAAACGCCACCAGCCAGTCGAACAGGTAGATGCCGGTGTGATTGATCGGCTGCGGCGGCAGATCCGGCAGCTGGCCCGACGCAATCGGTGCCGGCGGTTCGAACAGTTTGGCGCCCTTGTTGGCGGCGCTGTCCGGACGTTCCGCCAGCGGCAGTTCGATAAAGCCCAGCCAGGCGATGAAATCCGCCAGCACGGTGCGCGCGGCGAGTACCTGCCGGTCCACCAGTTGCTCGCGCTTGGTGCCGACCTGCTCGGTGCTGACGATGGCTTGCAGCAGACGCTTCTGCAGGTCGAGGCGGTTGGCGGCGGTGATCAGTTCGTCTGCCAGCGCTTCCACTGACGCTTTTGGGAAACCGAAAAACGCCATCAGACGCTGGTCTTCCGGAATGTTGCGCAGGTGATTGATCCATTCCCGCAGCACGGCCTGGGCGAAGCGGGCGTCGCTGCCCACGGCCAGGGTCTGCGCCGTTTTCTCGCTGGTCTTGGGCGCGCTGTCGCTGCTGCCGAACAGATCCAGATCGCCGCCGAGATTCACCAGATCGCCGCCCAGGTTGAGGGCGCCGGCGGAACTGTCTTCGCTGTTGCTGGCGGAGGTGGCCACGGTGGGTTCGTCATCCACGCGCAGATACAGGGTACGCAGCAGATCGTCCGGCAGTTGCAGCCGCTGCAGGAAATCGCCGAGCAGCAGGGCGCGCGGTTTCAGCGCATCCACGATCTGCTGGGCCACTTTCTTTTTCTTTTCCATTTCGCCGGCGCCCTCGGCGAGGAACCAGGGGCCGAGGCGGTTATCCACCAGATCGTGCACCAGATCGTCCATCTGCTCGCGGATGCGTTCCAGCTTCACGCTGCGCAGCGCCACCTTTTGCAGATAGCCGGTGACGCTGCCCATGCCGCCGTCGTTCAGCGCCATCATGGCGTCCCACGCAGCGGCGGGTTCGCGCACATGCTCGCGCACGGTGTCGTCGGCGGCGAAGGTGCGTTTCATCAGTTCCAGCTGCGGCGCCATGGTCGCGTTCACCGCTTTCTCCTCGCCGTTTTCCAGATCGAGGAACGCCACCTTCATGCGCGGCTTGCGCACCAGAAACGTGTTGTTGAACGGCTGGCCCGGCACCCATTCCTGCATCCAGGCGTACTGGCCAAAGCGTTCCAGCATCGCCATTTTCATCATGCCGCTGTTGCCCCAGGCGATCTGCAGCAGATCCTCGCCCATGTCCAGCGAGTTGCCGATGCGCATGTCGAACATGGTGATGGCCCACAGCAGACCGGACTGGCGACGGGCGCGGATTTCCGGCGTGCTGCCCTGGGTGCGCGCGATCCATTCGGTGAGCACCGGGCCCACGCTGGTGACATCCGACTGCTTGTTCGACGGCGTGCACACGATCAGCACGTTCATTTCCTGGCTGTCGGTGTAGCGTTCGAACAGATAGGCCACCTTGCCGCGCAGGATCAGCTGCGCCACCGGATTGGCGTCGTCGCTTTTCACGGCACGGCGCACGTCATCCAGCGATTCCACACTCAGGCGGCCGCGATAGCCGGGGAAATCCAGCAGGTCCACGTCCTCGAACAGCGGTTCTCGGGTGTGTTCCACCAGCGGGAAAATCATTTCGGCGGTGAGCGCCGCCAGCTGCGCCAGCGACAGTGTCACCGGCGGCTGCAGTTCATTGTTGAGCGACGGCCGCACGCTGATGGTCTTGTCGGTGTTCTTGCCCAGACGTTCCAGCATGTCCACGTTCATGATGCTGTCGGCCTGCGACAGACCACCCTGCGGCGTGCCGCGCACCAGCGCATCCAGCGGCGCATACACACTCGGCGCGTGACGCAGGCTGGCCAGCGTCTGCGCGAAGCGGGCATAGGTTTCCGTCAGTTCGGGAATCTCGCCCCACAGGATCGAGAACAGTTTGGCGCGATCATCGCTGGCCAGAAACGGCGCTAGTTCCACCGCCGTCGGCCAGTAATGCCCATTGAGCTGTTTCAGCGAGCCGGGGAAGCGGTCCAGCAGGTAATCCCACAGGTCCACCACATCGTCTTCGCTCACGCCGGCCACGTTCTGGTGCTGCTTTTTCTTCGCCAGATCCTTCAGCAGCTGGCGCACCTTGCTGTCGTTGAATTCGTACTGGAATTTTTCCGTGTTGAAATCGTTGAAGAAGGAGTTGGCGAGAATTTTCGCCACTTCCACTTCGCCGAACAGTTTCAGTTCAATCGGAAAATCACTTGGCCCCGGCTGCGCGGTGCGGCTGAAACGGGTGACAAGGCCGGTGGCTTCCTTGCCGCCGCCGGGCGGATTCACATGGGTGAGAAAATCCAGGCGCTGGCCGCCGAAATCGGTTTCCAGCTTGCCGTTGGCGCCAGCGGCAAGCGTGGAAATCAGGTACGACTTGCCCGCCTGCGACAGACCGAAAAAGCCCACCGTCATCGGCCGGCTGGACACCGCGCCGAGGCGTCGCGCCAGATTGCGCACGCGGCGCATTTTCAGGATCAGGTGATCGGCCTCGTTGTCGAGCCGGGGCGCGTTGCGGCGCACGTCGCTGATCCAGCGCACGGCCTCGCCGGCGCCAGTGTGAATCGACGCCCAGTGTTGGGACAGTTGTTCGGGGCTGGTTTTGTGGTCTGCGCCGCTCATCGAAACACGCTTCCGCTATCGAGCCAGTATTGGGATTCGCCCAGTCCGGCATCGGACAGGGTATTCAGTTGCAGTTTCAGCGCCCGGCTGCTCACCGAGCCCTTGTCGGACTCGATGCCCGCAATCACGAAACGCTCGGTGCCTTCCGCCGGATTGGCGTTGTTGCGCTTGGCCTGCAGCCGCACTTTCAGCACCTGACCTTCCGACGCCAGCGCCTCGCTCAGTTTCTTGTCCACCACGGTGATGGTGTAGAGCGGCGCGGCGGCCCAGCGTTCGGCGGCCAGCTGGCGGAAACCCAGCCGCATGGAACCGCGCAGTTCGAACGGCGTGTCCGGCAGCTCGTAATCGGGATCGTCCAGATTGATCGCCTGATAATAGACGTTGCTTTCCTTCACCACGTTGTTGTTGTCGATCAGGCCCAGATACTTGATGGTGGAGTAGGGCTTGAACGCGGCGGAGCGGAAGAAGAAGTTCGGCAGACGCAGACTGCGGCCCAGCAGGCACAGCATGGCGCCGACGGCGGCAGTGGTTTTGGGATCGTCGATGCGACCCTGCTTGTGGAACGGATACCAGCCGCCGGTGCGGTAATGATGCAGCGGCAGGATGCGCCCCGGTGGCAGCGGCAGCAGGCTGCGGAACACCGCCTGAATGCCCGGCAGACGCGACGGCCGGCCGGTCAGCAGCAGCACGTCGCACTGGTAGCAGTGCACGATCTCGCTCAGCGCCTTCAGCGTTTTGCAGATGTTCATGCGGTTGCCGAGGAAGGCTTCGTGCATCTTGCGCAGGTTCACCGCAATCGGCGTTTCCAGAATGTTGAAGTCCGGCGCGTTGGCGCCCAGTGTGCGGCGCACGGCGGTGTTCACGTATTCGATCACATCCGGCGTCGGCGCTTCGTGTCCTGCCAGCAGATCGCCAAAAGTGAAGGTGCCCAGGCTGCCCGGTTCCAGCGGATCATATTTTTCATATTCCTTCAGCAGACGCAGGCCGATCGGGCTCAGCACCTGCAACGCCAGCTGTTGCCGCAGCACCGCTTCCTGCACCTTCACCGGCTCGTTGCCGATCAGGCGCGACAGCAGCGGCTGCGGATCATTGACGCCGGCTTTTTTCAGCGCGTCGCCCAGCCAGGGCAGCACGAATTTCTGGATCACTTCCAGCAGGATGTCGTCGCCCGCCACCTTGAAACCGTCGCGGAAACGCTGCTCCGGCACGATGTAGACGTTGCTGCCCTGGCCGTTGTCGAGATGGTATTCGGTAATGACGAGATCGGTGGTGCCGCCGCCGATGTCGATGGACGCAATCGACAGCCGCTTGCGATCTTGCTTGTCGGGGCGCGCCAGCGCAGCGAAAAATTCCTCCGGCCGACCGCCGAAATTGTTTTGCGTTTCGCTGAACAGATACACCACCTGACCGCAGGTGGCTTCGTCCCACTGCACATGAATACTGGGGAAGGGCGGCCAGGCCTTGGCTTGTCCGTCGCCTTCAATGTTGTCGTCTTCCGGATGCCAGCCCAGGCTCTTCCACACCAGACCCAGCGCCTGCTTCATGCGCTTGGCAAAAATTTCCCGCTCCGGTTTCGGCATCGACGGCGGCACGGTAAGAATGATCGAGCGCAGATGACGCGGCACTTTCGCGTGGCTCAGTTTCAGCCGCTGCGACGGACTGTTCATCTGCATCAGCGCCTGCGCCAGCACTTCCGACAGCATGAAGGTCATCAGCGAGCTGCGCGAATAGTGCGGGTGAAACACCGGCATGCGCTCTTCCATCGGCAGCGTGTACAGCGCATCGCCCAGTTCATTGATCAGGCTGGCGACCGGTGCGGCGGTGGCGTGCGGTTCGCTTTCCGATTTCACAAACGCGCAGTTGAAACGCCAGCCCGGTTCGTAGCTTTCCTCATCCCACAGATAGCGTTTCGGACTCGACAAACCGGTGGAACCTTCGGTGCCGCGCCGGCGGCTGGCCAGCCGTCCGGCTTCGCGTCCCACCCGTGCGATGGTTGGCCAGAGGAAGGCTTCGCTGCGGCCGCTCTGCACGGAAAAATGATCCTTGCCGAACACCGCCTGGGCGAACTCGACGCGGCTTTCGAATGGCTCGGCATAAATGTGCGCCGGCTGCGTGAGATCGCGCAGTTCCAGTTCGTAGCGCTTGCGCAGGCCGTCGCTTTCCTGCGGATGATCCTCGATGAGAATGCCGCAGGTGCGCGAGTTGCCCACGTCCAGCACCATGTCCACCTGGATCGGCTTGTGCAGGTCGGTGGCGGTATTCGAGATCACCTTGATTTCCGGCACTTCCAGTTGCGTGCCCAGCAGGTGCAGCAGGTTCAGGTAGTGGGCCTGATGGGTGAGCTGCTTGCGCTCGTCTTCAATGTCGTCGCGCTGCATGCGCAGACGGGCTTGCGCCTGCTCGGCAAAAATTTCCTGCAGCCAGCCGTCGATCCAGTCCAGTTCCAGAAACCAGCCCATTTCATTGGCGCGACAGGCCAGCGCGAAACTGGTGCCGGCTTTCACATCGTCGGTGGTGGGAGCGAGATAGGCGGTGTCGCTGCGGCTGACGAATACCTTGGTGTCGAACGCGAAAGTGACGCGATGGGTGTTGCCTTCGGTGTCCTCGCCCTCGGCCAGCGGCACGATGCGCACCCGCGCCCAGTTGGACGGGCCATCGGCAAAGCGGCGCGGCGGACTCATGCGGAAGAACGGCAGCGGCAGCCAGATGTCGCTCAGCAGCGCCATGGACTGGTCCATCGGCACGCTCAGTTTCGGCGCCACCGCCACACCCGGTTCGGCGGGATTGAAATACTGGTCGCTGCGTTCGTCATGCTGCAGGCGCGCCAGCGACAGGTTGCTGCGCTGCGGCGCAAATTCGCCGGCGGCTTCCCGGCGCAGATCCAGCTTCAGCGCGAAATCCAGAAACTGGATGCCGCTGCCCATGATCAGGGTGAGCTTGTCTTCGTAATTGATGATGTCTGGCAACATTGTGTTGGTTTCCGCCTGTTAGCCGCCCTGCTTGATGGACATGGGGAATTTATTGCTGTTGTCGTACTGGCCGGTGCAGTCTGCCGCGCTGGTGGCGCCGGGCTTGCACGTGACCTTGGGCAGCTTGTACGTGCTGCCGTCGTTGCACTTGGCCTGGCCGGCATTGTCGATGGTGAGTCCGCTGCCACCCACCGCCGCGTTCACGTCGCCGACGCACTCCACGCCGTCACCGCTGATTTTCACCTGACCCTTGCCGTCCTTGAAATCGTAGTCCAAGCGCATGGGTTTGCCTGTGCGCGCGTCCTGGATGCCGGCGCCGGCCTTCCATTTGCCGTTGAGGAAATCCGTCTTGCCGGACTTGGTGGCGTCAGCGGGAATTTCCAGCGGCTTCGGAGGTTGCTGGCCGGCTGGTTTCTGTCCCTGCTGCTGTTTGGGGTCCTGTAGTTCCGGAGGAGCGGGTTGTGGCTTGTTCTCCGGCTTCTGTTCTTCCGGTTTCTGCTCCGGTGCGGGTGGCTGTTCCGGTTGCAGTTCCGGCGCGTGCTGTTCGTCCGGTTTGGGTTCTTCGGCCGGCGGCTCTTCGGGCTTGGGTTCTTCGGCTGCCGGTTCCTCGCCAGCCTGTTCTTCCGGCACTGGCGGTTCCTCCGGCTGCAATTCGGGGGCGGGTTCTTCAGCTGCGCTTTCTTCCGGGGCAGCTTCTTCCGGCGCCATTTCTTCCGGTGGAACCTCCGGTGCTGCCTGTTCGCCTTCAGCTGGCGGCAGTGCCTCGCCGGTGGCGGTGGATTCGCTCACGCCATTGGTTGTGCTGATAACGTTGCCATCCGCGTCATAACGCACGCCGTCGCGGATTTCCTCTACCGGCGGTTCTTCGGTGACCTCCGGCGTAACGAACGGCAGCGGCACTTCCGGTGCGCAGGACCGCAGCAGGAAAAACAGCAATAACAGCAGCAGGGGAATCAGCAGCAGCCACCACCAGGGAAAGCGTTTTTTCGCCACGGGCGTCACGGGGGGCGGCACCGGTTCAGGCGCACGTTGCGGCTCGGCAGCAACGGACTGGGCAACCGGCTGCGTCACGCGCGGCTGCAGGCGCCCCAGCGGATTGTCAGTGGAAGAACCGTGCGGATCGGTGAAGCCCCAGAAGGTCAGCACCGGCTTGCCGTTCACCAGATAAACGTGGGAATCGTCGGGGAAGAAAATGACTTTTTCCAGCAGGCGACCAAATATCTGCCGTTCGCGATTCTGCTCGCCGCGCATGCTCTCGCCGACGGTGAGCAGTTTGGCGTGCATCTCCTGCAGCTGCACCTTGGCCTGCACGCGCTCTTCATCGGTGGCGGCGGACCAGGGCACCACATCGCCTTCCTCCGGTGCGTACCAGTCGATGCTGTCGCCGGTTTCGTTGCGTTGCGGAACCGCCAGGCAGTGGGCGGCGTCGCGTCCCAGTTTCAGGCGGATGGCTTCGCGCAATTGCAGCGCGGATGTGTAGACCGGCTGGCCGTCTTCCCCCAGCGGTTTGAACTCCTGCAGTTTTCCGCTTCTGAGCAATGCGCCTGGCATGGTTGGTGTTCCTTCCCCAAATCGAGACAGATTTTTCCAATGATACGTGCAGGATGTCGCAAAAGCATGCCAACTATAA
>CAZBII010000179.1:0-9384 GCA_964491665.1 uncultured Moraxellaceae bacterium
GGTTTCCTGATCGCGGATTTCGCCCACCATGATCACGTCGGGATCGTGGCGCAGAATGTGGCGCAGCGCGCGGGCAAAACTGTAGCCGGTGGCGTGATTCACCTGGATCTGCGCAATGCCGTCGATGTGATATTCCACCGGATCTTCCACGGTGATGATGTTGACGTTGCTCGCCTTCACGTGATCCAGCGCGGTGTACAGCGTGGTGGATTTGCCGGAACCGGTGGGACCGGTCACCAGGAAAATACCGCTGGTGCGCGTGAGCAGATGGCGCAGCCGGAATGCATCGGCGGCATCGAATCCCAGCTGCTCCAGATTCTTCAGCGCGAACTGCGTGTCCAGCAGGCGGATAACCACGCTCTCGCCATAAATGGTGGGAATCACCGACAGACGCAGATCGACATCCTTTTCCAGATAGCGGATGCGCGAGCGGCCATCCTGCGGCAGACGGTGCTCGGAAATATCCATGTTGCCGATGATCTTGATGCGGCTCACCACCGCCGGCAGCAGCTTCTTGTTGAAGGAGCGTATTTTCTGCAGCACACCATCGACGCGGAAAAACAGATCCACGACTTTTTCGCGCGGACGGATGTGAATATCGGACGCCTGCCGCACCATGGCATCGGAAATGACGGTCTGCACCAGCTGGACGACGGGGCGTTCGTTGCCGAGCTGTTCCTCGCTGTTGGCGTCGAGATGAAACGGCTCGTCGCGGGTGAACACCGTCATGTCGTCGAGCGCTGTCTGCACTTCCTGGTTGCCGTAATAATTACTGATGGCATAGGCGATATCGTCTGCCGGCGCAATGCAGAACTCCAGCACCTTGCCGGCAATGAAACGCAGCATGTTGATGAGTTCGGTGTCGGTGGGATCGGACATGGCCACCAGCAGACGGTCACCATCCAGCAGCACCGGAATCACCATGTGCTTGCGCGCAAACGCGGCGGGCACACACGGCAACGCTTTCGGATCCACATCGAACTGGCGCAGATTGATGAACGGCACGCCGAAACGTTCACTCAGCGCGCGCAGCACCTGTTCGCGCGTGGCCACACCGTTGTCCTGCAGGATTTCTCCCAGCCGCTTGTGACTGGTTTTCTGCTGCGCCAGCGCATCACTCAGTTGTGCGGCTGTAATCGCATCCATGTCCAGCAGGATCTCGCCGAGCGGGCGCGCGGTGTACTGGTAGAACGCCTGATGGTGATGGCGCAGCTCATCCGACGTGGTAATCACGGGGTGCGCGGTCAAGCCAGAGCTGCCAGCTGCAAGTGGATTGGTAGACGCCATGAGAGGAAACCTGCCCGGAAGGGAATGTCATTATCGTTATTCAAAGTATGGATAAGATTCCGGCAGGCGCCACCGGCGCGCGGCAGGCGCCCACGCAACATTCCCGCAAACTACTGTGCAATCAAGCAATTAACCGAATATCCACACAGGCTGTATTTGCCTGCCTGCGCCATCCATGCTATCAAGCCGGGCGTCGTGCAACCTGCACCCTTTCAATCTGACTCCGGGAAACCGCCTGCCCATGTCCACCGACGACCGCAACGAACGCCACAAAAAAGCCATGCAGCGCCGCAAGGCACTGGTGGATGAAAAGATTGCCAATGCCCAGACCGAGCGCGGGGTTTTCATCGTGATCACCGGCAACGGCAAGGGCAAGACCAGCTCGGCTATCGGCACTGCCGTGCGCGCGCTGGGGCATGGCTTCAAGGTGGGACTGATCCAGTTCATCAAGGGCACCCAGCAGACCGGCGAGATCCTGTTTCTGGAAGGCACTCCCGGCCTGACCCTGCACCAGATGAAAACCGGCTTCACCTGGGAAACCCAGAATCGCGAAACCGACATGGCCGCCGCCCGCGACACCTGGGCGCATGCATTGCCGCTGCTGCGTGATCCGGAGGTGCAACTGGTGGTGCTGGATGAAATCACCTACATGCTGAAGTACGGCTATCTGACCATCGAGGAAGTGCTGCCGGCGATCATGAAACGGCCCGCGCACCAGAGCGTGATCGTGACCGGACGCGCCGCCCACCGTGACCTGATCGAGAATGCGGACACGGTCAGCGAGATCAATCCGCTGAAGCATGCGTTTGAACAGGGCATCAAGGCGCAGGAAGGCATCGAGTGGTAAGCCGTCTGCCGGAATAAACCGTCTGCCGAATAAAAAGGGGCCGCACGATGTGGCCCCTTTTTTTGTCTGCCGTTTGCAGGTGTTCAGTTCGCGGGAGTTTCTGCCGGTGCGGTTTCGGCAGCGGGCTGTTCGGCCGGTGCTGATTCCGCTGTCGACGGTTCCGCTGTCGACGGTTCCGGCGCTGCAGCGGGAGCACTGGCCGCCGCTGCAGCTTCCTCTTTTTTCTTGCTGCGCTTGAACAGTTTGTCGAACTGCTTGTTCAGCTGCTCGTTCACTTTTTCCTGCGCTTTCTGCTGCACCTGCTGTTTCACTTCCGCTTCGCTGGCACCCTTGATACCCAGCTTTTCGCCCAGTTTTTCCGTCGCCTTTTCCCGCAGCGCGATGCCGGCCGCTTTTTGCAGCACACCGCCGATGGCACCCATATCCGGACGACACCAGTCCTGCACTGGAATGCTGGCGCTGCCCCTGCACCGCACCGGCCATTCCGCGCCTTTCAGATACTTGTGATCGGCCAGCGAGGACAGCACCACACCAAAGCGATAATCAAATGACTGCGCCACCAGATCGATGTCGCCAGACGCCTTGAACTCCCCGGCGTCGGTCTGCGCGTTCAATCCCGGCGTCAGCAGATGGCCATTTTCCACTTTCATGTTGGCCAGCAGATTGCGGATCTGCGTGTCGCCTTTCAGCGCCTTCGGCAGACGGGTTTCGTAATCCGGCATCAGCACGGTGAAATCACCCATCTTCTGTTTCAGCGCATCCACCACCACCTGATTCAGATTCACACCATGCAACACACCGTCCGCCAGATTCAGGTCGAGCTGGCCCAGCGCCTGCCGCAGCAGCGTGTCCATGTCATTGCCTTGCGTGCTGGTGTTCAGATTCAGCGAAGAACGTCCGCTCAACACCTCCACCGGCACAAACGGCGCCAGCAGGTCTTTCAGCTGCAGATTATTGAGATCAATCTTCGTGGCAATTTTCGGCTGCGCACCGCGCACATCCACACCCACATTGCCGGCGAGCGATCCCTGCAACAGCTTGGCGGCCAGATCATTCAACTGCACATCGCCATTGCGGGCACGAATGCTGAGACCCACATCGCGCACAGGAATTTTCTTCACCACCACTTCGCCGGCGTTGAACGTGCCTTTCACGTTGAGACCGCGCAACGCCTCCACCGGAATCAGATCGCCTTTCGCAGTTGCGGGCGCCTTGCCAGTCGCAGGCACTGCCGCCGTTTTGCCGGTTTTGGATTCCGGCGGCAGATAACGATCCACATCCAGACGGTCCAGTTTCAGATCAAACCGCACCGCCTGCGTGGCCACATCGGTAATCGCAGCTTCGCCGCTCAGGGTGCTGTCATCCAGTTTCAGCTGCAGCGGCGCAATGCGAATCTGCTGCGGCGTGCCGCTGAAGGCGAGGTCCACCTGCACACGGGTGAGTGCATCCGCGTCCTGGGTGGAGGGCGGCTCGATGGCCAGCGTTTTCAGCAACGCTTTCAGATCGAAATTTTCCGTGGCCAGCTTGCCGCTGAACTGCGGCTCCGCACTGAGCGCGCTGGCACTGACCTGGCCGCTGGCGATCACATTCGCCACCTGCAGCTGGCTGATTTTCACCTCAGCAACATCCGCCTTCGGATCGAATTTCACCTGCGCCTGCAACGCCAGATCCAGATCCAGCTTTTTGCCGTCGCGCACGCGGGCCTGCAGCAACAGCGGAAAGGCCTGCCCCAGACTGACATCGGTGAGCTCCAGCACCGGCACGTCCACGATGTAATCCAGCCCGGCTTTTTTGTCTTCATAGCGGATCTGCGAATCGCGCACTGTGATTTTGGGAATGTGGATTTCCGCCGCAGACGACGATTCCGTTGTGGCACCGGTCACCGCCGGCGCGGGAGCAGCACTGCCGGCATCATTTGCGCTCAGTGCCGGAGCCGTCTGCGGCGGTTGCCAGTTATTGTTGCCGTTCGCGTCGACAATCAGGTGCGCACGCAGACCGCTGACATCCAGCGCATCCACCTCGATTTTTTGCGACAGCAGCGGCAGCAGCCGCACGCCCACCGAGAACGCATCCACCTGCACCAGTTGCGGCGCGCCAGTGCGCAAGGCCAGGCCCACATCCTGCGCGCGGAAACCCAGCACCGGATAGAAACTCCAGCCCAGCTCGCCGCCCAGTTTCAGCTCGACGCCGGCCTTGTCCCGCGCCAGCCGGCTGACATCCTCACGATAATCATTGGGGTTCACAAACAGCACCAGCGCGCCCACCGCCAGCGCCACCAGCGCCAGCACACCCGCCAGTGCAAACAGAACAATACGAATGCTACGCGGCACGATATTTCCCCTTCCTGCAATGAAACTGCCACAAGAGTACACCAGCCACGCCGGAATGCGTACCGCCAGCGCCGGGCGTGAATTTTGCCTTTCCACGGCTGGCCATAAGCCTCTTAACCCGTCCATCGCGCGCTCAATATACTGCGCAGCAACTGTCCGCATCCTTGTTGGAGCCACCTCATCATGTCACGCCCCCTGCACTCCCTGGCGACCGCTGCCCTGGCATCGCTGTTCGCCCTGCCCTGCCCGGCCGTGCTTGCCGAACAGACCGCGCGCATGACCGTCACCGTCACCGCCACTGGCGAAGACGCCACCAAATCGCAGGGGGAATGGAGCAAGGGCACGTTCTCCTATCGCGCACGCTTCAGCGCCGACCTGCAAACCGACGGCGCGCCCACCAGCGTCAACATGCACGATCCCGAATACGCGCAGAAGGCCATGGCCCAGGCGCAACGCGACATGACCAAAATCCAGAATGCCATGCAGGGAAAATTTTCCGACGAGGAAGAAACCGCACCGGACGAGCGCTTCCTGCTGTACACCGGCCAGCTGGACTGCCCCGCCAGCCTGACCATCGACGTGAATGAAAAAGTCGAGGGCGCCTACGCCGATGTCGCGGGCATGCAACCCTACACCCAGACCTTTACGGGAAAATCCACCGGCACCAAAGACGAACTCAACATGCTGTGTGTTGGCAACAGCAGCACGCTGGACATCAAGGACAACATTCTCTATCGCAGCAGCGTGAGTTTTCCCGGCCTCACCGGCCACTATATTTTCACCGAGGCAAACCGCGGCGCCCGTCAGGACGACGCCCACGCGCAGCACAACGCGCTGCCCAAAATCGTCAGCGAACTGGTCTTCAATACCTTGGGGGTGGCGCCGGCCAAAGGCAGCAAGCATGTCACACTGACCCCCACCGAGCCGGTGGTCGGGCGCGTCGGCGTCTACGAGAATTACACGGGCAAACTGGAAGTGGATATCGAGTGGGATTTCGTGCCGGCCAAATGAAACGCCGGCAGCGTCAGTCTATCTGCCAGCGAAAACCCGCCAGCAGCAAACGGCCATTGCCCGGCGCGCCCACCGAATTGGGCGCGCGGTTGGCGGGAGCGTAATACTGCTTGTCGAACAGGTTGTCGCCGTGCAGATACAGATTCAACTGCGGCAGAATCTGGTAACCCAGATGAACGCCATACAGCGTGCGTCCGCCAAAGCGCGTGTATTCGGTGGACGTAATGTCGGCAGGCACATCCTGCTCGTTGGCATCTTTTTTCGGCCCCTGGAAATTGGCCAGCAGTGACAGCGTCCAGCCACGGTTTTCATAACTCACACTGCCGCCCAGCAACGACGCCGATTCGGCGCTGACGTCCGTATCCAGCTTCCACAGCCGCGTAAACGCCAGGCGCGACTGCCAGTTTTCTGTCCAGTGGTACAGCCACTCCGTTTCCAGCCCCGACACCGACTGCTGGCTGTTCACCCAGGTACGGCGCAGCAGCGGTGTCACCGTTTCCAGAATCGCGCCATCGATGCGGGTGTTGAACAGCGTGCTGGACACATAGCCCTGCTCGAACAGATGCAGCCAGATGAATTCGGTGGTGCGGGCAGTTTCCGGGTCCAGATCGGGATTGCTTTCGAACTCCGGACTGATCACCGAGGTTTCAATCCGCGACGGCGCACGGAACGCTTCCGAGTACAGCAGCTTGAACGTGTCGAACTGCCCGGCCTGCTGCACCAGTCCCAGACGCGGGCTCAGATGCTCGCCGAAATCGGAATAATGGTCGTGGCGCAGACCGGCGATCAGCTCCAGCGAGTCCGTCATTTTCTGCTGGTACTGGGCAAACCAGCCGCGAATGGTGCGATCGTCTTCCGGCGCCTGATAGGCCTGCACCAGCGTGGGATTGGCGGGCGGACCGAAGAAATACTGCGTGTCGGTCAGGATGGGATTGCGCCACTCCCAGCCCACCAGCCAGCGCGCCTCGTCAATGCGCCCCTGCAGAATCCACTGCGCACCCCGCTCCCGCTCATCGGTGGAACCTTCCAGAATCGCATACGGCACCAGCGACACCGCCGACAGCACCGACAACTGCCGCTGGCTCTGGAACAGATGTCCTTCCAGCGTCAGGTTGTTACCCAGTTCATGACGCCAGCCCAGATTCACATGGTCGGCGCGGGTGTCGTAGGAATTGGACGCATCATCCGCGTAACCGGCCACATAGAACTGCTGGCCATCGCGGGAACTGGCCATGCCGCTCAGGGTGAATTCGCCCACCACCGTGCGCAGGTAGACATCGTTGGCGCGATAGGGATCGGCGCTGTCGATCGTTACTGGCGTGGCGGGATTGGTAAAGGGTTCGTACAGGGTCAGGTCTTCACCGTCGCTGCGGGTATCGCGGGCATACAGTTCGACTTTGCCCACTTCACCCTGCGCCTGCCACTGCGCGCTGCTGTGGCGATAGCCGTCGTTGCCGGCACTCACCGTCAGTTCACGGTCGCTGCGGGTAATGATGTTGATCACCCCCATCATGGCGTTGCTGCCATACAGCGCCGAGCCGGGGCCGCGAATCAGCTCCACGCGCTCAACGTTTTCGATGGGGATCAGATTGGTGTGCTGGCCGGCGCCGCCGGTCCAGTCGTTATTCAGACGCTGCCCGTTGATCAGGATCAGCACTTCGCGGCCGCTGCTGCCAACGCGCCGGCCCCGGCTGGAGAGGGAAAAACTCAGACCGGAATCGTCGGCCCGGCTGCCCTGGTAACCCGGCACCAGATTGATCAGCTGGCGCAGATGGGTCAGGCCCAGCCGGCGGATGTCCGCGCGGCTATAAACAGTCATGGAGGATGGCACGGTTTTCAGGCTTTCATCCGACAGCGTCGAGGTGGTAACCCGCACCTGCATCAGCTCTTCCATCGACATGTCCAGCAGGTCCTGCGACGACCGGGAATGGGCCAATGCAGCGGCCGGCAGACAGCTCAGCGCCATGCATAGCGATACCTGTGTCAGTCCCCGCGCCAAGCCTTTCCTGTCTGCCCGTGAAACCGCCATGCCCAATCCGTCTTCTCTACACGCCGTCGATTGATCGTTTCTGATACTAATGCTAGTGGGCCTGCGGGCATTGTCCACCGTCAGGGTTCCACCTCGAACCGCACCACGCCGATCATCTGCCCGGCCCCCGTCACCACCTGCACCTGCCAGCGGCCAGCGGACCGCTCGGGGAAACGGGTCTTGTGGGTCCAGGTGCGATAGCCCTGCTCGCGCCCGCCCCTGATATTCAGCGCGATCCGCTCCACCTCGCGCCCCTCGTGCACCCAGACATGGTACACCTGCTCGCCCAGACCGCGCGGCGCCCGGATGGCCGTATAGGCATACAACCCCTGCGCCTGTAGCTGCTGCTGGCTGATCTGCTTGATACCCGCGCCGGGCTTGCGGCTGGCACTGTCGATTTCTGTCGCCACATGCACATCGGTCAGCCACAGGGTGGCCGGCGGCACCCAGTAACGGCCGAACCAGAGCGTCGCCGCCAGCAGCGCAATCATCGCCACCAGCCGCAGCAGTCCCTTCCACAGCCCGCCTTCGATGGCAAAACGGAACAGGGTCGGCACCGCCAGCACCACTGTGGCCGCCGTGGCATAGCGGTAGGTTTCATCGGTAGTCAGATGCACGATCACCGGCAGCGCCGTCAGCAGCACCGCAAACAGCGCCAGCGTGTGAAACGCCATGTACGCCAGCCGTCGCAGCGCCAGCCAGCGGTAATAGACCGGATCGGTGATCGACGCCAGCGCCGCCACCACCAGCACACCGGTAAAGGCCGCCTGCCCACTGTTCCAGGTGGTGGTCACCAGAAAAAACGGCAGCACGAAGAACAGACTTTCCTGATGAATCATCTGCGTGCCGTACTGCAGCAGGCGCGGAGGAATCTCCAGCCGGAAACGCCGCGCCAGACTCTGCGTAATCAGGTTCTCCAGCAGCAGCCACAGCCAGCTCACCAGCAGCACGATTGCAATCAGCCCGGCGGAGTGATTCTGGCGATTGACGAGAAAGAAGCTGGCAATCCCGGAGCCGAAACTCACCAGCGCCAGCAGACGCGGATGCCGCTGGAGAAACGCCAGCACGGGCGTGAGGACGGGGGCAAGCCGGTTGCGGGTGGTGTCGAGCAGGGTGCGGGGATTCATGGGGTCTGAATGGTGGTGGAGAGAGGTGGGGATTATACGCAAGCCGCCTCGCAGGGGCGCAACCACCTGCCCACTATTCCGAATCAGGCGGAACATTCTGGACAAGACATCGATACCTAAAAATGGAAACCTGGGTGCCCAGAATATTCCGAGAATCGAATGAAATGATGGGGGGAGAGCCTGCCGGGGCCGTGGGAGAGCCTACCGAGGCCGTGGGAGAGCCTGCCGGGGCCGTGGGAGAGCCTGCCAGGGCCGTGGGAGAGCCTGCCGAGGCCGTGGGAGAGCCTGCCGGGGCCGTGGGAGAGTCTATCGGGGCCGTGGGAGAGTCTGTCGGGGCGTGGGAGAGTCTGTCGGGGCGTGGGAGGCTTCTTTCTTACAAATATCAGATTCAAAATTAGCCAGATCTTAAAATGGCCTTTTGGTGTGCATTTCTTATTGCTGTACCAACGGAGTCACGCACATCGGGAGCCCCGCGTGCGTGGGGGAACACTACAGATCTATTAGCCTCAAGATCTGCCAGTTCGGTTCATCCCCGCGTGTGCGGGGAACGCGCAATCCGGCGACACCACGCGGGCGAATGTGGCGGTTCATCCCCGCGTGTGCGGGGAACGCCGCAGTCGCAGCAGGTGCCGATAACAGGGCAACGGTTCATCCCCGCGTGTGCGGGGAACGCGAAATAGTACGACTGAGACAACCAATAGAATCCGGTTCATCCCCGCGTGTGCGGGGAACGCCTGTTCCAAAACTATCTGG
>CAZBII010000180.1:0-9367 GCA_964491665.1 uncultured Moraxellaceae bacterium
CTGAACCGGCGCTGTTTCCGCGACAAGCCTGCGGATGCACCCACTGGCGTGTATCTGGTGCCGACCAATGCGGCTGCCAGAAGTATCAATACCAAGGAGCTGGATGCGCTGCCCGGTGATTTACAGGTGTATGAGGCGGTGGTGACCGGGCAAATTCCGGTGAATAAATGGAAGCTGCCGGTGCCGGATCGTCTGGAGCTGAAGATTGGTGCGCGGGTGATTTTCCTGAAAAACAATAAACCGCAGTGGATCAATGGCGATACCGGTGAAGTGGTGGGGCTGGAAGCGGATCATATCCGGGTGAAAAAACACAAGAGCGATAATGTGGTGCTGGTGGGCCGGGAAACCTGGCACAAGCTCAAATACACCTACAACCATGCCCTCAAGAAAATCGAGCAGGAACAGATTGGAACCTTCGAACAACTTCCCATGGCTCTGGGTTGGGCCATTACCATCCACAAGTCACAGGGTTTGACGCTGGAGCATCTGACGCTGGATCTGGGTAGTGGAACCTTTGCGCCGGGGCAGCTGTATGTGGCGCTGTCCCGCGCCAAGTCGATCGACGGTATTACACTGGCCAAGCCGATCGCCATGAAAGATGTGAAAGCTGACACAGTGGTGCTGGAGTTCTACCGGCAGATGGGCATTGATCATTGAAACAGTGCCTGCCACTGGCAAACCAGGACAGTTACCACCCCCTCCGGGAATTCCTCACATCCCAACCCGCCCCCGACATGGTATAAAAACCTGACAATCGCCAGAGGGGACTCCACGCATGACTGCCGCCACCATTTCCACCCACCGGGCCAGCCGCGACAAGAACGATCCGGGCTCCGTCATCGCCATTCCCGACGCCAAGCAGGCGGAATTCAAGGCCCTCACCCGCGCACCGGAATACGCCATCCCCACCCTGCTGCTGGCGGCCGCGTGCATCAGCGGCGCCCTGTTTTTCATGGTGGCGGGCTTCACCGGCGCGCTGAACATCTACCTCGCCTCGCTGGGCATCGCGGTGGTGTATTACTGGTTCTTCAGCATCATCCACGATGCCATTCACCGCAGCGTGAGCAGGAACAAAAAACTGAACGAGTTCATCGGCCAGCTGGGTTCCACCATTTTCAATCCGATTGCCTCGCTGGAACTGTTCCGCTGGGGCCACTTCCAGCACCACCGCCACACCAATGACGAAAAGGACATCGACGTCTGGAGCCACGGCCCGGCCTGGTCATTGCCGCTGCGCTGGATCACCATCGACGCGCACTACCTGATTCGCGCGCTCACCAGTCAGGATGCGTCGGCGAAAAAAGCCCTGCGCGCCGCGCTGCCCTACATCGGTGGCGGTCTGCTGTTCATCGTGGCGCTGATTGCATCGGGACACGGTTTTGAATACCTGATGCTGTTCCTGATTCCATCGCGGCTGGCATTCATTGCCATCGGCTTTTCCTTTTTCTGGTTGCCGCACGCGCACTGGCCCAATGAGAAAGTGGAAATCCGCCAGTCGAAGAATTTCACGCTGGCCACCACCGTGCGCTTCGGCAAGGAATGGCTGCTCAATCCGCTGCTGCAGTTCCAGAACTATCACCTGATCCACCACATGTGGCCCAGCACGCCGTTCTACAACAACGAAAAGGTGTGGAAGCTGCTGGAGCCGGAGTTGCGGCAGCGGGATCTGGCGGTGACGCGGGATTTTCAGATCATGCCGGAATTGCAATTCCATTCGGCGGGAAAAGCGGCGGAGCACTGAGCGGCTCCGCCTGCAGGAAGGGTTGTAAATGCAGCGTCAGGCGGCGCCCATCAGTGCCCGCACATGCGGCTCGGCTTCCTTGTGCATGCGCAGGAACGCGGGCCGCTGCGACACGCGCTCCCAGTATTGCTGCAGCTTCGCCAGCGGCTCGATCGGCGCAAACGCTTTGGCGTAATACAGCGGCGGAATGGCGGCGCAGTCGGCCAGTGTGAAGGTTTCGCCGGCCAGATACGCATGATTCTGCAGCTGGGCATCAAGAAAGCGGTACATGGTGCCCACCCTTTCCACCGCCTTGTCCATCATCATCAGATCCTGCCGGTCCTGCGGCTTCCAGCTTTCCAGAATCAGACTCACCACCGGATCATTCAGATACAGATCGCACATGCGGTCGATCAGGCGCACATGGCGGGCCTGTTCGGGATCACGGGGAATCAGTTGCGGTGCCTGCGGAAAGGTGAAATCGACGTAATCGAGGATGATGCTGGATTCCGGCAGCAGGCGGCCGTCGTCACGCACCAGCAGCGGCACTTTGCCGAACGGATACAGCTCGTGATAGGCCCGCTGCTGTTCATCACTGGCCAGATCGATCAGGTGCGGCGTGAACGCCACATTCTTTTCATACAGACCGAGCAGAACTTTCTGGGAATAGGTGGAGGTGTAGGAAAAATAAAGGTCCATGCGGCGGGCTCCCTGCTGGTTTTTGTTATCGCCTTCAGCATAGTCCCGCCCGCCGGGGATTGCGAACCACCCACTGCCGCCGGATCAGACCAGCGGCAGCCCCTTGCGCAGACGGCGGCGGAAATCCCACATCACCAGATTGAACGGGAACTGGCGCACCACGCGCGGCAGGAAGCTGTTGATGAGAGCCACCACCGCCATGAACTGGCCAAACCGGTACTGCTGCTTCGCGCTCCAGGTAAAGTGCATTTCCTCGCGCACCCGCTGCGGCAGGAAGCCAATGGTAATGAAACGGTTGAAGGGGCCAAACAGGCGGCTGATGACCGGATTCAGGAAGCGCAGGTCCACCAGTTTCTGCAGGAAGGTGCGCACGGTATCGTCGATGTGCAGCTTCTGCAGACCCTCTTCCCAGTACTGGTTGAACGCGTTGACGTCTTTTGGCCACATGCCCGGACGTACCTGCAATGTGGTGCCCAGCGGCTCGGCCAGACGGTAGAACTCGGCCATGTCGGCGGCATCCAGTTGCGGACGCATCTTGCTGTAGGTGTCCATGAAGCCCCAGTACAGGCAGGCCGCCACCCATAGCTGCAGTGCAGGATCGAAGGCGTTGTATTTCACGGGGGAACTGGCGTCGGAACGCACCTGGGCGTGGGACTTGTTGACGGCCTTGCGGTAGGCCAGTTTTTCCTCGGTGGTGCCCTGCATGGCCACCGCCAGATAGGTGAAGGTGGTGCGTGCCCGCTTGATCGGGTGCTTGAAGATGGCGCCGCTTTCCACTTTGCTCTCTGCCACCCCATGGCCCACCGGCAGACTGGCCAGCTGCAGGATCACGTTGGCCACACCGCCCAGTACCGCCACCCCGTCCAGAATGCCGGGGAAACGCCGGTCCCACTCTTTGGGAGTCATCGGCTCCGGCCACTGGTGCTGCATGGTGGTGTGATGGGCGGGGGCGTCGGCGGACGCTTCGGGGCTGACATCCGGGGTGGTGTTTTCAGTGGAAAAGCCGGCGGCGGACATGCATGAACTCCGTTAACAGGTGGTACTTGTGAGACATATCAATAACATCGTTTCAGCAACGTCACATTGGCCATAAATACCAAATTCCTGACCGTTCCTGATAGCCGGACCACCAGGTCGGCAACGGCCCTGCAAACACGCAGGAGCTGCTTATACTGAAAAGTGGCAACAACGGCGGGATTGAAGGTAATGACGTTAGCAGACTGGCTCAATATCGAACCGTACAACTGGGAATCGATCGGCATTTCGCTGCTGTGCGGGCTGATCATCGGACTGGAACGGCAGCTGCGGGGCAAGCCGGTGGGAATCCGCACTTCAGCGCTGATCGTGCTGGGTACCTATGTATTCATCGCCTCGTCGAATCATGTCAGCAATGACGTGTCAGACCCTTCGCGCATCATCGGTCAGGTGATCACCGGCATCGGTTTTCTGGGCGCCGGCGTGATGCTGGCGCGGGACGGCATGGTGATCGGCGTGACGTCGGCCGCCACCATCTGGGCGCTCGCGGCCGTCGGAGTGTGCATTGCAGTGGGCAATATTTTCAGCGCGATCAAGCTGTCCATGGTGGTGGTGTTCGTGCTGGTAGGCGTGGATCTGCTGGAAGACTATTCGCAGGCGCTGACGCGGGGTGTGCACATGCGCTATCGCAACTGGCGCGGCAGGAACGGCAACCCACCGCCGAGCCAGCGCGATACTCAGCGCTGAACACAACTGCACACCACCTTGAATTACTGCGGCGTCACCTGCAGATATTCCGGCCAGGCAAAGGCCGGATCGCCCAGCGCCAGAAATTCCGGATTGAGCAGCGATTCCTTGCGGTTGTACTGCAACGGCACGAACTGCGTGTCCACCACGCGGCCACCCGCTTCCACCAGAATCGCCTGTGCGGCGGCGGTGTCCCATTCGGAGGTCGGCCCCAGGCGCGGGTAGCAGTCGGCCTTGCCCTCGGCGATCAGACAGAATTTCAGCGAGCTGCCCATGCTGGCCATGTCGATCTGGAAGCCGCTGCGCTCGATATGTTCCAGCACCGGCTGCAGACGCTCCGCACCATGCCGGCGACTGCCGACCACACCGAGTTTCCTGCCCGCAACAGCACGCACGTGAATCGGCTGCCACTGGCCCTGCTCGATGCGGAATGCGCCCACGTTTTTCGCGCCCACATAGGCAATATCTTTTACCGGCACCGTCACCACCCCCAGCACCGGCTGGTGCCGGTCAATCAGCGCGATGTTCACGGTGAATTCGCCGCTGCGCTGGATGAATTCCTTGGTACCGTCCAGCGGGTCCACCAGCCAGTAGCGCGACCACTGACTGCGCACTGCAAAATCCAGCGTTTCCGATTCTTCCGACAGCACGGGAATGTGCGGCGTCAGTTGTGCCAGCTGCGCCACGATCACGGCATGAGCGGCATGATCCGCCGCCGTAACCGGCGAATCGTCGGACTTGGTGATGACGGCCACTTCGTCGGGATGCTCGTAGATTTCACGAATGGCCGCGCCCGCCTGCTCTGCAATGCCGAGCACCTTTTGCAGCAGTTCGCGATTCAGGGTGAGGCTCATGTTGAGTGTCATGTCGACTCCTGCGACGAATCGGGTTGAGGTAATGTACTGGCAGCCGCTGGCGTGCGCTGCTCGGTAAGTTTCAGCCACTCGATGGCCATCTGGTAACCCAGCACCAGGAACACCGCGCCGACGAACAGGCCGATGATGCCGGCGGAAATGAAGCCGCCAATGGCGCCGACAAAAATCACCAGCATCGGCACTTTCACACCGCGCCCCAGCAGCAGAGGTTTCAGCACGTTGTCGATCACGCCGACAAAAATCATGTAGATGGTGAAGATCACGGCGGGCACGGTGTCGGCAGTGGAAAACACGTAGATCACGGCGGGAATCGCCACCAGCGCGGTACCCAGCTGCACGATGCACAGGATCAGGCACACCAGCGTCAGCAGACCGGACATCGGAATGCCCATCACCGCAAAGCCCATGCCCGCCAGCACTGCCTGAATGAACGCCACACCGAGAATGCCGCGCGTCACACTGCGAATGGTGGAACTCACCAGACCGATGATGTCGACACCGTCACGTCCTACTAAACGCCGGCTGATCCGGCGCGCCATCTTGCTGGCAGCAGCGGAATGGGCCAGCAGCACAGCCGCCACCACAATGGAAAAACCGAATTGCAGAATGGCCAGCGACACACCACCCGCCGCGCCCAGCAGCGTCTTGCCAGCAGCTTTCAGCTGCGGCTGGAACGGCGCCAGTGTCTTCATCAGATTGGTGGCGGCGTCGTGCCACAGCTCCCAGGCCTTGGCGCCCACCACCGGCCAGTTTTTCACGCTGTCTGGCGGCAGCGGCAGCGACACCCCACCCTGTTTGATCTGCGCCAGCAACTGGCGCGAACTGTCAATCACGATGTCGGAAATCATCACCACCGGCACCACGATCGCCGTGATCAGCAAACCCGCCATCAATACCGCCGCAACACCTTCGCGCAGACGAAACCGCTGGCGCAGCATTTCATAAGTGGGATAACTCGCCACCGCGATGATGGTGCCCCAGATGATCATGATCAGAAACGGTTCCAGAATGCGGTAACACCACACGATCACCAGCGCCAGCGCGCCCAGCTTGAACAGGATTTCCAGACTCAGGCTCATCCATTTTTCCTGCTCTGCCCGGTCCACTCTCATGCCTCACCCCGCTCGCGTTTGCGTGCGCGAACAATGTCACGCACCATGTACAGCGCGGCCAGTGCACGCGCCTCGGTAAAATCCTCCGCCGCCAGCAGACTGTCGATGTCTTCCAGTGGATGTTCGAATACTTCAATGGGTTCCGGCTCGTCGCCGGGCAGGCGTTTCTCGTACAGATCTTCCGCCAGCACGATGTGAATCAGATGGCCCATGTAACTGGGCGACAGCGACAGGCGTTTCAGTTCGGTGAACTGGTTGGCGCCGTAGCCGGCTTCTTCCATCAGTTCGCGGTTGGCCGCTTCAAACACATGCTCGCCATGATGATCGAACGCGCCCTTGGGCAGGCTCAACTGGTAGTCGTCGGTGCCGCAGGAATATTCGCGGATCAGGATCACCGTGTTCTCATCTTTCAGCGCCACCACCATCACGGCGGGAATGCGTGGCGTGCGCAGACGTTCATACACGCGCTCCTCGCCGTTGGAGAAGCGCAGCTCCAGGCGTTCGATGCCAAACAGGCGGCTCTGTGCCACAATGTCATGGCTCAACAGGGTAGGTTTTTGCGGCATGCTTGTTTCCCGGTTTCCAATTTCTGATATTGATTGAAGGTAGTGCGCACGATGCTTGACTGGAACGCCATCGACACGGTTCTGCTGGACATGGATGGCACCCTGCTGGACCTGTATTTCGACAATCATTTCTGGCTGCACTATCTGCCGCAAAAATATGCCGAGGCCCGTCATCTTAGCCTCGACGCTGCCAAAACCCAACTGTTTGCCCAGTTCAGCGCCCACCGTGGCACCCTCAACTGGTACTGCCTGGATTTCTGGTCGAACCAAACCGGGCTGGACATCGTGAAGCTGAAGGAAGATGTCACCCACCATATCGGCGTGCGTCCCAATGCCCTGACCTTTCTGGAAAAAGTGAAACAGTCCGGACGCCGCGCGATCCTGGTCACCAACGCCCATCGCGGCAGTCTGGAACTGAAACTGCAGCATGTGCCGCTGGACCTGCATCTGGATGCCCTGATCAGTTCCCACGATCTGGGCCTGCCGAAGGAAGACCCGCATTTCTGGACCCGGCTGGAAGAGGTGCTGCACTACGACCGCGCCCGCACCCTGCTGATCGATGACAGCCTGGCGGTACTGCGCTCGGCGCGCAATGCCGGCATCGGCTTCACCCTGGGCGTGCTGCAGCCGGACAGCCAGGCCGCGCCGGTGAACACCGAGGAATTCATCGGCCTGGACTGCTTCAGTTCGATCTACCCGCCCACCTGATCCTGCACGCTGGCCTTCGGCGACACGCGCTGCCATCCTGGCTCAATTCCCCCGCCTCCTGGCCGTTCCCCCGCTTGACCGCCCGGCCATCCGGTACCACTGTTAAATGCGTCTGGCAGTCGGCGCACGCTTTTCCTCCGCGCCATCGCAGTGACGACAACAACAATTACCGGTCATTGGGAATCTGAGGAAGCCAACATGAAAACAGGGATTTTCCGCGCCGCGCGGGCGGGCATCGCCGCGCTGCTCATGTCATCCGCACTTGTCACCCTTCCAGCCAGCGCCGCCGACGGCGACACCTACACGCAGACCCGCTACCCCATCGTGCTGATTCACGGTTACAGCGGCTTCGACGACATTCTCGGCATCAGCTACTGGTTCCGCATTCCGAAGCAATTGCGGGCCGGCGGCGCCGAAGTGTATGTGCTGCAGGTGTCGGCGATGAACCAGACTGAAGTGCGCGGCGAACAGGCGGCGCGGCAGATCGAAACCATTCTGGCCACCACCGGGGCAGAGAAAGTGAACATCATCGGCCACAGTCACGGTGGCCCGACTTCGCGCTATGTGGCATCGGTGTATCCGCAATATGTGGCGTCCGTCACCAGCGTCGGCGGCGTCAACTGGGGCACGCCGGTGGCAGATCTGATGGTGAAGGCCGGCGACCGGATTCCGCTGGTGGAATGGGTCAGCAACGGCGCCATGAACGGACTGGGACGGCTGCTGGATTTTCTCTCCGGCGGACATCTGCCGCAGGATAGCGGCGCGGCCATCACCTCACTGAGCACGGCGGAAACGCTGCGCTTCAACGCCGAACATCCGGAAGGCATGCCCACCGAATACTGCGGCAGCGGCCCGGAACTGGCGGACAACGGCGTGCGCTATTTTTCCTGGACCGGCAATCGCATCCGCACCAACCTGGCAGACATTTCCGATTACCTCCTGCTGCTGAGCGGCAGGATGATCGGCGAGCCCAACGACGGTCTGGTGCCGGCCTGCTCCACCCATCTGGGCACCGTGCTGCGCGACAACTACCGCATGAACCATCTGGATGAAGTGGACCAGCTGCTCGGAATTTACAGCGCGAAGGATACCGATCCGGTGTCGGTATACCGGCAGCAGGCGAACCGGTTGCAGTTGCTGGGACTGTAACGGCACTTACTCTGCGGTGGACGTGCTGGCCTGACTTTGCGCAATGCGGTCCAGCGCCTCCACCCGTTTCTGTTCCTGCGCCGAAAACAGTTCGCCGCGCAGACGGGCAATCGCCTCCTGCTGCTCTGCTGCATCCAGCGCGCCACTATCGAACTGCTGCACCTGCCGGCGATAGTCGGCGTAACGCTGCTCCCACTCCGCACGCGCCTGATCCAGTTGCGCCAGACGCTGCGCTGCCTCGCTGCCAAACTGCTGTTCGCGCAGCTGCCAGATGTCGGCGTCACTCGCGCCCTGCTGCCGCAGTGTTTCCACCTGCTGCTCGGTCCGCACCGGCGCGCCGGTCGCTTCTATCTGGCGCCGGCTTTCGTCCGGCATGTTCGCCAGCAACTCCTGCGTCAGACGTTCTTTTTCCTGCGCGGAAAGGGCCGGATCACGCAGCTGCTCCACATGCTGCACGGCAAAATCCGCGTACTCGTCTTCGGCGCGGAAAAATGCCGTGCTTAATTCAGACCCCAGCAGACTGTCGCGCAATGCCCGCTGCTCGCGCAGGCTGTCCAGCATGGCGGCGTAGGTACCGTCATGACCCGGCAGATGCGCCAGCGCATCCTTGCAGGCGAGATACCGGGCGAGAATTTCCCACGCCTGCAGCGCGGCATCCGGCGGCAGATTCTGTTGCAGGAAAAATGCGATGCGGGCACGGATCTGCTGTGGCGTTTCCTCGCCGACGGTTGCCAGGAAATAATCGAACAGCCGGCGCAGGTTTTCATCGATCACCAGATGGCCCTGCGCGTCGACGCGGGCCGCACCGTCCACGGC
>CAZBII010000181.1:0-9345 GCA_964491665.1 uncultured Moraxellaceae bacterium
CCACGATGTAGATTTCCTGGGCCTTGTTTTCACGAATCGGCATCGCGAATCCACCGCACACCACGTCACCCAGTACGTCGTAGAAAACGAAGTCCAGATCTTCTTCGTAGGCGCCTTCTTCTTCCAGGAAGTTGATGGCAGTGATAACGCCACGACCGGCGCAGCCAACGCCCGGCTCCGGACCGCCGGACTCAACGCACTTGATGCCGCCGTAGCCGGTCTTCAGCACATCTTCCAGCTCCAGATCTTCCACGGTGCCAGCTTCAGCCGCCATTTCCATGATGGTGTTCTGCGCTTTGGAATGCAGGATCAGACGGGTGGAATCCGCTTTCGGATCACAGCCAACGATCATGACTTTCTTGCCGGCTTCGGCCAGTGCCGCCACCAGGTTCTGGGTGGTGGTGGATTTGCCGATGCCGCCTTTTCCGTAAATTGCACATTGACGCATTGCCATGTTGAAGATCTCCTCCAGGTTGTCATTCCACAAACGGGTTTGTGGGCGTAGAGCGTGAGTCCGCTATGCACCGTAGGAAGAGCAGGCTTTGTGCCAGTTTGGCATCACACGGCCAACCAGCTGTTGGCAAAGGAAATTTTCATTTTTATCCGCATTGACAACGGCGTGACATACCCAACAAACACCGACAAACACCGGCCGCACTTGTTGCAATGACGACAATGGTCGATTGCGCAATCTGCGCGACATGACCATTGTCGTCATTGCGACAATTTGTCGTCTTCGACGCGGACACCTTGCACGCATGACAGGAGAAGTGCGCGTATTTTCAGTGTTTTATCGCTGGCGCACATCTTGCTGGAACTGCGGGACAATCCTTTCCACTGCAGGAGATTTCCACTGTGTCCAATTTTTCCCATGCCGACATCCTGACCGCCATCGACAGTGGCGATGTTGTTCCTTACCTGGGCCCCGGCGTACTGAGCGGCGTCACCGAAGTCAGCTCCGGCGCACCCATTCCCGCCGACAGCAACAGTCTGATTCTGGCCATGACCGGCGGGCAGGCAATGGCACCGCGATTGATGCATGAATTTCCCCGCGCTGCCATGCATATGGAAAACAAGAAGGGGCGCAGTTTTCTCGAACGCTTTCTCAATACTACTTACGGTGAAAAAAAGTGGAGTGCATCGCCACTGCATGACTGGCTGGCCAGGCGTAAACTTCCTTACATCATCGACTGCAACCGCGACACGCAGCTGCAGCTGCTGTATGCCGACCGCCCGCACACACTGGTGCTGGGCGCTGCCCGGCTGACCGGCACCCATTACCGTTTCGATCTGTATGAATTTGGTGACGGCAGCTACCGTCGCATCGCACAGGAAGAAGTGAATGCCAGCCTGCCGGTGCTGTTCAAGCCACTGGGCAGCCCGCTGCCGAAGCCAAGCTACGTGGCATCCGACGCCGATTTCGTTGATTACATCACCGAGCTGATGGGCGGCTTCGCGGTGCCCGGCTGGCTGAAACATTATCGCGTGGGCAAACGCTATCTGTTCCTGGGTATGCGTTTCACCCGCGACACCGAACGCATGGTCATGAGTGATCTTGTCTACAGCGCGGCGACGCCCGGCGGCTGGGCCTTCATCGCGGAACCAACCGACAAGGAAAAGCGCTTCTGTGCACGCAAGGACATCCAGATCATCGAGGCCGACTGGCGGGATCTTCTCGTACCCGCGGCCGTTGCCACCAGCCAGGTGGCGTGAGGCTGACAGCAGATTCAGATTCCAGACCACCATTGCATTGACGGAGACAACCCCATGCTATTCAAGACCTACGAAGCGGCCGGACTGCTGTGCAACATCAGCGTCAACGCGGCAACCAGCAAACCCGATCTCTACGCGTTTCGCGGTGATCTGGTTCTCGAGGAAGGTGACATTGCCGACGCATCCGGCCGGCGCAAACCACCGCGATCCGTGATCAAGCAGGCGGTTATTCTGGCGGACCGCGACAAGCTGAAACTGGTGGCCGGCACGCTGCATGAACTGGCGCTGCTGCCACTGTTCATCGAGCGCTATAGCAACGATCTGGCGCCCGACGTGCGCGTATTTTTCTACGTGGAAAATCTCGGCAAGCCCGTCCAGGTGAAACTCGATGGCGTGACCTGCCTGCTGTTGCCACATGAAGAAGGTGCCGTGTGGAATACGCTGATGGACGACATGAAGCTCGACAAGGATGACTTCAAGGGCCAGTCGGCCGAGGACAAGGTGATTACCATGTCCGACGCGGTGCATGCCTACCGGCCAAAATTCGCAGCTGCCACATTTGACGATGCGATGGCGCAGACTGTTACCGTCAGGAAGGAAGCGCGCGGCCCCGTCTGAAACGCAGTCCGGCCTGACCGATTTCGCAAAAAGAAACCCGCACAAGTGCGGGTTTTTTTCTTCCGAAGCCGGCACTGCCGGTGTCAGGCCAGCAGTTCATCGCTGCGTGCAAACCGCACCCGATCTTCCGCATCGACACCGATCAGCTTGGCCAGCCAGGGCGGTGGCGTTCCCTTCATCACTGCGCGCAATTTTTCAAGTACATCCCGCGCCATACCACCTTCGACCATCTTGATCGGATAGATGCCCGCCCGCACGACCTTGGCAGCTGCCGGCCCGCCAATCGACACCACATACATGACCTGGCAATCGCTGATCAGACTGGCACGAAATGCATTCTTGTCGTCGGCGAAATCCGCTTCCAGCGCCGAGCGCACATCCACCAGCTGCGCGCCATCGACACTGACCTGATATACCAGGAAGCGCAGACACGAACCGAAGTGTCCATCCAGCTTTTCACCATTGTTGGAGGCAATCGCCACCCGCACCGAACCCGCAGGGATGACATCCAGCGACACCGGCTGCGGCAGCTCCTCGGCTTCAGCCTCGCCCCACAGAATACGCACCGCTTCTTTCATGGCAGGCAGACCGATACTGATGTCCTCCCCGTCCTCCTCGCCATCGGCACTTGCAAAACCGGTTTTCAGATCCGTCACGGTTACCGTCTGCAGGCTTTCCTCTGTCAGCGCACCGCTGATACGGCGATGCAGAATATCCAGCAACTGCCCAACACCGATCCCCGGCAAGGCCCGCGCGGCCAGTGCGATGCGCAGCGCGGTATCACGACTCATGCTCATTTCGTTCATGGTGCACCCCTCTCGACTTCATCCAACAGAATCAATCGTCATCTTCGTCTTCATCATCCAGCACGCGGGTAATGCGGCGGTAGATTTCCACCCGATCGCCTTCCCGCAACGGGCTGTCCAGTTTCACAAACTTGCCGAACACACCAACCTTCTGCTGCGTCAGATCGATATCCGGGCAGTAGCGCAGAATGCCGGAGCGTTCGATTGCCTGCTGTACCGTGCTGCCTTCATCCAGATTGCAGTTGAGCAGAATCTGGGTTTGACCTGCATACACCACACCGATTTTCATGCTGAATCCTCAGGCCAGGGCCGGCACCGGCGCCAGCGCCGCCTGCCGCTCCGCAACACGCTGATCGATGATGCGCTTGAGCGCAATCAGCAAACCCAGCACGATGAATCCGCCCGGCGGCAGGATGGCCAGCAGCACACCGGCGTCGGGGGGCAGGATGCGCACTTCCATCCAGTGAAAATACGGGCCCAGCAGTGACGATGCATGCGCGAACAGCGTGCCACTGCCAAGCACTTCGCGAATCCCGCCCATCAAGGTCAGCGCCCAGGTAAAGCCAAGCCCCATGCCCAGACCATCCAGCATCGACGCCACCGGTCCGTGCTTCAGTGCAAACGCTTCGGTCCGGCCCAGCACGGCGCAATTGGTAACGATCAGCGCGATGAACAAACCCAGCACCTTGTACAGCTCGTGCGTCCATGCATTCATCGCCATATCCACCAGTGTCACCAGTCCGGCAATCAGCGTGATCATCACCGGATTGCGCACCTCCGGCGGAATGGTGTTGCGCAGCAGCGACACCAGCAGGTTCGACAGCATGATCACGGCCGTGGTCGCCAGCCCCATGCCCAGACCATTGGTCGCGGTACTGGTCACCGCCATCACCGGACACATCCCCAGCATCTGCACCAGCGCGATATTCTGCGTCCACAGGCCCGGCATGAAGTGTTGACGAAACGAGGATTGACTCATGGCGTTATCTCCTGGTGTGAGGCAGTAGGTGCAGCCAGTTCATCATGGTGACGCCGGAAAAATTCCAGCCCCTTGTGCACACCATTCACGATGGCGCGCGGTGTAATCGTTGCGCCGGTAAACTGGTCGAATTCGCCGCCGTCCTTTTTGACGGCCCAGCGTGTGGGCCCGGTGTTCTGCAGGGACTTGCCATCGAATGACAGAATCCAGTTGTCCTTGTCCAGCTCAATCCGGTCGGCCAACCCCGGCGTTTCCCTGTGACTCAGCACACGCACGCCCTGGATCGCACCGCTGGCATCCACGCCCAGCATCAGCGTGATCACGCCACCATAACCAATCGTTTCCAGCTGGAATGCTGCACCGGTCAGCACACCATTGCGCCGCGCCGGATAAACCTGTACCGGCTGCGCGGAAAATCCAGCGTCAGTGATGCTCACGGCATCCTGCAGCAGATTGTTGTCGTACAGCGCAGGCGGCAGCACCTGGGACAGCAGCGCGAGTCGGTCTTCCATCTGGCGCTGGCCAATCAGTTCACGGGTGCCACGATCACCCAGCAGCAGCGCCAATGTAACCAGCGCGCACAGCACTCCCAGCATGAAGCCCTGGTAATCCAGGCGCAGCCGCCAGCGGGAGAGACGATCGCCAGTGGCCGGAGTTGATGTGGTCATTTCGTTCATCGCATGATTCCCGCAATCTGATGGTGCTGTAGTCGCAGTTACGCGTCAGGTTTTGCCCGGCTGTTTCACGCGTGCCGTGGCGGAAGCAGCCTGCAGCGGTTTGCCACCCGGCATGCGGCCGTACACCCGCGGCCGCAGATAGCGATCCAGCAGCGGCGTCAGCGCATTCATGAACAACACACCGAACCCCACTGCTTCAGGGAATGTTCCCCACGTCCGGATCACAAACACCACCACACCGCAGCCCGCGCCGAACACCAGTTTTGCGCTACGTCCGGCGGGTGATGTCACCGGATCGGTTGCGATGAAAAATGCACCCAGCAACAGTCCACCGGAAGTCAGATGAAACAGCGGACCGGCGCAGCGTTCCGGCGCCACCACACTCGCCAGCAGCGCGGGCAGCGCCACACCCAGCAGCATGGCTACGGGAATTTCCCAGCTGACGACACGCAGCACCAGCAGCCAAAGGCCACCCAACAGCACCAGCAGTTCGGAGGTTTCACCCAGACTGCCTGCAGTCCAGCCCACGACTGCGTTCACCACATCGAAATCGCGCGCCATTACGTGCTGCGCGCTTTCATGCAGGGTGAACGCCGTGCGCAGATGTCCCAGCGCCGTGGCGCCGGTGAAACTGTCCGCCACCGGCGCGCCGGCAAACGTGATCGCCAGCGCGTCGGCCAATGCCGGCGCATGCTCACTGCCGAAAGGTGCCGGCAACGCCCAGCTGGTCATCTGCACCGGAAATGCAATCAGCAGGGCAATGCGCGCCAGCATTGCCGGATTGAAAAGATTCTGCCCAATGCCGCCATACAGATGCTTGCCGAGGGCAATCGCAAACACCGCGCCGCCCGCGCCGATCCACCAGGGCGCCCAGGGGGGGATCGACAGCGCGATCAGCCAGCCGGTCAGCAACGCAGACCCGTCCAGCAGTCGACGCAGTGGCTGCTGCGCCAGCTGCAGACATGCCGCTTCGGTCAGCAGCGCTACCGTGCAGGTGGTCAGCCACAGCAACAGCGCGGGCCAGCCAAACAGAAAAATACCGAACGCCGTACAGGGCACCAGGGCCAGACAGACATGCAGCATGATGCGGCTGACCGAGGAACGATCGTGGGCGTGAGGCGACGATGCCGGCTGCTGGCTCATGGCGTTTCCTCCGGGGGGGCGTTGACCGGTTTGCGTTTCCTGGCTTTGGCGGCGGCCCTGGCGGCCTCTTCCTGTTCCAGACGCTGTTTGCGCTGCTCCATCAGAATCCGGGTGTAATCATTTTTCCTGTCTGCGCTGCGCCGCGAATCCTGCTCTCCCAGCGCATACTGGAAGCATTGCACCAGCGGAATATGGGACG
Source organism: uncultured Moraxellaceae bacterium (assembly GCA_964491665.1). GTDB lineage: Bacteria > Pseudomonadota > Gammaproteobacteria > Pseudomonadales > Ketobacteraceae > Ch67. The sequence goes on from CAZBII010000181.1 coordinate 6,136, forward strand.
GGCACACATACGCGCACGAACCGCACAGGATGCAATCCTTCAAACCGTACTGGTCAGCGCCGGCGAAATCGTCCGCCCGCGCATGGGCCGCCATTTCCAGCGGCATCAATCCCATCGGACAGGCTTCGACACAGCGCGCGCAGCGGATGCAGGGCGACACGTCCGCGCGCGGCACTTCACTGCGGCTCAGCGCCAGCACCCCGGTGGCACCCTTGATGACAGGTGCAAGCGGCGAAGGCAGCACAGTTCCCATCATCGGACCGCCCATCACCAGTTGTGCCGGCCTGTCACTGATGCCACCGCAGAAATCCAGCAGATGCTGCACCGGTGCTCCCACCAGGGTCTCCACATTGCGCGGCCGTGCAACACAGCCACCCGCCACTGTCACCACCCGCGAAACCAGTGGCCGGCCATACCGCAGCGCCTGCTGGATGGCATACACGGTACCGACGTTATGCACCAGCACGCCAACCGCCGTGCTGCGTCCTTCCGCCGGCACCTCGCGTCCGGTGATTTCCTGGATCAGCTGCTTCGCCGAACCCATCGGATACAGCGCCGGCACCACTTCCACTTCGATGGCGCCGTATGGCTCGCTGGCGGCGCGCATGGCGGCGATGGCTTCCGGCTTGTTATCCTCGATCGCAATCACGATGCGATAGGCGCGCAGAATGTGCTGGATCAGGCGCGCGCCATCCACGATCTGCTCGGCCCGCTCGCGCATCAGACGGTCATCACAGGTCAGGTAAGGTTCACATTCACTGCCGTTCAGCAATACCGTCTTGATCTCGTGACGTGCGCCCTGCTTCAGTTTCACGGCGGCCGGAAAAATCGCACCGCCCAGTCCCACCACACCGGCCTGTGCCACGCGATCGGCCAGTACCATCGGCTCCAGTGCGAACGGATCAGCCGGCACATCCAGTTCCATCCAGCGATCCTCGCCATCACATTCGATCACGATACCGTTGGCAGCCAGACCGGAAGGATGAGGCGCTGGAACCGGCCCCATCGCCACCACCCGGCCGGAACTGGACGCATGCACCGGCGCCGACATTTCCGACGCCGCCGCCGCGATCAATTGCCCTTTCAATACGCGGTCACCCACTTTCACCACCGGCAGCGCATCGGCGCCGGCATGCTGGCGCAGCGGCAGAAACAGACGTTCCGGAACGGGAGCGGTGGCAATGGTCAGTGCCGACGAGCGATCCTTGTGACCAGCGGGATGCACACCACCGCGCACAGGGGACAACAGATTGAACATGCTGATGACTCCTTCACGCCGCCTGCGGCTTGATCCAGCGCCAGTTGTCGAGCGTGAGCGCTTCCGGCTGCAGCTTCACACAGTCTTCAGGGCAGGCCTCGGCACAATTGCCACAACCGGTGCACGCCGCCTGCAGCACCACATGAATCTGTCCGTTGGCACCCACAATCGCATCAGTGGGGCAGGCACGAAAGCAACGCGTGCAACCGGTGCAGTTCGCTTCATCGATGCGGGCCACCATCGGCATCGGCATGGCGCCCGCCGCATCGGCGCTTACCCCCAGCAGCGCCGCCAGCTTTTCCGCCAGCGCGCGACCTCCGGGCGGACAACAGGTAACGGGGGCATTGCCCTCGGCCAGCGCACTCGCCGCGCCGCTGCAACCGGGAAATCCGCACTGCCCGCACTGACTGCCCGGCATCATCTGCTCGATCTGTTTGACCAGTGGATTTTCCTCCACCGCAAATACCCGTGCCGCCACGCCCAGCATCAATCCCAGCGCCACGCCCAACAGTGCAATCACCAGAGTTGCCGCAATCATGTCGTGCCTCCACGCAATCCCGAATCAATTCAATTCCGTATCAGTGTGAAATCAGTCCACCAAATCCCATGAACGTCAGCGCCAGCAGTCCGGCTGTTACGTAAGCCACCGGAGCGCCAGCAAAAACCTTCGGCACCTGCGCCAGCGCCAGCCGTTCACGCATCCCCGCAAACATCACGAGAATGACGGCAAACCCCATTGCCGAACCAAATCCATACAACGCACTGTGAATGAAACTGTGGCCCGCACGCACACTGATGAGGGGAATACCCAGCACTGCGCAATTGGTGGTGATCAGGGGAAGATAAATGCCCAGCGCGCGATACAGCGGCGGACTGGTTTTGCGGATGACGGCCTCGGTGAACTGCACAACGCCGGCGATCACCAGAATGAACGCCAGGATACGCAGAAAGCCAATCCCCAGCGGCTGCAACACGTAGTTTTCCAGCAGCCAGCTACTGACACCGCCCAGCGTCATGACAAAGGTGGTGGCGGCGCCCATGCCCACTGCCGTTCCGATTTTGGTGGACACGCCCATAAATGAACACAGCCCGAGAAAATGCACCAAAACCACGTTGTTCACCAGAACGGTACCGATCAGCAACATCAGATAATCCATAACGCATGCTTTCCCGCAATTCGCACCAGCAGCACAGTCCGCTTCGCCGACCAGGCGCACAGGGTCGTTTCAGCAGATTTTGAAACGGGTTTTGCATCAAGCATGCCACGCAACTGACGAACATCCCGGAACATCCCACAAGTCAGGAATCACTTGATCCAGCTCAACGTTCCTGCCCGCCGGCATTCAAAACCAAGCGAAGCACTCGGATTTATTTTGTCGCATTTCCCACAGAGAGCCGCTGGCGAAAGGCTGCTCCCTGTACGCTTTGCGACACTGTCCCTGCACCACAATCTGCACACCGGTTTGCAGGCATCGCGACAAACCCAACACAGCAGCGCACAAACCCGACAGCGCGACATCGCCTGGCAGTGCGGCACACAACTTGCAAAATCCGTTGACGGCATTTCCAGCCGAAACAACCGCGAGTCGCACCTCATGAGCAAAGCCAAACACACACCGGAAACTGTTGGCAACGTTGTTCCGACCGCGCCCGAACCCTCGCACCCGGTGGCCCTGCAATGCGCGCTGACGCCGGAAATTTTCCTGCAGGCAGTGGAACATGCGCCGGTGGCCATTTCGATCACTGACCTGAAAGCCAACATCCTGTATGCCAACCGCGCGTTCAGCAATGTAACCGGCTATGGCAGCAGCGAAGTCATTGGCAAGAACGAAGCGATTCTTTCCAATCGCACCACGCCGCGCCTGGTGTATCAGGCGCTGTGGAGTCGCCTGCAACAGAAGAAGCCCTGGTCCGGCGTGCTGGTCAACCGGCGCAAGGACAACTCCCTGTAT
>CAZBII010000182.1:0-9311 GCA_964491665.1 uncultured Moraxellaceae bacterium
GGAAGTGCATTTCCACCTTGATGACGCCGTCGCCCTGGCAGGCTTCGCAGCGTCCGCCTTTGACGTTGAAGCTGAAGCGGCCGGGGCCGTAGCCGCGGGAACGCGCCTCCTGGGTGCCGGCGAACAGTTCGCGGATCGGGGTGAACAGGCCGGTGTAGGTGGCGGGATTGGAGCGCGGTGTGCGTCCGATGGGGCTCTGGTCGATGTCGACAACCTTGTCGAAGTGCTCCAGGCCGTGAATGCTGGCATACGGCTCCGGCTTCAGGGTGCTGGCGCCATTCAGAACGGTGGACGCCAGCGGGAAGAGCGTGCCGTTGATCAGGGTGGATTTGCCGGAGCCCGAAACGCCGGTGACGCAGGTCATCAGGCCAACCGGCAGTTTCAGGTCGACGTTCTTGAGATTGTTGCCGTGGGCGCCCTTGATCACCAGCTGCTTTTTCGCATCTGCCTGGGTGCGCTGCTTCGGCACTTCAATGCGCAGCGTACCCTTCATGTATTGGCCGGTGAGGGAGTCCTTGCAGCCCATGATCTGGTCGAGACTGCCGGCACGCAGGATCTTGCCGCCGTGAACACCAGCGCCAGGCCCGATATCGACAATGAAATCCGCCGCCCGGATGGCGTCCTCGTCATGCTCCACCACGATCACCGTGTTGCCCATGTCGCGCAGGCGGGTTAGGGTGGCGAGCAGGCGTTCGTTGTCACGCTGGTGCAGGCCGATGGACGGTTCATCGAGAATGTACATGACGCCCACCAATCCGGCGCCAATCTGGCTGGCCAATCGGATGCGCTGGGCTTCGCCGCCGGACAGCGTTTCGGCGCGGCGGTTCAGGGACAGGTAGTCCAGCCCCACGTTAACCAGGAACTGCAGGCGCTCGCGGATTTCCTTGAGAATCTTCTCGGCGATTTCACCCTTTTTGCCGGCCAGCTTCAGCGTTTTGAAATAGAGCAGCGCGTCGTTGACCGGTTTGCGGATGACGTCCGGCAGTGTTGTGCCCTCGATGTAGACGTGGCGTGCGGAGCGGTTCAGGCGCGAGCCGTGGCAGGTCTGGCACTCGGCGGTCGTCAGATGCTTGGCCAGTTCTTCGCGTACGGCGTCTGACTCGGTTTCCCGGTAGCGCCGTTCCATGTTGGGAATGATGCCTTCGAATGGGTGGTTGCGGGTGATCTTGTCGCCGCGATCGTTCAGGTAGCGGAAGGGAACCTCTTCTTCACCGCTGCCGTGCAGGATGATCTGGCGCATTTTTTTGGGCAGTTTGCCGAACGGCTTGTCGATGTCGAAACCGTAGTGTTTGGCCAGCGAGGTCAGCATCTGGAAGTAGTAGATGCTGCGCTTGTCCCAGCCGCGGATCGCGCCCTCCGCGAGACTCAGGTCGGGGGAGGTGACGATGGTTTCTTCATCGAAAAACTGGGTGACGCCGAGGCCGTCGCAGGAGGAGCAGGCGCCGGCCGGGTTGTTGAAGGAAAAGATGCGCGGTTCCAGTTCGCTCAGGCTGTAGTTGCAGACCGGGCAGGCAAACTTCGACGAGAACAGGTGCTGTTCCTTTTCGTTCTCCATGTTGACGACTTCGGCGGTGCCGCCCGCCAGGTTCAGCGCGGTTTCGAAGGATTCTGCCAGTCGCAGTTCCATCCCGGCTTTTACCTTGAAGCGGTCCACCACCACTTCGATGGTGTGCTTCTTGTTCTTGTCGAGTTTGGGCGCCTGGTCGAGATCCACCACGATGCCGTTGATGCGGGCGCGGATGAAGCCGTTGGCTTTCAGTTCCTCGAACAGGTGCAGGTGCTCGCCCTTTTTCTCCTTGATGACCGGCGCCAGCAGCATGTAGCGGTTGGCTTCCGCCAGTGTCATCACCTGATCCACCATCTGGCTGACGGTCTGGGCTTCCAGGGCGAGATCGTGGTCCGGGCAGCGCGGCGTGCCGACGCGGGCGAACAGCAGCCGCAGGTAATCGTAGATTTCGGTGATGGTGCCGACGGTGGAGCGGGGATTATGCGAGGTACTTTTCTGCTCGATGGAGATAGCGGGGGAGAGGCCTTCGATGTGGTCGACGTCCGGCTTTTCCATCAGGGAGAGGAACTGGCGGGCGTATGTGGAGAGCGATTCCACATAGCGGCGCTGGCCTTCCGCATAGAGCGTGTCGAAGGCCAGCGAGGATTTGCCCGAGCCGGAAAGCCCTGTGATGACAATGAATTTGTCCCGCGGCAGGTCCAGGTCGATGTTTTTCAGGTTGTGGGTGCGTGCGCCCCGGATCTGAATGGTGTCCATGGTAACTCCCCCGGCAAAGGCAAACCGGCAAGTATAATGGCATTGATTGCCAGTCACCAGATTGAACCGGCATATGGATAATCGGTCATGCGGGTTGCTACGAGCTGGGTCAACAAAATGATAATATTCCCGGCCAGTTCCCTTTCCTCATCTGAGAAGCGTTTTCAATGAATGCCAAGGAAATCCGAGCCACCTGGTCGTTGGCGAGCCTGTTCGCCTTTCGCATGCTGGGGCTGTTCATGGTGCTGCCGGTGTTTGCCATTTACGGGCAGGATCTTGCGGGGGCCACGCCGGCGCTGATCGGGCTGGCCATTGGCGCCTACGGTTTCAGTCAGGCCATCCTGCAGGTGCCGTTCGGTTTCTGGTCCGATCGCTTCGGGCGCAAGCAGGTGATTCTGGCCGGTCTGGTGCTGTTTGCGCTGGGCAGTGTTGTGTCGGCGCTGGCGACGGATATCTACGGGATGATTCTGGGGCGGATTCTGCAGGGCGCGGGCGCTATCGCCGGTGCGGTCATGGCGCTGCTGTCCGATCTGACCCGGGAAGACCAGCGCACCAAGGCCATGGCGCTGGTGGGGGCGAGTATCGGCATGTCGTTTTCCCTGGCGCTGATCATGGGGCCGATGGTGGCGGCGTGGTTCGGTCTGAGTGGCGTGTTCTGGCTGACGGCCGGGCTGGCCGTGGTGGGGATCATGCTGACGCTGTGGGTCATTCCGACGCCGCATGTGCGTCAGGTGCGTGATCAAAGGCCGGTGGCAGCGCAATTCTGGGTGGTGCTGCGTCATGCTGAACTGCTGCGCCTGAACATGGGCGTGTTTCTTCTGCACATGACCATGACCGCCAGTTTTGTCGTGTTGCCATCATTGCTGCTCAGCAACGCGCATATCGACCGGCAGCATCACTGGCAGGTTTATCTGCCGGTTCTTTTCGCATCCTTTGTCTTGATGTTACCGATGATGATTGCGGCCGAGCGCCGGCAAAAGGTGAAACAGGTATTCCTGATGGCGGTGGGACTGCTGCTGGTTGCCCTGCTGATGCTGGCGCGCTGGCACGATTCCCTGTTCGGCATCGTCGCAGGGCTGATGGTGTATTTCTGGGGCTTCAACCTGCTGGAAGCCATGTTGCCGTCGCTGGTGAGCAAGGTGTCGTCGCCGGCGCTGAAGGGAACCTCGATGGGCGTCTATTCCACCACGCAGTTTCTGGGCGCCTTCGTGGGCGGTGCCGGCGGTGGTCTGGTGATGGGGCACTTTGGCGCTGCTGCTGTCTATGAAGTGGCGGCAGGGCTGGTGGCCATCTGGCTGCTGGTGGCGGCCGGCATGAAGCAGCCGCGCAAGCTGCAGGACTACACGCTGCAGCTGCAGAACATCGATGCGGCGGCCACGGCCATCCTCACCAAGCGCCTGCTGGGCGTCAACGGGGTGGAAGAGGTGGTGGTGATTCCGCAGGAAAAAGCCGCCTATTTAAAAGTGGACAATCGGTGTCTGGATAAAGAACAATTACGCGAAGCGGCTGCCGCAGCCCTTTGAAACTGAGAGCACGTCGACGATCGACAGGAGAGGAACATGGCGCAACGTGGTGTTAACAAGGTTATTCTGGTGGGCAATCTGGGGCAGGATCCGGACACCCGTTATCTGCCCAGCGGCGGCGCCGTCACCAATGTCACTCTCGCCACCAGTGAAACCTGGAAGGACAAGAACAACGGTCAGATGCAGGAGCGCACCGAGTGGCATCGCGTGGTGTTCTTCAACAAGCTGGCCGAGATTGCCGGAGAATACCTGAAGAAGGGTGCCAAGGTTTACGTGGAAGGCGCGCTGCGTACCCGCAAGTGGCAGGACCAGAACGGCAACGACCGTTACACCACTGAAATTGTTGCCAGCGACATGCAGATGCTGGATAGCCGGGGTGGTGCCGGCGGTGGCGCTGCCCCCAGCGGCGGCTTCGATGGTTACGACCAGCTGCCGGAAGCCCAGGGAGGCGGTTCGGGGTCGGGTAGCTACAAGCCTGCATCGACACCGGCCGGTGCCGATTTCGAAGACGACATCCCGTTCTGAGATGATACTTTTTTCCTTTTTGTGACCCAGGATGGGTCGGGGCGCGGGCTGGTGAAATTATGCTAAGCTCGCGTCTTCTGCTTAAACTAATAAGAATAAGATGAAGTCTCAGGGAGCGGGATTACCCCCTTTATACTCTTCATGAAAACCCGAAGTCTGATCCTCATAGGGCTGTTGTCCTGCCTGTTTTTCGTTGTTGCCCTTCTGCCGGCCAGTCTGGTCTGGCGCTTCGTGGGTGATTCCCTTTCCGGCTTGCCTGTGACCGTTGATCGTGTCGGCGGTACTGTATGGAATGGTTACCTGCAGACCCGGGTGCAGGGTGCGGTGGCACCCGGACCGCTGGTGGTGCACTGGGATCTCAAGGCCTTGCGCCTGTTGATGGGCGAACTGGCGCTGGAGCTGAAGTGCGAAGGTGGCCAGTACCGTTTGCAGGGTTCCGGCTACTGGGGACTCTGGGGCAAGGGTGTTGCGGATGTGAATGGTGATGTGCAGGCTGCCCTGCTGGAGCAGGCATTGGCTGATCTGGGTGTCAGCGCGGGGGGGGCGGTAAAAATTGAGGACGTCAGTGCGCGCCTGTCCGGTTCGCGCATCACGTCGGCCGGTGGCAATATTGGCTGGAGCGGTGGTCAGGTGGCAGTTCGCAGCGGACCCAGTCCACAAACCATCGATTTCCCCGGCATCAAGGGTGAACTGGCAGCGGTGGATGGCAATCTGATCGTCGCGGTGAAGGAAACCCGTGGCAATCAGCCCCTGGGCGAACTGAGCCTGATGCCGGAGCAGGGGTTGGCGGGCGTAAAGGTGCTGAAGCGGGTATTGAGCCTGGCTGGATTTGGCGGTCAGGGTGAAGAAGACAAAACCCTGCTGAACCTGCAGCAACCGTTGCCGTTTTAAAGATCAAAAATGAAACTGTTATGAAGGCGTGAGACACTGCAACCGTGTCCGCGCTGCTCGCAGGCCGGATGTGTTCGGTTAAAGTGGCTGTTCAGCCAGGGCATCTGGTTCTGCAGGTCGTTATCGGGACCAGTCAACATCAGGAGAGAAACGCTTGGCAGCAGAAGCTACCCAACTGAATCCGTGGGTATCCCGTGCAAATGCGCTGACCTGTGCAGGTCTTGCCATTGCGATTGCCTATGTTCTGGTCAGAATTGCCTATCTGTTTGTCGACGGTTCCGCCGGCAACGTTCCCCCCTCTGTTTATGGCGCGGCCTCGGGGCCGGTGTCGCAGATCCAGCAGCGCCGGGTCGATGCCGGTGCCGTTGCGCTCTGGCACCTGTTTGGCGAAGAGGGCATCAAGCCGGTGGCTCAGGCGCAGAATCAGGAAGTGAATGCGCCGCCCACCCGTCTGAGTCTGGAGCTGCAGGGCGTATTCGTGGCGCCGAAAGAAGAAGACTCCACGGCCATGATTTCGGAATCGCGGCGCGAGAGCCAGCTGTTCCGGATTGGCAGCAAGGTTTCCGGCAATGCCTCGCTGGCGGCGGTGTTTCCTGATCGCGTACTGCTCAGCATTAACGGCAAGATGGAAGCCCTGTATTTTCCCGACGCCAATCGTGGCGGTGCGGGTGGACCCGGAGGTATGTCCCGCGCGCCGCTTCCCGGTGGTCAGCCCATCCGTTCCGTCAGCGCCCGTACCGGCAGGGTCAGTGAACTGGGACGTCCCGCCGGTGCCGCTCCGATGGGTGGCATGATGGGGGCGGACCAGGCCCGCGAGGTGGTGAAGGCCCTGCAGGCGGAAATGGGCGACAATCCGGATGCGGTGCTCGGGCAGTTCGGTCTGGCCAGCAACAGCGGACGCGGCTACCGGATCACGGATTCCAGCAATCCCGCACTGGCCGCTGTCGGCGGTCGGCCCGGCGATGTCATCGTGTCGGTGAATGGTCGCGCGGTCGGTGATCCGCAGGCCGACGTGAATCTGATACAGGAAGTCATGGAATCCGGTTGCGCCAAGCTCACCATCGAGCGCAGTGGCCGCCAGTTCAACGCAGAAGCCTGCCCCGGGCAGTAAAAGATACAGTCATTCTGGACGAATACAATGAACCTGAGTTTGGTTGGAAGTGAGTTCAACATGAAACTGAAAAGGATGCTCGGCGTCGGCCTGGCGGTGGCCCTTTTGTCGCTGGCGGGTGTTGCCGCTGCCCAGCAGCAGGGACAGGGCAGCTGGAAAATCAACATGAAGAAGGCGGACATCCGCACCTTCATCGAGCAGGTGTCCGACATCACGGGTTACAGCTTCATTGTTGATCCGCGGGTGAAGGGTGAAGTGACCGTGATTTCCAACACGGAAATGTCGTCGGACGATATCTACAACATGTTTGAAAGTGTGCTGCGTGTGCATGGCTACGCCTCGGTGCGTTCCGGCAGCGTGGTGAAGATCGTGCCCAACCAGGGCGCCAAGCAGGAAGTCCTGCCGCTCACCGACAAGCTCGATGACAGCGAGCGCATGGTCACCCGCGTAATTCCCGTACAGAACACCAGCGCAACGGAGCTGGTGCCCATCCTGCGTCCGATGGTGCCGCAATACGGTCACCTGGCGGCGGTGGCGTCGGCCAATGCCCTGATCATCAGCGACCATGCATCCAACATCGAGCGCATGGTGGAAATCGTGCGCAAGGTGGACACTGCCGAGAGCGAGGAAGTCGAAGTGGTCCAGCTGAAGAATGCCTGGGTGGGCGATGTGGTGAAAACCCTGGAGCAGCTGACGCCGGTTGATACCGGTGGCGTGGGTGCTGCCGGGGCTGCCAAGCGTCCGGGTGCCGGCGGCAACGTGCGGGTGCGGGTGGTAGCGGAAGAGCGCACCAACCGGCTGATCCTGCGCGGCGAGAAAGCGGCGCGGATGCGGGTGAAGGCGCTGCTGGTGGATCTGGACAAGCCGGCCGAAACCTCGGGTTCCACCAATGTCATCTACCTGCGTCATGCCGAAGCGGAGAAGGTGGCTGAGATCCTGCGCGGTCTGATTACCGGACAGGTGGCTTCCACCGGCAGCAAGTCGTCGAAGTCCAGCAGCAGTGCTGCGGGTGGAATGAGTAGCGCTGCCAAGTCGGCACCGTCGTTCTCCTCTTCCTCTGGCGGTGATACCGGGGATGTGAATATTCAGGCAGATGACACCCTGAATGCCCTGATCATCAAGGCGGGTCCGTCCGATCTGGCGGAAATCCGTTCCATTGTCGAGCAGCTGGATGTGCGTCGTGCTCAGGTGCTGATCGAAGCGGCATTTGTGGAGATTTCCGGTGACAACGGCCAGGCGGTAGGCGTGCAGTGGGGCTATGGCGATGTGGACAAGGGTGTGGCCGGCTCCAATTTCAGCGGCGTCGGTGACATGGTGCCTCTGAGCAGCATTGTCACAGCTGTACGGAATGATGGCTCCAGTAGCAGCAGTAGTAGCAGTAGCAGCTCGCTGACCCTGCCCTCCGGTGTAACCCTGGCTGGCGCGGATTTTGATTCCAACGGCAAGGTGCGTTTTGGCGCGGTTATTCAGGCGCTGGGTACCAATTCCAACTCCAACCTGCTGTCCACGCCCAGCATCATGACGCTGGATAATGAGGAAGCGGAAATCATTGTGGGCGAGAACGTGCCTTTCATTACCGGCACCAGCCTGAGTGCCAACAACGACAATCCGTTCCAGACAATCGAGCGTAAGGATGTGGGGCTCACGCTGAAGGTAACTCCCCAGATCAATGACGGCGATGTGATCCGGCTGCAGCTGGAGCAGGAAGTATCGAACGTCAAACCGGGTGGCACGGCGGCAGACATCATCACTACCAAGCGCTCGGTGAAATCAGTGATCCTGGCCAACGACGGACAGGTGATTGTGACCGGCGGCCTGATTGCGGATGATGTCAGCGAGACCGTGAAAAAAGTACCGCTGCTGGGTGATATTCCGCTGCTCGGCGCCCTGTTCAGGGCCAAGTCCAATTCGGTCACCAAGCGCAATCTTCTGCTGTTCCTGCAGCCGACAATCATTCGTGACAGCGTCACGTCCAACAAGGTGACCGACCGTAAATACGAGCATCTGCGCTCGGTGAGTCTCGGTGTTGATGATTCTGGCCAGCTGCGGCGGGTAGAAGAGTCCATTTACCCGGAAAGCCCGACCGATGTGCTGCAGAACGGACTGGGCAAAAAGCCGGAGAAGGCAGGCAGCAGCAAACCGTAAATTCCCTGCTGCTGAGAAAATGAAAGGGCGCCTCTCTCCGGCGCCCTTTTTCGTTTGAGACATCCAGTTCCTGTCTGCGCGGCGCGTAGTTTCACTGCACCTGCGCAAAGCGCCGATCCCAGCCCTTGAATCGCTGGCGACAGTACTTTTCCAGCTGCGCGTAATTTTCGAAATACAGCGCGCTGCTGCTTTCCACGCTGGTATCCAGTTCGCACAGGTCGTTGCTGTGTTCGCGGCAGACCAGTGGGCGCGTTGCATAGATTCCGCAGCGCCCGTCCTTTTGCAGATGTTCGCAGTCGCGCATGATCCGCAGGAACCAGCCGTCCTCATCCTTGAATGCATGCACGCCTTGATGCGACACCTGCCATAACAGGTGGTCGAAATCGCGCATCGAGCGCGGCGTCGGTATCTGCTGCGTGGCGTAGCGACAGCAGTGCGACGGCTTGCACTGATCGCATTTGTTACGACTGGGTGAGATGGTAACAGACGGAATTTTTCTATTCATAACAGCATGTTGACATAACAGCGGTAACACTCGGTTGAATGAAAAACCAGCGTTAGAAGCGCAGGTTGTGAGAGCGATTCTATTAGAACTACATAATATAAAAACGGTCTGAATTACCCAAATACCTGACCTTGTTAGTGCAATGACGCTGTGCCTAGAATCCGGAAGACTGTCACTACTATGAGAGGAAAACGGGTGTGGTTACAGCATTGATCGTAGGTGCAGGTGCAGTGGGTCAGGTGTACGGACATTATTTGCAGCGCGGTGGCGCGTCCGTTTCCTACTTCGTGAAAGAACAGTATCAGGAAGAATGTGAGAAAGGTTTCACGCTGTACCGGTGTCGCCGCA
>CAZBII010000183.1:0-9285 GCA_964491665.1 uncultured Moraxellaceae bacterium
GGTGATCCGCTCGCGGCTGGATGGCAATCCGTCCGTGGCGCAGTATTTCCAGCAGATGAAAAATGTCGCGCTGGGCGCCTATGCCCATCAGGACATGCCGGCGGATCTGCTGATCGATGCGCTGAAAATGGAACGCAATGCCGACACCTCGCCGGGCGCGCAGGTCGGCTTTGCGTTGCAGAACGTGGCGCAGACCGATCTGAAAGCGGCGATGGCCGGCCTCACCATCGAAGCCGTGCCGCGCGAACACAAGACGGCGAAATACGAACTGTCGCTGATCCTGCAGGAAAGCGAGGGCGATATTGCCGGCGTGATGGAATACAACACGGATCTGTTCGTGGCGGAATCCATCGGGCGTCTGCTGCGCCATTACACGCATATTCTGGAACAGATGCTCGACCAGCCCGATCTGCTGCTCGATGCCATTCAAGTGGTGGAACTGCAGGATCTGTACGGCCTGCTGCAGCAGAATCCGGCCGAGTGCGAACTGCAGCGTCTGTCGCCGATGCAGCGCGACATGTATCTGGATTCGCTGCTGGAGCCGGACACGCTCAAGAACAGTCTGGGCTATCACTTCATCACCGATGGCGAATTTGATGTGGCGATCTGGCAGCAGGCGTCGCAGCAGTTGGTGGATACCCAGCCCATGTTGCGCGCACGGTTGCTGCGCGCCGATCTGCCCTATGCGGATGTGGTCTATCTGCGCATTGAAAAGCAAAAATCCATGCAGGTGCATTTCGAAGACTGGTCCGGCCGGGTCACGTCAGACGAAGCTGCTGCTGCGTTCGCGCAAAGCAAGATCTGGCAGCCGTATGACATTCACGGCGAGCTGTCGCAGTACTGGGTGTACAGGCTCAACGGCAATCGCCATCTGGTGATTTTCCGCATGAACCACATCCTGCTGGATGGCGCGGGCATGGCGGTGCATCTGCTGAATTCCATCGCGGCCGCGCAGGCGCTGAAGGCTGGTCTGCCGTATACGCCGGCACCGGTGATCTATCCGGAATACGTGCACGACAACACGCGCCGCACCGACACCACCGAAGTCATTGCGCACTGGCGTGAAGTGAGCAGGTCGGTGGAAGCGCTGGACTTCTCGTTGCCGCCGCAGGCGCGCGAAGCCGCTGCCACCCGCAGCCGAGTCGAAAAGCAGTTGCGTCTCGACGATGCCCACTGGGCCGCGGTGCAGCAGTACTGCGAGCAGCAGCGCATCACACCGTCGCTGTATTTCAAGGCGCTGTATGGTCTGCTGATCAACGCCTATTGCCGGGGCGAAGCGGATTTCGTCGTGTCGGAAGTGGTGGGCGGTCGCACCGGCCAGCACAGGCGCGCGTTCGGCAATTACTTCCAGGTGTTGCCGGTGGTGTTCCCGCAGTCGCTGTTTGCGCCGGGCCATCAGGTGGATGAACTGTTCGCCTACATCCGCAATTACCGCAAGTCGTTGCGTGCCAATGCCAACGTGTCGCTGCTCACCCAGCGCCACACGCTGCCGCAGGGCCGCCTGCATTTCATGTTCAACTATTACAACTTTATTCCGTCGGTGGAGCTGTTCGGCACCACGGTACAGCTGAAAGCCTATCCGCAGGTGCAGGACGGCCCCGTGCAGTTCGTGGTGCACGAGCAGGATGGCTGGATGGAGCTGAACCTGATCTACCTGTCGGACCTGTTCGCCGATCTGGATTTCCTGCGCCGCATCGAAACTCTTAGCCAGCAGATCGTGTCTGGCGTGGCGTCGGTGGATGCGCTGGAAATCGTGCTGCCGATGGAGAAGCATCAGCAGCGCGAGCACTGGAACAACACCGCGCAGACGCTGCCTCCGCACGCCTCCATCGTCAGCTGGTTCGACCAGCAGGCGCAGGCAACGCCCAACGCGGTTGCGGTGAAGCAGGGCAGAGACCAGTTGGCTTTTAACCAATTGCTCTGTCAGTCCAACCAGCTCGCCAACTGGCTGCTGCAATCCGGCGTGCAGAAAGGCCAGAAGATCGGCATCTGTCTCGACCGTTCCCCCGTCATGCTGGTGGCGGTACTCGGTGTGCTGAAAGCCGGCGCCGCCTATGTGCCGATGGATTCGCAATACCCGTCCGAACGTCTGGCGTACATGCTGGAAGATGCGAAAGCGCCGGTGCTGCTCACGCAAAAATGCATTGTCGACCGTCTGCGCGAATGCGATGTGAACCTGCACGACACGCAGGTGGTGGAACTGGACCAGCAGCCGGCCTATCTGACTGCGCCGGCTACAGCTCCGGCCGTCAGCATCAGCGGCGACGATCCGATTTACGTGATCTACACCTCCGGTTCCACCGGCAAGCCGAAAGGCGCGGTGGTGCGTCATGCCGGTGAAGTGAACCTGCAGCACTGGTACATCAATGCGCTCAACATCAGCGCGCAGGACAAATTCCTGCTGGTGAGTGCCTTCGGTTTCGACCTGACCCAGAAAAACCTGTTCGCGCCGCTGCTCACCGGCGGCACGCTGGTGATTCCGGCGATGGAAAACTACGACGTGGAAGTGATTGCCGACACGCTGCAGCGCGAGGCCATCAGCATCGTCAACTGTGCGCCCAGTGCGTTTTATCCGGTGGTGGAGGAAGTCAGCCGCGCCGGTTATCCGTTCCCGGCGCTGCGTTATCTGGTGCTGGGCGGCGAGCCGATCCGCATGAATGCACTGCAGGCGTGGCTGGAACATCCGGCCTGCCAGTGCAAGGTGGTGAACAGTTACGGCCCCACCGAGTGCACCGACGTGGTGTCGTATCACATCAATCACGACGCAACAGCCAGCGTGCTGCCCATCGGCAAGCCGGTGTGCAATACGCAGCTGTACATTGTCGGTGCCGGCAATCATCTGCTGCCGGAAGGTGTGGTGGGTGAGTTGTGTGTGGCGGGCGATGGCGTCGGTCTGGGTTATCTGGGCCGGCCGGACCTCAATGTCGCCGTGTTCCAGCCGAATCCGTTCGGCAATCCCTCCAAGCCTGCGCAGTGGTACCGTACCGGCGACCTGGCGCGCTACTGGCCCGACGGCAACATCGAGTACATCGGCCGCAAGGATTTCCAGATCAAGCTGCGCGGCCTGCGTATCGAACTGGGGGAAATCGAGCACGCCTTGCGCCGGCAGGATGGCGTCAGCGACAGCCTGACCCTGGTGCGCGACGACCAGCTGGTGTCGTACCTGATTGCGCCGAAGAGCTTCGACACCCAGGCCTGCCGCACGCAGCTGCGCAACGCGCTGCCCGATTACATGGTGCCCGCCAACCTCGTGGTGCTGGAGCGCTGGCCCCTCACGCCGAACGGGAAAGTGGACCGCGCGGCGCTGCCGTCGCCCACCGAAACCGGCCGTGGCCCCTACGTCGCCCCGCGCAACGAAACGGAAGAGAAGCTGGCGGCGATCTGGAGCGAAGTGCTGGGCGTCGACCGCATCGGCGTGCACGACAGCTTCTTCGATCTGGGCGGCCATTCCCTGCTGGCGGCGCGGGCGGTGTCCAAATTCCGCCACACCTTCAACGTGGACATTCCGCTGCGGGCGCTGTTCGAGCTGGACACCATTGCCGACATCGCGCAGTATCTGGAAACCATGCAGTGGGCGGCGCAGGCGGCGGAAAGTGCGCAGCAGTGCGGCAGCAGCGAGGGGCGGGACGAGGGCTTCCTCTGACCTGGCAGCCAGCCGGCGGGAATCGGGAAATGTGCTAGTTTTTCAGGCTATCCACCTTCCAATGAGCCCCCCGGATGGCTGTGTTTCTGATTCGCTGCTGTGCCATCGTCCTCCTGCTGTGCCTGCAGACTGCGCGGGCAGACGATGCTGCGCCAGCCGTGGCCGGTGCCGGCACCACAACCATCCCCCTCAACCAGCGCGCCTGGGTCTGGGCTGACGCAAGCGGCAGCGAGAATCTGGCTGCCGAGTCCGATCCTGCACAGCTGCTGCGCCAGTTCGCCTTCCAGCCTACACCCGAGGGCGAAACCAGCCGGGGGTTCGGCCATCCCGTCCTGTGGCTGCTGATCCCGCTGGAACGGCTGCCCGCCGGCACGAAATGGTATCTGGAATTCGGCTATCCCCTGACGGACAAGCTGGATGTGTGGCTGAAATTCCCCCATAGCGAATGGCTGCACCGGACCGGCACCGGCGACATGCGGCCCTGGGCCACCCGTGAAGTGGAAAGCCCGCTGTTCTATTTCCAGGTGCCCCAGCAGACCACTCATCTGCTGCTGCGGCTGGAAACGGATGGCGCCATGCGCTTTCCGGTCAGCCTGGTCAGTGAGGCGCACATGCTGCACAAGGAGCGGCTGCAGCAGTTCCTGTATGGCCTGTTCTTCGGCGCACTGCTGGTGATGATTTTCTGCAATGGCGTGATCTATGTGCTGGCGAGGGACCGGGCCTATCTGTTCTACATGGCCCTGCTGGTGGCGGTGACGCTCTATCAGGTGGCCATGACCGGCTTCGGCTACCTGTACATCTGGCCCACTCACGGCCTGTGGATCAACGAGCATATCCAGCCGGTATCGGTGGGGCTGGCCATCTGGTTCATCTGCCTGTTCAGTCGCGATGTGCTGCATCTGCCGCGACTGTTTCCGGCGCTGGACCGCACCCTGTTCTGGATGGGGCTGGTCAGTGCGCTGCTGGCGCTGGCGGGTGCCCTGCTGCCCTTCCGCTGGCTGATTCATTTCACTGCCTTCTGGCCGCTGCTGGTGATTTTCACCTGTGTCTGCGCGGGTGTTGCCACGTTGCGTCGCCGGCATCAGGGCGCCGGCATTTTCGTGCTGGCCTGGGCTTGCGGCTTTCTGGGTTCGGCCTGTTCATCCTGCAGCAGACCGGTGTTTTCGCGCCATCCTGGGTGACGGAGCACGGCTTCAAACTGGGGCTGCTCCTGAACATGACGCTGCTGTCGTTCGTGCTGGTGTCGCACATGCAGCAGCTGCGGCGCGACAAGGAACGGCTGGAAAAAACCGCCCGCGAGAATTACCAGCTGGCCCTGATCGACGGCCTGACCGGCATTCCCAACCGGCGTGCTTTCGACGATCGCCTGCTGTCGGAATTCGAGCGTGCCCAGCGCGACGGCACCTGCATGGCGCTGCTGATGCTCGATATCGACCACTTCAAGAAATACAACGATGCCTATGGCCATCAGACCGGCGACGAAGCCCTGATCCGCACAGCGCTGATCATGCGCAACTGCCTGCGCCGGCCCACCGACAGCCTGTATCGTTATGGCGGCGAGGAGTTCGCGGTGATTCTGGCGGATACCGATGATCAGGGCGCCGAACACATGGCCAGCCGCATCATGCGCGCCATCCAGGGCCTGTGCCTGCCGCACCGCGACAGCCCCTACAAGCAGGTGACCGTCAGCGTCGGCATTGCCCTGAGCCAGGGGCCGGATGACAGCGCCACCCAACTGCTGCAGCGGGCCGACGCCGCCCTCTACCGGGCCAAGCGCCAGGGACGCAATACCGCGTGCAAATCCGACGGCCATTCCGCGCCGGTCGTCAATATCGGCGACTATTTCAAAAACACACCAAAAGACACCCTGTAACCCCTTTCAAACCGGCGACATTTCGCTGAAAATTAACGGTTTGTATCCTGATCGCGAATACTGCTCTCCAGCCTGTAAACAACCGATATACTTCACAAGAAGAAGAACAGGAAGATTATGAACGTAGTAGAGTTTTTGGCGTCGCTGGCGAAACTGGACATCCGTCTTTGGCTGGAAGGCGACAACCTGCGGTTCAGCGCGCCGGAGGGTGCGTTCACCCCGGCGATCCGCGAGCAGGTGGTGGGCAACAAACCCGCGATCATCGAATTCCTGCGCCAGGCCCGCAAACTCAACGAAGCTCCCATTCCTGTCATTCCCCGCAACGAGCCGCTGCCGGTGTCGTTCGCCCAGCAGCGGCTCTGGCTGCTGGACCAGATCAGCCCCCGCGATGTCACCTACAACATGTCCAGTGCGCTGCGCATTCGCGGCGCGCTGAATCACACCGTGCTGGAAAAAGTCTTTGCCACGCTGGTGCAGCGCCATGAATCCCTGCGCACCCGTTTTGCCGATGTCGACGGCGAACCGTTCCAGGTGGTGGATGCCTTCGAGCGCTGGACACTGCCGGTGACTGACCTGCGCACTCTGGATGCCGCCGCGCAGCAGCAGCGCGTGCTGGCGGAAGTGCATGCCGAAACCCTGACGCCCTACGATCTGTCCGCCGGCCCGCTGTTTCGCGCGCGCCTGCTGCATCTGGGCGATAACGATTACGTGCTGATTGCCGGCATGCACCACATTATTTCCGACGCCTGGTCGATGGACGTGCTGGTAAAGGAACTGGGCACGCTGTACATGGCATTCTCGGCCGGCATGCCGTCGCCGCTGCCGCCACTGCCGATCCAGTACGCCGATTTCGCCGCGTGGCAGCGCCAGCAGATGACGGCGGCGGAAATGGAAAAGCACCAGCAGTACTGGGTGAAAACCCTCAGCGGTGCGCCGCCGGTGCTGGATATTCCCACCGATCGTCCGCGCCAGGACATTCCGTCTTCCAACGGTGCGCTGCTCCATCTGAAACTCGATGCGCCCCTGGCTTTCGCCGTGAATCGTGTGTGCGCGCAGCTGGATCTGACGCCGTACATGTTTTTCCTCGGCGCCTGGCAGCTGTTGATGGGCCGCTATGCCGGCAGTCAGGATGTGGTGGTGGGTTCGCCCAATGCCGGTCGCAGTCGCGGTGAAACCCAGGAACTGATCGGCTTCTTCGTCAACATGATGCTGCTGCGGGTGAAGCTGGGCGGCAATCCGTCCGTGCAGGAATTCTATGCGCGCGTGAAGGAGATGGTGCTGGGCGCGTTCAGTCACCAGGACATGCCGATCGACCGTCTGCTGGATGTGATGGATGTGGAGCGGCAGCCGGGCTATCCGCCGCTGGCGCAGTCGCTGTTCCAGCTGATCAACATCAGCGAACAGCAGCAGTCGGCGCCGCTGGGTGCGGCGGCGCTGTCGATCGAGCCGATTCCGTCCGTGCATGTGTCGGCGCGCAACGATCTGTCGCTGGGTGTGGCGAAAACCGGCGACGACTACAAGCTGAGCCTGGAATACAACACCGACCTGTTCAACGAATCCACCATTGCGCGTCTGCTGGACCTGTATGTGTTCCTGCTGGGCGAACTGGCGGCGAATCCTGCGCGTGCCATCGACAGCATCGAACTGCATGACGACGCGCATCTGCTGCAGGTGATGGGTTTTGCGCCAGAACAGCATCAGCTGCAGCGGCTCAACGCCAACCAGCTGTCGTTCTGGCTGGATGAAGTCACGCACCCCGACACCTTCCAGAATGCCTACGGCAACTATGTCGATCTGAAACAGCGCCCGGACGTGGAAAAACTGACGCTGGCGCTGCAGTCGCTGGTGGAGGCGTCGCCGGTGCTGCGTTCGCGGCTGGCGACCTGCGATCTGCCGACAGCGGATGTGGCGTATCTGGTGGTGCGCAATCATTACAACGTGCAGCTGAAAATTCACGACTGGAGCAGTGACGCGCTGACGGCGGAACAGTTGCACGAACAGATTCTGAAACTGATGCATCGCCGTTATCAGCTGCCGGATGAAGAACTTGTGAGTTACCACCTGGTGAAGGCGGGTGAGGACCGGATTTATCTGGTGCTGGCCTGTCATCACTTGTTGCTGGATGGCGCGTCCACCTATCTGCTGATGCAGCAGTGGCTGCAGCGTTATGAGAGCCTGTTGCAGGGGCAGGGTGTCGCACAGATTGCCTATCGCGAGAATGCACAGTCGTTCCTGCGCTGGGATCGCCAGCACATGGATTCGGCGGCGGCGCAGACGTACTGGACGTCGGCCTTGCAGGGTGTGGAAGCGCTCAACTTCACCAAGCCGGCGGTGGCGCAGCAGAACGTATCCGCGTTCAACGACTGCGTGCTGAGCGTGACGCTGGATCATCGCCAGCGCGACACCATTCGCGAATTCTGCGCAGCGCACGGCATCAACATGCCGCTGTACTTCAAGGCGCTGTTCGGCCTAGCACTGCAGCATTACTGCCGGCCGGAAGAGAGCTTTGCGTTCTTCGAATTTTTCGGCAATCGCAGCGGCGACTGGCGCGATGGTCTGGGCTGTTATTACCAGCAGTATCCGGCGGTGTTTGACCGGCAGCTGCTGGCGGCGGATGCCACGCTGGGCCACTGGTTTGCCGCGCTGAGAAAAGCGCGTGACGAGGGTCGTGCGTATCGCTCCGTGTCGCTGGCCTGGCAGGGTCGCAACGTGCCGCAAGGGCGCAACATCTTCATGTTCAACTACTACAACTTTGTGGTGGAAGTGAATGTGGCGGGGCAGACGTTGCAGCCGGTGATGTCGGCGCCGAAAGTGGACGGTGCGGTGCAGTTCATCGTGAAGGAAGAGCCGGCCAGCATCACGCTGGAGCTGCGCTACGACGTGGCACGATTCAACGACCTGTACCTGCTGGAGCGCGTGCGTCACATTAACGAGCAGATCCTGTTTGGCGATCTGCAGCGGGTGGCGCAGCTGCAGTTTCTGTCGGCGGCTGAACTCAATCAGCTGCACCAGTGGAGTGGTGAGCCCCAGCCGGTGGCGGACGACAATGTGGTGGCCTGGTTCGAGCGTCAGGTGATTGCGACGCCCGACAATATCGCCGTGATTGCCGGCGCACAGCAGATCAATTACCGCCAGCTGAACGAGCGCAGCAATCAGCTGGCGCACTGGCTGGTGGCGCAGGGTGTGCGTGCGAATGTGCGCGTGGGCATCTGTCTGAACCGCTCGGTGGATCTGGTGGTGTCGGTGCTGGCGGTGCTGAAGGCCGGTGGTGCCTACGTGCCAATGGACCCCGCTTATCCGCGTGAGCGTCTGGCGTTCATGATGAGTGACAGCGCGGCGCCGCTGGTGCTGACCCGCAGTGAATTTTCCGGCGCGCTGGATGCAGTGAATTCGCACCGCGTGCTGCTGGACCAGCTGGCGCTGGACAACCAGCCGGTGCTGAATCCGGGTGTGGCCATCGATCCGCTGCAGCAGATTTATGTGATTTACACCTCGGGCTCCACCGGTCAGCCCAAGGGCGCGCAGGTGCATCATCGGGGCGAAACCAACCTGCAGCACTGGTACCTGAACGCGCTGAATGTGTCGGCGCAGGATCGCACGCTGCTGGTGAGTGCCGTCGGCTTCGACCTGACGCAGAAAAACCTGTTTGCACCGCTGCTGCAAGGCGCTGCGCTGGTGCTGCCGTCGATGGAACTGTTCGATGAAGGCGAACTGCTGAATCTGATTGAACAGCATCAGGTGACCTGGGTGAACTGTGCGCCCAGTGCGT
>CAZBII010000184.1:0-9217 GCA_964491665.1 uncultured Moraxellaceae bacterium
CCGCAGTGACGGCAAGCCTTTCACCCTGATCGAAAAGGAACTGCTGGATCTGGCCCGCAACGGCCAGCGCATCACCGCGCAGGGTAACAAATACATTTTTCACAGCGACAATATCGTGCTGCTGATCCGCAACATGCCGCTGGCAGACGAGGCACTGCTGGGCCGCATGAAGGATCACCTGTGCATCCTGCTGGATTCCGCCGAAGCCAGCATTGCCATCATCAACGGTGAAAAGCAGCGGGCGCAGCTGCAGATCAGCCGCACCGACGAAACCATCAGCGCCATCAATGCGGAATTCGACATCATCATCGACACGGCGGAAAAGCTCTATCGCCAGTCCTCCGCCAGCAT
Organism: uncultured Moraxellaceae bacterium; assembly: GCA_964491665.1. Lineage (GTDB taxonomy): Bacteria > Pseudomonadota > Gammaproteobacteria > Pseudomonadales > Ketobacteraceae > Ch67. The sequence continues at coordinate 352 of CAZBII010000184.1, forward strand.
CGAGCGGCTGGCATCGGCGCTGGAACATTCCTTCATGGTGATGGACCTGACGGAAACCCAGGAACAGCAGATCCTGAAATTCATCGAGGAATCGCGCCGGGAAACCGAAAAACAGCACGAACTGAAAGCGCTGTTCCAGAGCTCCATGATGCACATTCTGGAAAGGGTGGCGAACCTGAAAAACGGCCAACCGTGACCGCAGCCTGAACCCCATGCCCGTCAGCACCCGCGCCAACCAGGCCATTTTTTACCAGGCGGTACTCAACACCGCCGTGGACCCCATCATCATCATCGACCATACCGGCATCATCCGCGAAGCCAACGCCGCCTGCTGCACCCTGTTCGGCTACGCGCGCGAGGAACTGTTGCAGCATCCCCTGACGCGCCTGATGCCCAGCGATATCGCGCAGCAGCACGACAGCTACCTGCAGCGCTATCTCGACACCGGCGTCAGCCACATCATCGGCACCGGCCGCGTCGTCACCGCCGTCACGCGCGAAGGCAAACCGGTGCCCTGCATGCTGAGCGTGAGCCGGGTCGACACCGCCGATGGCATCTTCTTCACCGGCATCCTGCGCTCGCTGGAGCGCCTGAAACAGGCCGAGAGCAAACTGCGCCAGCTGGCCCTGGTGGCCCAGCACACCGACAACGCCGTGATCATCTGCAACCGCTTCGGTGAATTCGACTGGGTCAACCAGGGCTTTGAACGGTTGTCGGGCTACACCCTGGACGAAGTGCGCGGCCGCCCGATCCGCGAACTGCTGCAGGGGCCGGCGACCGACACCGCCGAACTGGACCGCATCCGCGCCATCATGGAGACCCTGCAGCCGGTCACCAGCACACTGGTCAACTACAGCAGGGACGGCACGCCCTACTGGGTCGAAATGACCATCGAACCGGTCTACAACGAAGTACAGGGCTGCCACCAGTACATCATCGTGCAGCGCGACATCACCGCCCGCATCCGGCACGAAGCCCGCCTGCGCAAACAGATCGACCTGCTGCGCCACATCAACGACTGGACGCGGGAACCGATGGCGTCCGCCCGGCTGCAACAGGCGCTGGGTTTCCTGCGGGATTTTGCCGAATTCGAGCGCGTCTCGATCACGCTGCGGGACCCCGCGCTGTTCGCTGCACACCACTTTTGTCTCACCGGCGCAGGCGACCAGGCTGACTGGCACGATCCGCTGGCCGAGCGCGTGATGAACAGCGCGCAACCCTGCAACACCGTTGTCAGCTGGACCAATGCGCAGGACGCGCCTGCGGCACACTCCTGCCACTACGTCGGCCTGCCGCTGCTGGCCGGCAATAGCTGCGTGGGCTCGCTCGGCGGCTACCTGCCAGCCGGCAGCAAGGCGCTTGCCGTCGACGATCTGGAACTGCTGCAGCTGGCGGTGAACACCATCGCCTGGGCCATCGAAAACCAGCGCGACAAGCACAATCTGGAACGCCATCTGGAGCGCCTGCGACGCGGCCAGCACTACGCCAACATCGGCACCTGGGACTGGAACATCCAGACCGGCGAACTGTTCTGGACCGAATCCATTTCACCGCTGTTCGGCTATGGCGTAGGCGAACTCGACACCAGCTATGAAAATTTTCTCGCCGCCGTGCATCCGGACGATCGGGAACGGGTCAATCAGGCGGTAATGGACTGCGTCGAAAAAGGCGCGAAGTACGACATCGATCATCGCGTGGTGTGGCCCGACGGCAGCGTGCGCTGGGTGAATGAAAAAGGCGACGTGCAGCGCGACGCCAACGGCAAGCCACTGAAGATGCTGGGCGTAGTGCAGGACATCCAGCGCACCAAGGAATTCGAGATGGAACTGATGGTGGCGCGCAAGGCTGCCGAAAGCGCCAACCAGGCCAAGTCGGAATTCCTGTCGTCCATGAGCCATGAACTGCGCACGCCGATGAATTCGATTCTGGGATTTTCGCAGCTGCTGCAGTCCGACACGCTCACCCCCAACCAGCGCGAAAGCGTCGATCTGATCTATCGCTCCGGCCAGCATCTGCTGGAACTGGTGAACGATGTGCTGGATCTGGCGAAACTGGATTCCGGCCTGATCAGAACCCGCATCGAGGATGTCGAGCTGCATCCGATCGTGTCGCAGTGCCTGTCGCTGCTGGGCGCCGGCATCAAGGCCAAACAGCTGCGCGTGATCCAGTGCCTGAATCCGGAATGCGAATGGGTGCGCGCCGATCCGCTGCGGCTGAAGCAGGCGCTGCTGAATCTGCTGTCGAATGCGGTGAAATACAATCGCCCCGGCGGCACTATCGACTTCCAGTGTCAGGCTACCGGTCAGGGCACCCTGCGCATCAGCGTGCGCGACACCGGCTACGGTATTCCTGCCCGTCGCCACCACGAGGTGTTCAAACCGTTTTCGCGGCTGGACTTTGCCAACTCGTCGATAGAGGGTGCCGGCATCGGCCTGCTGATCACCCGGCGGCTGGTGGATGCCATGGGCGGACAGATGGGTTTTTCCAGCACGGAAGGGGAAGGCTCGGAATTCTGGATCGAGATTGCATTGAGCGCGCCCAGCCGCCCGGCCGGCACCCCGGTGCACGACACACCGGCGCCGCCGGTTGCACCCGTGGCCGGGAACCGCCCGCTGAAAATCCTCTGCATCGAAGACAACGCGGCCAATTGCCAGGTGTTGCGCAAGATGATCACCCAGCACATGAATGCGGAATTCGTCGAAGCCGGCACGCTCAGCGAAGGACTGGCAACCGCCGCGCAGATTGAACCGGATCTGGTGCTACTGGATATTCATCTGCCGGACGGCAACGGCATCCAGGGCTGCCAGCAGCTGCGGGCGCGTTTTGGCAGCCAGTTGCCCGTCATCGCCGTGACCGCCGACGCCATCCACAAGGTGCCGCTGGGTCCGGCGCTGTTTTCAGCGGTGGAACTGAAACCGGTGAACATGCACTCGCTGCTGCAGAAAATCCGGCAGCTGGCGGGAAGCGGAACCGGCGGACCGGCTTGACCAGCCCGCCGCTGGGACAGGATCAGGGCACGTTGAAATAGAACAGCTTGCGGTGGCGCTCGTCAAAGCGGCTTTCGGTACACCACCTCGAAACCGACGCAAAATCACCGCTGGCCAGCGGCACCACGTAGTCCGGATCACAACTGCCGGCGGTGTATTCCAGCACAGGTCCCAGTGTCAGATGCTCCACATCCTTGATGAACACGCCGCGATAGGCCGGCTCGGCAAACCGTGCCAGCTCCTTGCCGTTCATGTCCAGCAGACGATGCCACACCTTGTATTTCACGGTGGTCGTCAGCAGCGTCTGCGACGTACCGTCCTGATCCTCCACCCGCACGCCATCGGCCAGGTCATAGGAAGATTCCGTCAGCAGGATGCGGCCGTTACTTTCCGTCACGCATGCACCGGGGTAAACCATCCCGGGTGCCAGGGCAACATCCCACAGGATCGTGCCTTCGGCCGTCATGCGTGACAGGGAAGGTTTGCCGCCAGACAGCACGCGGCACACCAGATAATCACCCGCAGATGTGGGCACGACCTGCAGCAGGAAGCCCGGCATTTCCCAGTCCAATGCCGGTGTGGGTCCCGTATGGGTGATGACGGCGCCAGCGCCGGCACCCGCGCCCCACACGCCGGCCACATCGGCAAACTTCAGATTGAAGCCGGTGCCTGCCAGGTCGGTGCGCTCCGTCAGCGTCGCACCCTCTCCCTCAAAAGTGACCATCCGCATGTTGAGCCCCGGATCGGACTCCGGCAGCGTCACCAGATAGTGTGTGGTTCCTGCAATCGGCGTCAGACCGGAAAAACCGTAACGGCTGTCGACGGCCTGGGTCTGAATGCTGCCATCACTGGCCAGCGCCACGATGCGCGCACGGTCTGCCGGTGACTGACCAGCCTCTTCGACATCCCGGCCCGCCAGAATCAGCGTGCCGTCTTCAAGCAAAAGCGATTGTGCCGCCAAGAAACGCGTGTCCGCCGGCAGGATGTCATCCAGCGCCGGCAGCGATGTCAGGCTGTCGCTGGCCAGATCCAGCCGCACCGACTGTTCATAGGATTCGCCAATCCAGATCACCACGTCATCTGAAAGAAACAGCGGCTGGTGATAGAAGCCCAGCCTGTTGGTGGCCGGATGCGCAAACTCGCGGTGATCCTGCAGGGCGCCGGTGACGCTGTAGGTGTCTGCCACCAGTGTCTGGGCATCGCGCTGGTACACCACCCGCAGGCGGTTATCCGCCAGTTCCCGAGTGGCGGTGGTCGGCGGTGAAATCAGATTCGCACCAGCCACCGTGATATCCGCGCTCCACAGCGGCGCAATGCCCTTCACGCCACAGGCCACCAGTATCAGCGCCACTGCACCTGCAGCGGCCTGCATCCAGCGGCGACGCGCGCCCGTTCTTGCGTTGAATCCTTTCATGATTGAGTCCCGAATAAATGATGAGTTTGATGACTGGCAGTGGCGCGCCCTGTGAGCGCCGCGCCGAGGCACTCTAGCACAGGCGCCCGAACCAGTGCAGGCAGGCCACGGGGATTTGTGCTGATTCAATGCGCCAAAAACGCAGGCTTTAACCACACCCCCTCAACTCACCAGATACTCGCTTCTGAAAATCCGCCGGTTGAGACGGCGGGTGAAAAGATCGGCACGCTTGCCCTGCAGCCGTGCCTGCGCTTCGTGATACGAGGGCAGGTAACGCAGGCGCGCCGGCAGCCATTTCTGCAATCGCTGGCCGGTCTTGACGGCCTGCCGGAACGCCTGCTCATCGTAGTCCCAGCCATAGGCCGCACGCAGGTTGTCCGGATACATGCCCACCGTCATGTCCTTGATCCAGCGCAGCGGCCGCGCTGCCGCGCGCTTCTTCGGCGCCATCACAAAATCGGTGAGCTGGCGGGTGGACGGATTCACCACCAGCACACCACTGTCGTACATGGCGTTGCAGTAATTCTGGAATTCCGTCCAGTTCTGCGGCAGCACCGCGTCGGGAATGCCGAACAGCCAGGCGAAGCGGCGGGTCTCCTGGTAGTACTCCTCCAGTTCATGCGGCTGCAGCGGGCGCACGAACAGCTGGTAGACGCGGGCGAAGGTGTCCCACATGGTGGCATGAATCCACAGCATGGCATGGGCCTCGTTGGCCATGTAATGGGTGCCGGCGGCTATGGCATCGCTGCCGGCATCGACGGTGCCTTCAATGCTGGAGTGCACGCGATGGGCCAGCCGGGCGGCCTCCAGCGCCATCTCCAGATTGCCGAAAATCATGGCGAACACGATGCGGTAGGTACGGCGGGCGCGGCCGGCGGAATCACTGCGCACCCTGGAATGCTGATCCACCCCGCTGGTCACCCAGGGATGCGCCACCTGCAGCGTGATGCGCCGCCCGATGCCGCCGGCAAACACCATCGAGTGGCGGGTGATTTCCCACATCCAGGAGTCCGGGCCGAACACGCCTTCTGCGGGATTGCGCACCTCGGCCTGGATGCGGGCAAGCTGTTCTTCCAGAACAGAACGGGTCACCGGCTCGAGCTTGCCGGTCATCGGGGGCTGGCTGGTCATGGGAATACTCCGGGGGACTCCATGGAATCTGGACATGATCACTAACTATACACCATGTCCAGACTTCAATGAACACAGTGTACACAAAAGACCTCGTCTGGCCTGCCCGCCCGCTCTTTGGTATCGTGAGGCCGTCTTTTCTCACCGGAACCCCAACCGTGCCCGCGCAGCCATCTGACCCGACCCGCACCGACGCCAATCCCGCCCCCGAATCCGTCCCCCGTACCGCCGACATGAAAAGCCGGCTGAAGGATGCCATTGCCGCCGAGCCGCCGGCCCGTGCCAAGGTGCTGTCCGCCGCCATCCGGGTGCTGCGCAAGAAGGGGCTGGCGGAATGTTCGGTGGAAGACCTGCTGGTGGAAGGCAGCGTGTCGCGCGGCAGTTTCTACCAGTATTTCCAGAGCAAGTACGACGTGGCCGCCGCCCTGTTCCGTCACATGCAGCAGATCCTGATCAGCCTGAGTCGCGGTATTTCCGGCGGCGAACGCCAGCCGCTGGCGCGTCTGGAAAACAACTTCCGCATCTACCTGCACGCGCAGACCCAGCTGGGCTGGCTGTACGCGATGCTGCTGGCGGAAGCAAAGCAGCCGGGATCGCCGCTGGCCACCGCCCGCAATGAACTGCTGGACACCATGACCGCCCTGATCGACCGCTCCCTGCGCGACATGCAGGACCGCGCGGTGGAACCCGACGTGATCCGCGCGCTGCTGCTGGCCATGGAGGAACTGACCCTGCTGGTGCACCAGCGCGGGGAATTTTCCGAACGTGAAGCCCGCCATATCCGCGACGTGATGCTACCCATCATCCAGCGCACCCTGGCACTGCCCGGCGAGCCACTGCTGGACCTGCCGCACGCCGCCGCCCCCTGATTTCTCGACTATTCTTTCCTGTGCTGGCCGGAGCCTGATTCCGGCCCTTGCCTGTCTGATTTCACCGGGCGAACCACACAGGGAGTTCACACATGGGGCATGTCACTGGCGGTGCGATGTCTGCTAGCGCGCAGGCGTGGATTGCTGTGCTGGGCGCCGGCCTGCTCATCGGGCTGGGCGGCATCGGGTTCAGCGGCGACACCCTCTGGCTGACGTTCTTCGACAATCTGCACTGGACCAGCGGCACCCTGCTGGCGGCCCTGCTGGGCTGGCTGGGCGTGGCGCGGGCCACTCCGGACCACCGGCGCGGACTGCAGATCATAGCCACCGGCTTCACCCTCTACGCGGCCGGCCAGCTGCTCTGGGACGCGCAGGTGTGGCTGGACTACCGCAGCTTTCCCTCGCCCTCCGACCTGTTCTACCTGTGGCTGGGGCCCTGCCTGTGCGCCGGCCTGCTGGCACAGGCCCTGCGCCGCGTTCCCGCCAGCCAGCGCTTCACCCTGGCCCTGGACTGCGCGCTGGTGGCGATTGCCGCGCTGGCCCTGGTGCTGGCCCTGTACCTGCCCCGCAGCGGCGACACCGGCCTGCTGGCCCTCATCACCCTGATTGTCTACCCCGCCACCCTGCTGATCGCCCTGGGCGTGGGCCTGATCCTGATTCCCTCACTGCACCTGAAACCGGCGCCGGGTTATCTGGCGTTTCTGGCCGGCCTGCTGGTCACCGGACTGTGCTGGATGCTCTGGAACCTGCAGGCCCTCAACGGCAACACCGTGCAGGGCAGTCTGGTGAACGGCCTGTTTTCACTGTCCATCGCCGGCTGTGGCGCTGCCACCCTGTTCTGGCGCCTGGAAAGCTCCACCGCCCCGCGCTGGATTCGCCTGTGCGAAGGCTTTCTGCGCCTGATTCCGCTGCTGACCGTCATCGTGGCCTGCACGGCAGTGGCGGTGTCGCAGATCTATGGCGAATTCTCCCGCGAAGTCAGCGTCATCATCGTCGGCGGCGCGCTGGCGGTGATCGCCCTGTCCTTCCTGCGCCAGAGCCGGCTGCTGCAGGATTATCAGGAACTGCAGGCCACCACCCGCCTGCTGAAGCAGAGCGAGCATTTCAACCAGACCATCCTGGAAACCCTGCCGGATCTGGTGTGGATGAAGGACACGCGCGGCGTTTATCTGATGTGCAATGCCGGCATCGAGCGCATTTACGGCACCCCGGCCAGCGCCATCATCGGCAAGACCGACTTTGATTTCCATCCGCCGGAACTGGCGCGTTTTTTCCTGCAGAAGGATCGCGAGGCCATGCACAGCAAGGGGCCGTGCAAGAATGAGGAATGGCTGACGTCCGCCAGCGACGGCAGCGAAATATTTGTGGAGACGATCAAGACGCCGGTGGTGGATGCCGCCGGCCATATCATCGGCGTGCTGGGCATTGCGCGCGACATCACGGCGCGGCACGAGATGGAAAAGGCGCTGAAGGAAAGTGAAACGCGGCTGCGCCTGATCGGCGACAACCTGCCGGATGGTTACGTGTACCAGTACGCCCTGGATCAGCAGGGCCAGCCGCATTTCATTTATCTGAGCGCCGGCATCGAGCGCGTGAATGGTGTGAGCGCGCAGGACGCACTGCGCAATCCGCAACTGCTGCTGGCGCAGATCGATCCTGCCCAGATGGACGCCTACAAGGCGGCGGAACAGGCCAGCGCGCGCGACCTGACTGACTTCGCCATGGAGCTGCGCATGCTGCGCGCCGACGGCAGCCAGCGCTGGGTGCATCTGCGTTCGCACCCGCAGCGCCGTGCCAACGGCAGCATCGTCTGGGATGGCATCGCCATCGACATCACGCTGGCCAAATACCAGCAGGAAACGCTGGAACTGATGGCCCACTACGACGCGCTTACCCGCCTGCCCAACCGCGTCCTGTTTGCCGACCGCTTCCATCAGGCCATCGCCCACGCCAGGCGCGACAACAGCCTGCTGGCGGTGTGCTATCTGGACCTGGATGGCTTCAAGCAGGTGAACGACCAGCACGGCCATGAAACCGGCGACAAGCTGCTGATCGAAGTGGCGCGGCGCATCCAGTCCTGCCTGCGCGAGGAAGACACCATTTCACGCATGGGCGGCGATGAATTTGCGCTGCTGCTGGGCAACGTGAAATCGGAGGAGCAGTTCGAAAATGCGCTGCAACGGATTCACCAGGTAGTGAGCGAGCCCTACCGGATCGATGAGCGGACGCTGCACATTGCGGTCAGCAGCGGCGTGACGCTTTATCCCAACGACGACGCCGATCCCGACACGCTGATCCGTCACGCCGACCAGGCCATGTACCGCGCCAAGCAGGAAGGCCGCAACCGCTACTTCGTGTTCGATTCCTCACACGATCTGGAAGTGCGTCTGCGGCGCGATCTGCAGGACGCCATCGAGCGCGGTCTGCAGGCGCAGGAATTCTGCCTGTATTACCAGCCCAAGGTG
>CAZBII010000185.1:0-9095 GCA_964491665.1 uncultured Moraxellaceae bacterium
ACATCGAATATGTGGAAGATGCCGGCGCGCTGGATGGTCTCCAGTATGTAAACCGCTATCCCAACCTGATCGTCAGCCGCACCTTTTCCAAGGCCTATGGTCTGGCGGGACTGCGGGTGGGTTACTGCATTTCCCATCCCCAGGTGGCCAATGTGCTGAACCGCGTGCGCCAGCCGTTCAACGTGGATTCCTTTGCGCTGGCGGCGGCTACTGCTGTACTCGACGACGTCGACTATCTGCAGCGCAGCCGGCAGGTGAATCGCGATGGCATGGCGCAGCTGGTGGCAGGTTTCAAAAAGCTGGGGCTGGATTTCATTCCGTCTGCCGGCAACTTCATCGTCGTGCATGTGGGCCGCGACGCCGGTCCCGTGTATCAGGCTCTGTTAAAGGAAGGGGTCATCGTGCGCCCGGTGGCCAATTACGGCATGCCCAATTCGTTGCGCATCAGCATCGGTCTGCCGCAGGAAAACCAGCGCTTCCTGGCCGCGCTGGAGCGGGTTCTCCAGTGAAAACCTTGCCGCTGGGCACCGTCACCATTGTCGGCCTCGGCCTGATCGGCGGCTCGTTTGCGCTGGGCCTGAAGGCCAACCGGCTGTGTCGGGAAGTGGTGGGTGTCAGCCGCAGCGAAGCCACCCTGGCAAAGGGGCTGCAACTGGGCGTGATCGATCGCGCCGAACCGGACGTGGAAAAAGCCGTGCGCGGCGCCGATCTGGTCATGCTGGCGGCGCCCATCGGTTCCACCGAAGCGCTGCTGCGGAAAATGGCGCCGGCGCTGGATGGCTCCACCATCGTCACCGATGCCGGCAGCGTCAAAGGCAATGTGGCGACTGCGGCGAAGGCTGTCTTCGGCAGCGTCCCGCCCTGGTTTGTGCCGGGCCATCCCATTGCCGGGTCCGAGCGCAGTGGGGTGGAAGCGGCCAAGGTCGATCTCTACCGCAATCATAAAGTCATCCTGACCCCGGATAATGCCACCGACCCCGCCGCCCTGCGCGTGGTGCAGCGCCTGTGGCAGGCCATGGGCGCCGACGTGCTGCTGATGGATGTGCCGCAGCATGATGCCGTCCTGGCCCGCACCAGCCATCTGCCGCACCTGCTGGCGTTTTCGCTGGTGGACACGCTGGCAAAAGACAATGAAAACCAGGACATCTTCCGCTATGCTGCCGGCGGTTTTCGCGACTTCACCCGCATTGCCTCCAGCGATCCCACCATGTGGCATGACATCTTCATCGCCAACCGGGATTCCATGCTGGACGTGATCGACCAGTTCACTGCAGGTCTGGACCAGTTTCGCCGGGCGGTGGAGCAACAGGATTCACAGGCCATGCTGGGCATCATGACCCGGGCCAAGGCGGCGCGGGACCATTTCACCAAAATGTTAGCCAAACGTGCGTACACCAAGACTATGACCGAGAAGAACATCGTGTTCACGGCCCATCCGGGCGGTGAAGTTAAGGGCAGCATCCGCGTCCCCGGCGACAAATCCATTTCCCACCGCTCCATCATGCTGGGCTCGTTGGCCGAAGGCGTTACCGAAGTCACCGGCTTCCTGGAAGGCGAGGACAGCCTGGCCACCCTGCAGACCTTCCGAGACCTGGGCGTGACCATCGAAGGCCCCAATCACGGTCACGTGAAAATCTATGGCGTGGGCATGCACGGCCTGCTGCCGCCCCACGGCAATCTCTATCTGGGCAACAGCGGCACCTCCATGCGTCTGCTGTCCGGGCTGCTCTCGGCGCAGGCCTTTGATACTGTGCTGACCGGCGATGAATCCCTGTCCAAACGCCCCATGGGGCGTGTTGCCAAGCCGCTGCGGGAAATGGGCGCGGTGGTGGAAACCGAAGACAAGGGCACACCGCCGGTGCGCATCAAGGGCGGCCAGAAGCTCAAAGGCATCCATTACGACATGCCCATGGCCAGCGCCCAGGTCAAATCCTGCGTCCTGCTGGCGGGCCTGTATGCGCAGGGCGAGACCAGCGTCACCGAACCGGCCCCCACCCGCGACCACACCGAGCGCATGCTGCGCGGCTTCGGCTACCCGGTGACGGTGGAAGGCAACAGGATCACCCTGCAGGGCGGCGGCAAGCTGTCCGCCACCAAAATCGACGTGCCGGCGGACATCTCTTCGGCCGCCTTCTTCATGGTCGCTGCCAGCATTGTCCCCGGCGCCGACCTCACCCTGGAACACGTGGGCATCAATCCCACCCGTATCGGCGTCATCAATATCCTGCGTGCCATGGGCGGCAACCTCGAAGTGCTCAACGAGCGCGAAGTGGGCGGTGAGCCGGTGGCCGACATCCGCATCCGCTATGCACCATTGAAGGGCATCGATATCCCGGAAGACCAGGTTCCCCTGGCCATCGACGAATTCCCGGCCCTGTTCATTGCCGCCGCCTGCGCGCAGGGCACCACCGTGCTGCGCGGCGCGGAAGAACTGCGGGTGAAAGAGAGCGACCGCATCCAGGTCATGGCGGATGGCCTGAAAACCCTGGGTGTGAAAGCCGACCCCACCCCGGATGGCATCATTATTGAAGGTGGAAAAATGGGCAGTGGCACCATCGAAAGTCATGGCGACCATCGCATTGCCATGTCCTTTTCCGTGGCGGCATTGCGTGCGCAAGGTGATATCGTGATCAGGAATTGTGCCAATGTGGCTACTTCTTTCCCGAACTTCGTTGAACTGTCACGGAAAGTCGGTATGAAGCTGGATGTCGCAGAGGCAGGAGAGTGAAATGGCAAAAAGCCCGTCCAAGGTTCCCGTCATCACCATTGATGGCCCCGGTGGCTCCGGCAAGGGCACTATTGCCCAGCGCGTGGCCAAGGCGCTGAAATGGCATCTGCTCGACAGCGGCGCCCTTTATCGTCTGGTAGGCCTGTCGGCAACCCATCACGGTGTGGCGCTGGATAATGAGCCCAGCCTGAAAATCCTGGCGGAAAACATGGACGTACAGTTTGTGGTGGACGCCCCAGACCAGCCGGTCCGCATCATACTGGAAGGGGAGAATGTCACCCGGGAAATCCGTTCCGAGGAAACCGGGCGTCTGGCGTCGAAGGTGGCGGTATTGCCGGGGGTGCGGGAAGGTCTGTTGCAGCGCCAGCATGATTTCCGCGAGGCGCCGGGTCTGGTGGCCGATGGCCGTGATATGGGTACCGTGGTGTTCCCGGATGCCGACCTGAAAATCTACCTGACCGCCAGCGTTGGCGAGCGCGCAAACCGCCGCTTCCGCCAGTTGCACGAGAAGGGTATGAGTGCTAATTTAGCCGACCTTCAGGCAGCGATTCAGGCCCGTGACGAGCAGGACATGAATCGGGCCGTGGCACCTCTTGTGCCGGCCGATGACGCCGTAATTATCGACAGTACTGACATGACAATAGAAGAGGTTTTCACCGAACTGATGCATCATGCCAGACAAAAGGGCCTGATCAGCTGATCCAGCCCCGACCTGCTCCGGCAGGTTCGCAATAAGGGAAGGCACAGACCTCCCGCAGGAATAAATTGCAAATGGGGACCACCTCAGGGTGGGCTTCATTTGCTTTTTGGCGTTTTCCGGCCTCGTATTTGCCAGCTGAGGACGGAAAACTGAAACGAACAACCCGCATGGTGCTGGTAGCGTGCGGAGTGCATGTCGGCCCCGGCCGACCAAACAACAGGTCGAAAACATGAGCGAAAGCTTTGCCCAACTTTTTGAAGAAAGTCTGAAAGAACTGGACATGAACCCCGGTTCCATCGTCAAAGGCACCATCATTTCCATTGATGACGATTGGGTTACCGTGTACGCCGGTCTGAAATCCGAAGGCGTAATCCCCCGTGAACAGTTCCTGTCCGAGCGTGGCGTTCTGGAAATCCAGGTCGGCGACGAAGTCGACGTAGCGCTCGAATCCCTCGAAGACGGTTTTGGTGAAACCCGTCTGTCCCGCGAAAAAGCCAAGCGTGCTGAATCCTGGAAGCGTCTGGAAAAAGCGTTCGAAGCTTCCGAAGTGGTTAAAGGCATCATCAACGGTAAAGTCAAAGGTGGCTTCACTGTTGATATCGAATCCGTGCGCGCGTTCCTGCCCGGTTCTCTGGTAGACGTCCGTCCTGTGCGTGATACCGGTCACCTGGAAGGCAAGGAGCTGGAATTCAAGGTCATCAAGCTCGACGCCAAGCGCAACAACGTGGTTGTGTCCCGTCGTGCCGTTCTGGAAGCAGAAAACAGCGCCGAGCGCGAAGCGCTGCTGGAAAAACTGCAGGAAGGAATGGAAGTCAAGGGTATCGTCAAGAACCTCACCGACTACGGCGCGTTCGTGGATCTGGGCGGTATCGACGGTCTGCTGCACATCACCGACATGGCCTGGAAGCGTATCAAGCATCCGAGCGAAATCGTGGACGTCGGCGACGAGATCAACGTGAAAGTCCTGAAGTTCGACCGCGAGCGCAACCGCGTTTCCCTGGGTCTGAAACAGCTGGGCTCCGATCCGTGGGTTGAAATCACCAACCGTTACCCCGAAGGCAGCCGCGTGAAAGCGCGCGTTACCAACCTGACTGACTACGGCTGCTTTGCCGAGCTGCAGGAAGGCGTGGAAGGTCTGGTTCACGTATCCGAAATGGATTGGACCAACAAGAACGTGCACCCGTCCAAAGTCGTCTCCATCGGTGACGAAGTGGATGTGATCGTTCTGGACATCGACGAAGAGCGTCGTCGTATCTCCCTGGGTATCAAGCAGTGCAAACCCAACCCGTGGGAAGAGTTCGCCACCAAGTTCAACAAGAACGACAAGATCTCCGGCAAAATCAAGTCCATCACTGATTTCGGTATCTTCATCGGTCTGGATGGCGGCATCGACGGTCTGGTTCACCTGTCCGACATCAGCTGGGATCTGCCGGGCGAAGAAGCCGTTCGCAACTACAAGAAAGGTGACGAGATCGATACCGTTATCCTGTCTGTGGACCCCGAGCGTGAGCGTATCTCGCTGGGCGTGAAGCAGCTGGAACAGGATCCGTTTGCCCAGTACGTGCAGGAAAACGACAAGGGCACCGTGGTGAAAGGCAAGGTTAAATCTGTCGACGCCAAGGCCGCTGTTGTTGAACTGGCAGATGGCGTGGAAGCCACTCTGAAAGCCTCTGAAATCAGCCGTGATCGCGTGGAAGATGCGCGCAATCACCTGAAGGAAGGCGATGAAGTGGAAGCCCGCATCATCAACGTTGACCGCAAGAACCGCACTATCAACCTGTCGGTGAAAGCGAAGGACGTTGCTGACGAGAAAGAAGCCATGAAGTCTGTGAACCAGGCATCCGAGTCTGCTCCGAAGACAATCGGTGACCTGATCAAGCAGCAGCTGGAAAACGCTGACAAGTAAGCAGCATTTTCAGCGACGGCTGATAAAGAGGGGGCGGCGTGAGCTGTCCCCTTTTTTGTTGTCTGTACGGTTGTTCCGGCGTCAGATCGCACGCTATGCTCAGGCGCGCGTCAACACATTCTGATTCATTAAAACAATTCGCGGGGAGTCTGGCTGATGAAGCAGTTCAAGGGGAAAGTGGCGGCAATTACCGGGGCGGGGTCAGGCATCGGGCGGGCGCTGGCGCTGCAGTTGGCGAAGGAGGGATGCAGCCTGGCGTTGTCGGACGTGAATGAAGTGGGTCTGCAGGAAACGGCGCAGCAGGCGCGGGCATCCGGTGTGCGTGTGCAGGTACAAAGACTGGATGTGGCGAATCGCGATGCGGTTTATGCGTGGGCAGATGCCGTGGCCGCGGAGCTGGGCAGGGTCAATCTGATTTTCAATAACGCCGGCGTCGGTTTGAGTGAGACGGTTGAAGACATGAGCTACGAGAATTTTGAATGGCTCATGAATATCAATTTCTGGGGCGTGGTTTACGGCACCAAAGCCTTCCTGCCGCATCTGAAGGCGTCGGGTGATGGCCACGTCATCAATATTTCCAGCGTGTTTGGTTTCATTGCATTTCCCACCCAGAGTGCTTACAACGCGGCGAAATTCGCGGTGCGCGGTTTTACGGAGTCGTTGCGGGAAGAAATGGCAATCGACGGCTATCCGGTGGGGGTGACCTGTGTGCATCCTGGCGGGATCAAAACCAATATCGCCCGTACTGCACGGATGGGCAACGTGGCCCGGTATGGCGCTGCGGACCAGCAGTCGGCGGCGCAACAGTTTGAAGCCATGGCGCGCACCACGCCGGATGAAGCGGCACGCACGATTCTGGAGGGGGTGCGCAAGAGCAGGCCCAGGGTGCTGATTGGTCTGGATGCGCGACTGATTGACACAGTGCAGCGCTTGTTGCCGACTGGCTATCAGCGTCTGCTGATCTGGGGAGCGAAGCGCAACCAGCGTTAACAAAAAAGGGCGGCACTTTTCAGGCCGCCCTTTTTTTATTGTGCAGTTGCTGCAGGAATCAGGATGCCTTGACCCACTGTTCCAGTGCCAGCAGTTCCTGCTCGGTGAGCATGCCCGCCACCTGCTTCAGACGCATCGCATTGAGTACGTAATCGAAGCGGGCGTTGATGTAGTCGCGCTGGGCCTGGAACAGGCTGCGCTGCGCGGCCAGCACGTCCACGATGGTACGGGTGCCGGCCTCATAGCCGGCCTGGGTGGCGTCCAGGGCTACCTTGGCGGAGAGTGCGCTCTGCTTGCGTGCATTCACCTGCGCGACATTGGCGACAACCAGCTGATAGTAAGTCGTGGCTTCCTGAATTACCTGACGGCGGGCTAAGTGCTGGTTGTCCTGCGCGGCCAGTGACTGGTATTTGCTTTGACGCTGCTTGGCGCTGGTGAGGCCGCCACTATAGAGCGGCACTTCCAGTTGCAGCGAAATGGTGTTCACCGTGGTGTCCGGCGTTTCGATGTTGGGCATGGTGAACGACACTGGCGCGCCGGTGCTGCTGTAAGCGTGCGATCCCACCAGATCCAGCGTGGGCGCGTGACCGGCCCGCTTGGTCTTGTAGTCTTCCTCGGCTGCGGTGGCGGCCAGCGTGGCTGACTGCAGGTTCGAATTGTTGGCCAGCGATTTCTCGATCCACTGGTTCATGTCCTGCGGCTCCGGCGGCACGATCGGCAGTGTCTCATTCAGGTCGGCGACATCATCGATCTTTTCACCGGTCAGTGTTTCCAGGGCGCGCAGGGAGACGAAAAGATTGCTGTCGGCGGCGATGCGTGCGGAGACTGCAGAGTCATAGGCCGCCTGTGCTTCCTGTACGTCGGTAATGGCGACGAGGCCGACTTCAAAACGTTGCTTGCTCTGCTCCAGCTGGCGGGAAATGGCCTGCTCTTCGGACTTGCGGAAGGAGAGATCGGCCTTGGTGCGCAGTACCTCGAAATAGAGCGATACGACCCGCAGGTAAAAGTCTTCCTGGCTGCGCTGGAATTCGGCGGTGAACTGGCTGTCCAGCGCCTGACCGCGTTTCCAGGTGTGCCAGTTTTCCAGGCGGAAGAGCGGTTGCACGGCGGTGAGGGCGTAGCCCTGCTTGTCGTAGCTGTCGCTGCCGTAACCGTCGGCTTCCATTTCTTCATAGCTGTAATTGCCGGACAGCTTCACCTGCGGCAGCAGTCCTGAGCGGGCCTGGTCCAGTATCTGGCGGTTGGATTCATATTGATTGCGAACGGCGGACCATTGGGGATCATTCTTCTGCGCCAGTTCATAGGTGCGCTTCAGTGTCACGACTTCAGCCTGGGCGACGGGGGCGATCGAGAGTGACAGTGCAATCGCCAGTGCAGTGTGCAGGTGGGACTTTTTCATGCGTACCCTCATTTTAAGGCATCGTAATTGGGTGTGCTGATCTCGGAGTGTATCATCTGTCCGGATAATCGCCAGTGGAGGAAATGACACGTGTCTGACCGGAAATTGATATTGGCCCTGCTGCAGGAAGTGGAGAGCGAACTGCGGACAATGGCGCTGTGGGAAACGGTGGTTCCGCCGGCGGAAGCATTTGAAAGTACGGTGCCGTTCTTTCTGGACACGATGCAGTTCAGCCAGTGGTTGCAGTGGGTTTTCATCGCGCGATTTCGCGCCATAGTCGAGGGTGGACATCCGCTGCCGGATACCTGCTCGATTGCCGGCATGGCGGAGGAGGCCTTTCGCGACCAGCCGGTGTCGAGTGCGCAACTGATCGCACTGCTGCGGCGGTTTGACAGCCTGTTTGATCCGGGCAGTCAGTAACGTTCAGGCAGGCTGATGGCGGGCGCTGGTGAACTGCTGGAGCTTTTGCCGCAGCGCTTCCAGACGGATCGGTTTGGTAATGTATTCGTCCATCCCAGCCTGCAGGCACAGATCGCGGGATTCGCTCACCACATGCGCGGTGACGGCAATGATGGGCATGTGCTCCATGCCCTGCTCGAATTCAATGGCGCGAATCTGGCGCGTAGCTTCGTAACCGTCCAGTTCCGGCATCTCGCAGTCCATCAGCACAACGTCATAGCGCGCGTGATTCTGCTTGTAGAGACTCACCGCTTCGAAACCGTTATTGGCGAAGTCCATTGATATACCCAGCTTGGTGAGCAGACCCTTGATTACCACGCGATTGACTTCGTTGTCTTCCGCCACCAGCACATGCAGTTTGAGCAGGTCGGCCGGGGCGTCGCTTGGTGTCGGGCGCGGTCGATCGGCTGGCAGTTCCGTATTTTTCCCCACTTCAAACCGGCAGGTGAACCAGAAGGTCGAGCCCTTGTTGGGCTCGCTGTCGACGCCGATATCGCCGTTCATCAGGTACACCAGCTCGCGACAGATCGACAGGCCCAGACCGGTGCCGCCGTAGCGACGGGTGGTGGAGCCATCGGCCTGGGTAAACGGCTTGAACAGGGTTTCCGCCACGTCACGCGCGATGCCGATGCCGGTATCTTTCACCTGGAAACCGATGACGGCGCGATTGTCTTCCAGATGCTCAATGCTGGCGATGATGCCAATGCTGCCGTGGCGGGTGAATTTCACGGCGTTGCTCATCAGGTTGAGCAGGATCTGGCGCAGGCGGGTGGGATCGCCAATCAACACCGACGGAATATCTTTCGCAATGCGCGTATAAAAACTCAGGTTGCTGGACAGTTCCTTGCCCTGGAACACCGCCATGCATTCTTCCACCAGATCGTGTGGATTGAACGGACTGCGCTCCAGCTCC
>CAZBII010000186.1:0-8851 GCA_964491665.1 uncultured Moraxellaceae bacterium
CGAGGCGGTCGAGCAGAACGGCATCGTGTTCATCGACGAGATCGACAAGGTGTGCAAGCGCGGCGAAACCGTGGGCAGCGATGTGTCGCGCGAAGGCGTGCAGCGTGATCTGCTGCCGCTGATTGAAGGCTGCACCGTCACTACCAAATACGGCATGGTGAAAACCGATCACATTTTATTTATTGCTTCCGGCGCGTTCCATCTGGCGAAGCCGTCGGATCTGGTGCCGGAACTGCAGGGCCGCCTGCCGATCCGCGTCGAACTGGATGCGCTGTCGGCGGATGATTTCCAGCGCATTCTCACCGAGCCGGATGCGTCGCTCACCGAACAGTACCGCGCGCTGATCCAGACCGAAGGTCTGAACGTGGAATTCCAGCCCGCCGCGATCCGTCGTCTGGCGGAAGTGGCGTGGCAGGTGAACGAGCGCACGGAAAACATCGGCGCGCGCCGTCTGCACACCGTGCTGGAGCGACTGCTGGAGGACATCAGCTTTGATGCGGCCGATCTGGCGACGCAACATTCCGGTTCGCCGTTCCAGATCACGCCCGAGTATGTGGATTCGCGCCTGAAGGATCTGGCAGGCGACGAAGACCTCAGCCGCTATATTCTGTGAGAAATCCATGACACCTACCGACATCAAACTGCACACCGAATCGAAGGAACTGGAGCTGGTTTACGCCGGCGGCGAATCCTGGCGCCTGAGCTACGAACTGCTGCGCGTGCTGTCGCCGTCCGCCGAAGTGCGCGGCCACGGCAAGCCCGTGCTGCAGACCGGCAAGAAATTCGTCACCATCCGCAACGTGGAACCGGTCGGCAATTACGCCATCAAGATCACGTTTGATGATGGCCACGATTCCGGCCTGTATTCGTGGGATTACCTGTATGGCCTGTGCCAGCACCGCGACCAGATGTGGAACGATTATCTGGAACAGCTGCAGGCGGCTGGCGCCAAACGCGAGCCGGCCATGATCGGGTCATGGAAGCCCTGATCCCGCCGGCTGCGGCCCGTCGTGACGACACTCAGCACACACCTCAAAATCACTCCATCGGGTGATACCGCTTCTCCCATTTTCACTTAAGCTGCCTGCCAGCGGGATGTTGGTGACGACATCCCGCACTGATGGATCACACAGGAAAAGCAGCCAGGGAGAGGCACCATGCATCGCAATTCGCACACGCGCGTTCTGCGCACACTGATCACTTCATTACTGTTCACAGGTCTGGCACCGCTCACTGTCTGCAACGCCGATGCTGCACGCAATGACGAAATGGTGCTTGAGCTGTCGCGCCCGTCCGGATTTTTTGCCCAGGGTTTTCCCACCGATCTGCGCAACCACCAGGGCAGGATCGATGTGCACGATTTTCCGCGCCCGCTCAATCTCTTCACCCTGACCTACAGGAAGCAGATCGCCCGGACGGATTTCGGCTATTCACCGGCGATGCCGCTGTATCTGCAATTCGAATCCGGATTTCAGCCGTCGGCCGCCGCTGCCGGCCTGACCGCAACCGAATTTGCCAGTGCAGACGCACCTGTGCAGCTCATCGACATCGATCCGGATTCGCCGGACTACGGACAGCGCTTTCCGTTGCAGATCAGCATCACGCAACAGGCTGATCAGTATCGTCCGGCCAAACTGTTGCAGGTGCGTCCGGTGGGCAAACCGTTGCGGGAAAACACGACCTATGCCCTGCTTGTCACACGCGATTTCGCTGCGAATGCGCAGGACATCAAATCGAATCCGGAACTGGACGCGCTGCTGGAAGGCCGCAATCCGCGCACGATCAATCCTGCACTGCGCGCCAGCGATGCCGCAAAGGCGCAGCAGGTCTACGGGCCGCTGCATGATTTTATCGCCAGCCACAGCATCAACAGCGCTGACATCATTGGCGCCACCGTGTGGACCACTGGCAATCCCACCCGCTACATGCAGCAGGTCGTCGACAAGGTGTCGCACTGGACCCCGCAGCAGCCCACGCAACCCTGGAAGCTGCGCGAGGAAACCGCCGACTATTGCGTGCTGGAATCCACCTGGAAAGCGCCCGGCCTGCAACGGGGCGCCATCCCCTATCTGACGGGCGGCAGCATTGCTTTCGATGCCGGCGGCGAACCGCTGGTGCAGTACGAGCGCAGCACGCCCGTCATCATCACCATTCCCAAACAGCACATGCCGGCAAACGGCTTCCCGATCCTGCATTACCATCACGGCACCGACGGCAAGGCAACGCAGGTATTCGAACGCGGCTATACCGACGCCAGCGGGCAGCAGGAATACACCGGCAGCCCGGCGCAGGTAGCGGCGCAACGGGGCTGGGCGACTGCGGCGATGGGCGGCCATCTCGGCGCCGATCACCAGAAACAGTTACCGCTGATGGATCGTCTGCTGCAGGGCGTGCCGGGCTTCTCGCTGAATCACACGGCGTACAATTTCCTGAACCCGCAGGCGATGCGCGACAACCTGGCGCAAATGGTGGCGGAACGCACGCTGTTCCGGAATCTGGTGCTGCAGACGCAGCTCGATGCCAGCCTGTGCCCCGGCGCGCATTCGGACAGCGGAAAATTCAGTTTCGCTACGGATGAGCAGGTGGTGATGGGCCAATCCCTCGGCTCCATGACTGCGTCAATGGCGGTGGCCAACGATCAGGATTATCGCGGTCTGATTGCCACCGGAGCCGGAACGTACGGACTCGGACTGGTGATGTTTTTCTCAGTCAACGGCAAGGATGTGGGCAGCGTGGTTGAAAAATCCTATCTGCACGTTACGCCGGGCACCGTGACACACGATCCATTCCATCCGGTATGGGCAATGGCTGAGCTTGCACTGGCACCGGCGAACGTGGCGCTGCATACGGCACACTGGCTGCAGCAGCCGGACCGGTTTGCCACGCTGCCGCATGTGCTGGTGGTGGAAGGACATTACGATGAGCAGGTAACGCTGCCGATGCAACGTCCCTATCTGGCGAGTTTGGGAACCGATCTGGTGAATGATGAACTGGACGTGGCGCCGCAGGATCAGCTGCTGCCGGATCTGCAGACCGCCGGTTACGCGCAACTGTTCTCACCGGTCAGCGGCAACCGCGATGGCCGCACCGTGGCGATGGTGCGCTATCCGGAAGACGGCATTCTGAGCGGGCATCATGTCACGTTCCAGTATCCGCAACCGCAGCACCAGTACGGCTGTTTCCTGCAGGACATTGCGGCCGGCGTCACGCCCGCCATCATTCGGGGCAGTGAACTGGGCGGCAGCTGCGAGTAAAGGGCTTACACGCTGACGCCGTACATTTTCAGCAGGCCACCAAACGTCAGCACCACCCGCGCCACCGACACAAACGAATCCGGGATCTGGATTTTCAGATCCCGCATCCGGTTCAGTGCCAGCCCCAGAATATCGGTGGACTCGGATTTGCGCAGCGCTTCCTTCAGCACCAGTTCCGCCACTTCCTCGAACACCTGCTGGTCGCGTGCGATGAAGCCGGCCTTGCGGAACAGTTCACCCAGCGGCTGCTCCACCTGCATGCGCCCGAACAGCACATTCAGCAGCACGGCATAGTGGCCGGTTTCCTCCGGCGTCAGTTCGCCGATGGCGCCGTAATCCAGCACCGCCACCCGGCCATCACCCATCACCAGGAAATTGCCCGGATGCGGATCGGCGTGATAGACGCCAAACGCGGTGATCTGCTGCACGTAACAGGACAGCAGTTCGCGCAGCAGCGTTTGCGCCTGCGCCGGATTGCGGTTGAGGAATTCGGTGAGTTTCAGCCCATCGATCCACTCGGTAACCAGCACGCGATCGGTGCTCATGTCTTCATGCAGATGCGGCACATAGATCAGCGCGCTGTGCGGATGCGACTCGAATTTTTTCAGGTTGGCTTCTTCGCGCAGGAAATCCAGTTCCTGCAGCGTCATGTCGATGATCTGGTCCACCACCTGTTTCAGATCGAAATAGGAAATCAGTGGCGCCGCCACCGTGGCCAGCGTGCGGAACACGGCGGAATCCTGTTTGAACAGGCGCCGGGCATGGGGCAATTGCACTTTCACCGCCACCCGCTCGCCACTTTGCAGCACCGCGCGATGCACCTGCGCCACTGACGCGGCCGCCACCGGCACTTCATCGAAATCCGCAAAACGCGCGCGCCAGTCGGTGCCCCATTCCTCGCGCAGCACCGGCTCCAGCGTGCGGAACGACACCGGCTTGGCGTCGTCCTGCAGCTTTTCCAGTTCGGCAATGTATTGCAGCGGCAGGATGTCGGTGCGGGAACTGAGGAACTGGCCGAACTTGACCCAGACGGCGCCGTTGTCATGAAACAGCTTGGCCAGCTTTACCGCGCCCTTGTAATGGGCCTGTGCCAGCAGACGGCGCTGCTCCAGTGCGGGCTGGCCGGCGGCCTGCTTGCGGTAGTGGCGGTAGTAACGCTCGATCTCCAGCGCCACCCGCGTCGCACTGGCGTATCGTTCGCCGCCTTCCAGCAGGCTGCCCACGGTGCCAAAGAGTTCCCCGATCATGCTTCTTCCAGCCCTGATTCCTTTTGTGTTCACTAAACCGGGAGCGCGCTTGCTGTCTTTTTTCACGTCCTGGTGCACTGGGGTGGAATATAAAGAACCGGGGCGGATTGTCTGTTGCGGATTTGTTGCGTCGCCACGGGATTGCGCCCGTTACTGCCGCGCCACATCAAACCGGCCCACCAGCTGCTGCAGTTCGACGGCCTGCTCCTGCATCTGCTGCGAACTCTGCTGCACCTGGCGGGCGCTTTCCAGACTGGTATCCGCGCTGTGGGCAATCTGCTGGGTGCTCCTGTCGATGTCGGTGGCCACCGCGGACTGTTCCTGCGCCGCCACCGCGATCTGGTTCATGTGCTCCACTACCTGATTGACCAGGGTGCCGATCTGCTGCAGTACGGCACCGGCTTCCTCCGACAGCGCATTGCAGCGCTCGGCATGGCCACGGCTGGTGTCCATGCTGGAACGGGCGGCGTCGCTGCCGGACTGCAGCTGCGTGATCATGCGCTGGATTTCGGCGGTGGATTCCTGGGTGCGCTGGGCCAGCGACCGCACTTCGTCCGCCACCACCGCAAAGCCACGCCCCTGCTCGCCGGCGCGGGCGGCTTCGATCGCCGCGTTCAGCGCCAGCAGGTTGGTCTGCTCCGCAATGCCGCGAATGGTGTCGAGAATCCCGCCGATCAGCTGGGACTGCTGGGCCACGTCGCCGACCTGGCGGGCGGCATTGGCCAGCTCCAGGGTTAGCTCCGCCACCGCATGATGGGTGGCGTTGGCCTTCTCCTGACCGGCCCGGGCGCTGTCGCCGGCCAGATGGGTCAGCGTGGTGACTTCCTGGGTGGAGCGGGCCACTTCCTGTATGCTGGCCGCCATTTCCGTCACCGCCGTGGCAATCTGCTGCGTGTCCAGCTGCTGCTGGTGCAGGGCGGACAGATTGGCGGCGGTCAGCTGGCGGAATTCACTGGCCCGCGCATTCAGGGTCAGGGTTACCTTCACGATATGGCTGATGATGGCGGCGATGCTGGCAAAAAAGCGGTTCAGCGAGCGGGCAATCACGCTGATCTCGTCATTGCTGGTGTCCTGCAGGGTCTGGTTCAGGCGGCTTTCCCGTTCCGCCAGCAGCAGCGCCGATTCCACCGTTCCCACCCGATGCAGGATGTCGGCCCCGATCCGGCGGGTCGCCCAGGCCACCAGGCCCAGCAACAGCAGCAGAACGAGCGATTCGCCCCACAGCCGGGTGCGGGCAGCACTGGTTTCTTCCTGCAGCTGGCGGGTCAGTCCGGCATCCAGTTCTTCCACCAGCCGGGCCAGCGCAGTGATGCGACGGGACGCCACGTCAAACCAGACGGCCGGTGCCGGGCCCCTGACTGCATCCAGGCTGGCTTCCTGCTGCTGCAGCTGACTGCGCGTTTCATGGAATGAACTGAGGCTGCTGTCCTGCAACGCGGCGCGGTAGCGTTCGCGCAGGCCCTCATCCGCCAGCCGCACCAGCATCCGCTCCAGCCGCTCCTGCTCATGGATGTAGAACTGGATACTCACGAACTGCGCCGGCGTTGCCTTGCCGGCCGCCAGAACGCCATTGATCGCACCGCGCTCCTGCCCGGCCCGCTCCTTGATCCAGTCCAGGAACAGACGCAGCTGCAACTGGCGCTGGATGTCGACATCCTGCACCTGGGCCCGCAGCAGGTCCTCCGCATCCAGGGCTTCCTCGTTCAGGGTCGAGTAATAGGCAAACATGCCGGCGGCCTGCAGGTTGTCCACCGCACTGCGAATCTCCGGCTTCTGCCGCAGCCGCGACAGCACATCATCCAGCGCCTGCAGCACAATGGGGTTCAGTTCCGCCTGATGGCTCCGCCGCAACTGCTGCAGCGCCTGTTCCGCCGCATCGCCCTTCAGCCGCTGTTGCCGCAGCTCCGCGCCCAGGCTGCCCCCCTTGCTGCCCAGAAAGCCGGCACTCAGGCCGCGCTCGACGGCATGCTGGTGCGCCACGGCCGCCAGCGCCTCCATCACCTGCACCTGCCGCTGCAGCGACAGGTGGCGTTGCAGGTGAACCCAGTTGGACAGCAGATCCAGCCCGGCAAAATAGAACACCAGCGCCAGTGGCAGCGCTGTTAGCAGCATCAGTTTTCGCGACAGGGTCCAGCGCATGGGGAAGCCTTCATTTACATGGTCTTCAGAACGGGAAAAACCGGTCAATCCCGGCAGGATTCCTCATCAGTCTAGCAGCTGCCCCGCAGGCTTCCCGTCAGAGGGAGTCATCTTGCTTCTGCCCCCCGAATCCGCCAAGATACCTGCCGCATTTGGAGGCGCCCGATGTCCGACGACAAAACTACCCACTTTGGCTATAAAACCGTTCCCATCGCGGAAAAATCCAAGCATGTCGGGAAGGTTTTCCACTCCGTCGCGCAGAAATACGACCTCATGAACGACCTCATGTCCATGGGCATCCACCGCCTGTGGAAACGCTACACCATCGAGATGAGCGGTGCCCGGCCGGGCCAGACCATCCTCGACCTGGCGGGCGGCACCGGCGACCTCACCATGAAGTTCTCCCGCATCGTGGGCGATGAAGGCAAGGTCGTCCTGGCCGACATCAATTCCTCCATGCTCAACGTGGGCCGCGACAAGCTGCTGGACCACGGTTACGCCGGCAACATCGAATACGTGCAGGCCAACGCCGAGTCCCTGCCCTTTGCCGACAACACCTTCGACTGCATCACCATCGCCTTCGGCCTGCGCAACGTCACCGACAAGCAGAAAGCCCTCGAATCCATGACCCGCGTGCTCAAGCCCGGCGGCCGCCTGCTGGTGCTGGAGTTCTCCAAACCGGTGAATCCGGGGCTGGAAAAGGTGTACGACACCTACTCGTTCAGCGTGCTGCCGATCATGGGCAAGCTGGTGGCGAATGATGCCGAAAGCTATCAATACCTGGCGGAATCCATCCGCATGCACCCGGACCAGAACACCCTGAAACACATGATGCGCAAGGCCGGGCTGGACCGCGTGGATTACCACAACCTGACCGGCGGCATCGTCGCCCTGCACCGCGGTTTCAAATACTGAGCATGGACGCCAATCGCCAGTCCCTGCTGCCGACCCTGGTCACCGAGCAACTGGAACGGGTGGCCAACCGCGCCCTGCACTATGCGCCGCTCACCCGGCTGCAGCTGCAGAAGCTGCAGGGCAAGTCCTTCGGCATCGAGCTGCAGCGTCCGCATTTCCCCCTGCTGATCAGCGTCACCCGCAAGGGCCTGCTGTTCCAGAGCCATTGGGAAGGCAGCGCCGATGCCGGCATCCGTGGCCCCGCCGTGGCCCTGCTGCGGCAATTGCGCCAGGACAACACCACCCCGGCGGCCCTGATGCGCGGCGGTATCGAAATCATCGGCGACCCGCAGCTGGTGCAGCAGTTCGTGAAAGTACTGAAGGATCTGGACCTCGATCTGGAAAGCGCCCTGGGCGACCTGATCGGCGACGTCGCCGCCCACCAGATCAGCGAAATCGCCCGCACCGGCCTCGACTGGCTGGGCCGCGCCGGCAAGACCCTGCTGCAACAGTCGCGCAATTTTCTGGCGGAAGAGCGCAACGTGGTGATCACCCCGCGCCAGTTCAGCCGCTTCCGCGATGACGTGGAAGCCCTGCGCGAAGACACCGACCGGCTGGAAGCGCGCCTCCGCCAGCTGCAACAGCAGGTGAACAGCCCCTCCAACAAGGAAGAAGTGAAGCCTTGAAACGCCTTGCCCGCCTGCTCACCATCTGGACCGTGTTTGCCCGCCACCGGCTGGACGAACTGCTGCCGGAACACGCCGCCACCGCGCCGCTGAAAGCCCTGATCCGCCTGCACCCCGCCGCCTGGGGCGCGTCCACCGCCGAGCATCCCTGGGCCCGCCTGCGCCTGGCCATGGAGCAGCTGGGCCCGGTGTTCATCAAGTTCGGCCAGCTGCTGTCCACCCGTCACGACCTGCTGCCGGAAGAGGCCATCGAAGACCTGTCCCGCCTGCAGGACCGGGTGCCGCCGTTCGACGAGCAGGCCGCCTTCGACATCATCGAGAGCGAACTGAAACGGCCCATCAGCGAGCTGTTCGGCAGTCTGGAGCGCAAGCCGCTGGCCTCGGCGTCGGTGGCACAGGTGCACGCCGGCACCCTGAAGGATGGCCGTGAAATCGTGGTGAAGGTAATCCGCCCCGGCCTGGAAAAAATCGTCGAGCAGGACCTGAACCTGCTGCTGACCGGCGCCCGCTGGCTGGAAAAGGTGGCGCCCGAGACCAAACGCTTCCACCCCGCCCGCGTCGTTGACGACTACCGCCACATCCTGCTGGGGGAACTGGACCTGGGCCAGGAAGCCGCCAACGCCGCCCAGTT
>CAZBII010000187.1:0-8768 GCA_964491665.1 uncultured Moraxellaceae bacterium
GGCTTTCAGTGCTGCTGCCAGTGCGACGCCAGTGGTGTCGGAACCGCCGCGGCCGAGAGTGGTGATGTTGCCATCTTCATCAACGCCCTGGAAACCGGCGACCACCACGATGCGGCCTTTGTTCAGGTCGGCGCGGATGCGGTCGGCGTCGATGGCCTGGATGCGGGCTTTGCCGTAGGCGTCGTCAGTGAGAATGCGCACCTGGGCACCGGTGTAGGAACGGGCATCGTAGCCTTCCTTCTGCAGCGCGATGCTCAGCAGACCGATGGTGACCTGTTCGCCGGTCGACACTATGACGTCGAGTTCCCGCGCCGGCGGCTGGTCGGTGATTTCATTGGCCAGCGCAATCAGGCGATTGGTCTCGCCGCTCATGGCAGATACCACCACCACGACGTCGTGACCCTGGTCGCGATAACGGCCTACCTTCTTTGCCACATTTTTTATTCTTTCGACCGTACCCACCGAGGTACCGCCGTATTTCTGCACAATTAACGCCATCGCCGTTGATCTTTAGTAGGTTATTGAGGGATTTACATCCAAATTGGATGCGGATTAAACAATAATGACTGCTGGCTGTAAACAAACCAGCAGCTTGATACTACTTCTTTACTCAGCCCGCCTGCTGCACCAGCCAGGCTTCGGCCGAGGCGACTGCATCGGCCAGTCTGGCGACGTCGGGTCCGCCGGCACTGGCCAGATCGGGACGGCCACCGCCCTTCCCGCCGACAACGCCAGCCGCGTGCTTGACCAGATCACCGGCCTTGAAGCGGTCGGTCAGATCCTTGGTGACGCCGGCCACCAAGTCCACCTTGCCTTCGTTGACTGCACCCAGCAGCACCACGCCGGACCCCAGTTTGTTCTTCAGCTGGTCCACCAGTTCGCGCAGGGCTTTCAGATCAATGCCATCAAGCGTGGCGGCCAGCAGCTTCACACCTGCCACTGCCTTGGCCTGCCCTG
The DNA here is from genome assembly GCA_964491665.1 of uncultured Moraxellaceae bacterium. GTDB lineage: Bacteria > Pseudomonadota > Gammaproteobacteria > Pseudomonadales > Ketobacteraceae > Ch67. Next base: position 958 of record CAZBII010000187.1, read on the forward strand.
CCAGATCGTCACCGGCACTGCTGGCCAGCTTGGCTTTCTGGCGCTCCAGCTCTTTTTCCAGCTGCTTCACGCGCTCCAGGGTCTGCTGCACTTTTTCGAGCGCGTTGTCGCGACTGCCTTTCAGCAGGGTCGCAATCTGGGCCAGCGTGGCGTCCGTGTCATCCGCCCACTGCAGGGCGCCCTCGCCTGTCACGGCTTCGATCCGGCGCACACCGGCGGCAACACCACCTTCGGACACAATGCGGAACAGACCGATATCGCCGGTGCGGCTGGCATGGGTCCCGCCACAGAGTTCGATGGAGAAATTGTCCTGCCCCATCGTCAGAACGCGGACGTTATCTTCATACTTTTCCCCGAACAGCGCCATAGCCCCTTTGGCCCGGGCCTGATCAATGGGCATGACTTCCGTCACAACCGGCGCATTGGCACGGATCTGGGCGTTCACCAGCTTCTCCACGGCGCGGATTTCTGCAGGTTTCATGGCCTCGGAATGGGCGAAGTCGAAACGCAGGCGGCTGGCGGTGACCTGGGAACCTTTCTGCTGCACGTGATTGCCCAGCACCTGGCGCAGGGCCGCATGCATCAGATGCGTCGCGGAGTGGTTCAGACGAATGGCCTGGCGCAGGTCGTTGTTCACCAGCGCCTTCACCGTGTCGCCCACTTGCAGGGTACCGGTCTCCAGCACGCCCACATGCACGTGGGCGCCGCGTTGTTTGGTGGTATCGGTCACATCGAAGCGGGCGCTGGCGGTTTCCAGCGTGCCCACATCACCCACCTGACCGCCGGACTCGGCGTAGAACGGCGTTTTGTCGAGAACGATCTGCGCGGGCTGACCGGCGCTGACGGACGGCACCGGCTGGCCGTCGACGAAAATCTCGGTGATGCGGCCGCTATCTATGATGTGATCGTAGCCGCTGAATTCGCTGCGGGTGTTCACGTCCAGACCGTCGTGATAGTTCGCCTTGAACTTGCCCGCCGCTTTCGAGCGCGATTTCTGCACCTCCATTTCCTTCTCGAACCCGATGTGGTCGATGGTGAGGTTGCGCTCGCGGGCGATGTCGGCGGTGAGGTCGGCGGGGAAACCGTAGGTGTCGTAGAGTTTGAACACCACGTCGCCGGGAATCTGGTTGCCGGTCATGCCCTGCAGATCCTGCTCCAGAATTTTCAGCCCCTGCTCCAGCGTCTTGGCGAACTGCTCTTCTTCCTGCAGCAGCACTTTTTCCACCTGGGCCTGGGCCTTTTTCAGTTCGGGATAGGCATCGCCCATCTCGCGCACCAGTGATGCCACCAGCTTGTGGAAGAACGGACCTTTGGCACCCAGCTTGTTGCCGTGACGAATCGCCCGACGCAGGATGCGGCGCAGCACATAACCGCGACCTTCGTTGGACGGCACCACGCCATCCACAATCAGAAATGCGCAGGAGCGGATGTGATCGGCCACCACCCGCAGGGATTTGTCTTCCAGATCGGTGGCGTCGGTGACGCGCGCCACATCTTTCAGCAGGCTGGCGAACAGGTCGATTTCATAGTTGCTGTGCACATGCTGCATGACGGCGGCAATCCGCTCCAGCCCCATGCCGGTGTCCACCGACGGTTTGGGCAGCGGCACCAGGGTGCCGTCCGGCTGGCGGTCGAATTGCATGAACACGTTGTTCCAGATTTCGATGTAGCGGTCACCGTCTTCCTCGGGAGAACCGGGAGGGCCGCCCCAGATGTCGGGGCCGTGGTCGTAGAAAATTTCGGTGCAGGGGCCGCAGGGGCCGGTGTCGCCCATCTGCCAGAAGTTGTCGGACGCGTACGGCGCGCCCTTGTTGTCGCCGATGCGGATCACGCGCTCAGCCGGCACGCCCACTTCCTTGTTCCAGATGTCGTAGGCTTCGTCGTCGCTGGCATACACCGTGACCCAGAGCTTGTCCTTGGGCAGGTTCAGCCATTTATCGGAAGTAAGGAATTCCCAGGCGAAGCGGATGGCGTCGCGCTTGAAGTAGTCGCCGAAGCTGAAGTTGCCCAGCATTTCGAAGAAGGTGTGGTGGCGGGCGGTGTAGCCCACGTTTTCCAGATCGTTGTGCTTGCCGCCGGCGCGCACGCAACGCTGGGAGGTGACGGCGCGCTTGTAGGGACGCACATCGCGGCCGAGGAATACATCCTTGAACTGCACCATGCCGGCGTTGGTGAACAGCAGGGTGGGATCGTTGCCGGGAATCAGCGAGCTGCTGGCCACGGCTTCGTGGCCCTGGGACTTGAAATAGTCGATAAACGCTTGGCGGATTGCAGAGGTCTTCATTCGGGTACCGGGTCGGGAAAGTCTCGGGATTGCGCCTGCAGGGCGGAAGCTGACAAAGGCGGGAGTTTACCACCAAATCAGCAACTTTCATCCTGCCAGCGGGAGTGGGCACGGCGAATGCGGGCGATTCGGGACGAGCGGAGGAATGGTTTCAGCGGGAGTGATCCAGACCGCCCGGATCAGCGTCGTCGTCATCGGGCAAATCAGGCAGATCACCCGTATCCAGGTCGGCTGCCAGCGACGCTTCCAATGCATGCCGGATCTGTTCGCCGGTAAAACCCCGGTACTGGAGAAAGCGGATCTGTTTGGCCTTGTGACGGGGATCGGTCTCGCGGCGCCCCCGGAATTTGCGCTGCCAGGTGCTGAGGGCGCGGGCAAACCAGTCGATGGTATCGCCGGACACGAGCCCCTGCACGATGTCGGCCGCTATTCCCTTCTGGCGCAGTTCGCTCTGGATGCGGATGGGGCCATAACCCTGATTCATGCGATACCGGGTCCAGACCTCCGCAAATCGGGTGTCGCTCTGCAGGCCTTGTGCAGCCAGCTGGTCCAGCACGGTTTCAACGGCGTCGGCCGGATGTTCGCCCGCCAGCTTCTGCTGCAGTTCACGCCGGCTGTACTCACGGCGGGACAGCAGCTGGATGGCTTGCTGGCGAATGGCTGACTGGATTTCCATGGCGGGAAGAAACGGGGGCCGCAGCCCCCGCTTGGGTCAGGACGAGAACAGACTGTTAACCTTGGCGATGTAACGCTCCATCGCTTCGGTGCTGGTCATGCCCTTGATCTTCTGGCGCTCGTCGAACTTGGCGCGGTCGACCATCTTGGTGATGGCCGGGCGGCGGCCAGTGACGTCGCCGTCGTTGGCCTGCTTGAACAGCGCGTACAGGGCCAGAATGGTCATCTGATCCGGCGGCGCGGTCAGAGTGTTGAGACGGGCCTTGGCGGCATCGAACTGCTGTTTCAGTTCATCGCTGACGGCGGCCGGGGCTGCGCCTTTGGCGACTTCCTTCAGGCTCGGCTTTTTGGCAACCGGCTTGGTGACCGCCTTGACGTCGGCCTTGACGGGCGGTTTGGCCGCCGGCTTGGCCACTGCCGACTGGCTTACCAGCTTGGGCGCGGCAGGCTTGGCGACCGGGCGCGGCGTGGCGATCCTGCCGGTGCTGGACAGGGGGCGGGCTGATTCCCTGGCCAGCGCCATTTCGCCCGCTTCCACCAGCTCATCGAACAGCTTCTGGCTTTCTTCCAGTACGAGATTGACAGTGCCGGTACCCAGCACGGTCAGACGACCCACCAGACTGGCTTCGTCGCCGTAGCTTTCACCCAGTTCGGTGATCTGGCGGTAGAGACGCACGCGCTCCTGGTCAACCTTGCTGACCAGGCCGATGCCGGCCAGACGCATGCGCTTTGCATTGATTTTGAGACGGTCGGCCAGCGATACCGGTTCCGACGCCATGTCTGTGAGTTTTCCCATGATGAACACCTGTGTGTAGTCCCTTTGTGGCGGGTATCGTACACAATGTGGGGGGATTTAAAAATCGCTGAATGATGTTATCAGGCAGAAGGCTGGCGGGCCTGGTCAGCAGTCCGCCAGCTTCAGGTGAGATCGATTATTTGCCGCTCTTTTTCTGCTGCTGCTTTTCGATGAATTCGGACTTGGCGGCCAGAAAGCCCAGCTTGAGGGAATCCCATGCCAGCTCGAGTCCGTCCTTGATGTCGGTCCAGGCTTCCTCGGCGGCGCCCTCCAGCTGTTTCATCTTGCCCTGCAGGTCTTTCTTTTTGACCTTCAGTTCCTTGATGGTTTTATCCAGCTTGACCTTCGCTTCGTCCTGCGCATCCTCCAGCCGTGCTTCCAGCCGGTCGATGTCGTATTCCCACTCTTCCAGTTGTGCCTTTGCCTTTTCGATGTATTCGTGGCGCTTGCTCATAAGGTTACCTCCTGTAATGAGTGGGGGCACTGTGACAGATGGCATGCCCCCCAACATTGATGTGCATCAAGCTGCGGAAGCACGCGAAAACCTGCATTGGGATTAAATAAGTCATCAGCATGATGACACTTGCGCGAGTCAGTGATGCAGACGACTGCTCCCCCGCAGAAAAAACATTTGTGAAAAAATGACTGCGAAACGTAATGAATTGACTACATTGTTAAAATTCCATCGCCTGACACATTCCATTACAATGCGAGCCATACAACGGAATTGACGCGGCCAATCACGCCCGTTCTTACAAGCCTGTTACACAGTAACCCGCAGGAATCTGGTCAGACATGTATAACGCGCCCTTCGGAATTGGCATTCGCGGCTACGGCCACGCAGTCGGCAATCGCTGCCTGACCAACGACGATCTGATGCGGGAATTCGGCATTCGCATCAAGACCTCCTTCATCGACAACAGCGTCGGCATCAAGACCCGTCATTTCATTTCAGCAGACATGAGCACATCCGACCTTGCTGCACAGGCCGCGGAAAAAGCGCTGCGCTCGGCCGGCATTTCCGTGCAGGATCTGGATCGCATCATTGTTGCCACCTCGACACCGGACTATCTGTCACCCTCTACTGCCTGCGTGGTGCAGTTCAAACTGGGAGGGCGCGGTTTTCCCGCCCATGACATCTGCGCTGCGTGCAGTGGTTTCATTTATGCCGTCGACCAGGCGATCCGCTACGTTGCCACCAGCGATGAAAACGTGCTGGTGATTGGCGTGGATGTTCGATCACGCACACTGGACATGCAGAACAAGCGCACCGCCTTTCTGTACGGTGACGGCGCCGGCGCGGTGGTCATCAGCCGTAATCGCCGTTCGCAGCGCGGCTTCATCGCCAGCACGCTGTTTGCGGACGGCGCGGGACACGACGCCGTTTTTGTCCCTTCCGTAGGCTATCCACAGACCGAAGAAAAGCTGCCGCCGCTGTTGACCATGCCAGATGGACGTCGTGTCTCGGAAAACGCAGGGATTGGCATTCCCACGCTGTGCGACCAGTTGCTGGAGAAAGCCGGCCACACGCGCAACGACATCGATTTCTATCTGCTGCACCAGCCCAATCTCTATCTGCTGCGCGCGGTGTGCGATGAAATGCAGATTCCCGATGACAAAACCGTCATCAATTTTCCGCAGTATGGCAACACGGTGTCGGCATCGGTGCCCATTGCGTTGAGCGAGGCGGCAGAACAGGCCCGACTGCGCGCCGGCGATCTGGTAGTGATGTGCGCAGTGGGTGGTGGTTTTACCGGTGGCGCACACCTGCTGCACTGGAATGCTCCGGAAGACTTCGCTGCATGACGATGGACCTCGCCAATGCCGACCCGGCGCTGCTGGAAAAAGGCATTTTGATAACCGGCGCCAGCTCCGGCATCGGCTTTGCCTGTGCGGAATTGCTGGCAGCAGCCGGTGCACAGCACCTGATATTGACCGCGCGCAATCCAGAAAAACTGGCCACGGCCAAAGCCCGGCTGGAAAGCAATTCGACCGTACGGGTCGACACGGTAGTGTGCGATCACCGTCAACGCGAATCCATTGATCAGCTGATTGCGCAACTGGACACGCTGGGCTGGCCGGGCGCACTCATCGCCAATGTCGGCATCAATCCGGTGCACGAGCAAGGACCGAAAAAAATCCACAGCACCAGCTGGGAACAGTGCCACGACATCGTAACGACGAATATCGTCAACACTTTTCATCTGCTGGCTGCCGTGCTGAAAGAAATGCGCCGCAACCGCTTCGGCCGGATCGTGCTGATGGGCTCACAGGCCTACCGCCACGGGATTCCGGGCCAGGCGCTCTACAACATCAGCAAGAGCAGCCTTGTAGGCCTGAAAAATTCAGTCGCCAGCGAATATGGCGGCAGCAACATCCTGTGCCATCTGCTGAATCCGGGCGTGGTGCTGAACGAGCGCACGCGCAATCTGCGCGAGAGAAATCCGCAGCTGGCGGCAGTACAGGGTGTGACAGAAGAGGATGTTGCCAGGACGGCACAACGCTTGCTTTGTGAAAGCGACGTGGCAAGGAATGCCCAGGAAATCGATATCTAGCTGTAATTGATTGGGTGAACCGGATGAGCAGTGCCATCAGCAACAGGGCAGAACACGCCGTGCAGGATGCAACCTGTGGTTACGAATGGGTTGCAGTCAGGGAGCATGAATTTGCATTTCTGGGAAATCTGAAAAGCCTGTTCGACGCAGGGCTGGAAATGTTTGTGCCGACCAGCGCACTACCGATTACCCGCATGGGCCTGGATGGCACCTGGTTTCTGCGCGGCACCGTGCGCGGCTTTCCGCTGGCACTGGTGTGGAACGACTTCCGCGTGAACGGCGCCAGCACCGGCAAAACCGTTGCCGAAACCTACACTGCCTTCCTCACAGAACTGATGCACGATTCCCGCCCCCTGCTGATCGGCGTGAAATCCATGGGCGTGCGCTTCATGGAAGGTCGGACGGTATTCCCGCACGCCTTCAACATTCTGCCGGTTCTCAACCGCTACCGGAAACATCATCTGGTGATCACGCTGGCCCATGGCAACGCACTGGGCCTGGGCACGCTGATTTTTGGCATGGGCCACTATCGCATCGCCGTGCGCGAGGAATCCTGCCTCAATCTCACCGGACCGGAAGTGTGCAAGATGGTGTTCGGCAAACAGGTGAAGTTTGAACAGATTGCGGCGAACGAAATCCAGTTCAAGAATACCGGCCTGATTCACGAACTGACGGACACACTGGACGCCGCCCTTGCCCGCGTGCCTGCGCTGCTGGCATTTTTCAGCACGGCATCGGGACCTGCCGCATCATCCCGCATGGCAGGCCACGCCAGCGTCATGAATCGCGCCGACGCGTTTGTCGCCGAGTTCTGCAACAGTTTCATGGAAGTGTTTCCGCAGTACGATGAGCGCATCAAGGCCTACATCGGCGTTATCAATGGCGCGCCTTTTGGACTGCTGATCAATCCGCCGGAAAATCCGAACAACATGATCCGCGCCCGCTCACTGTATCTGGTGGAAGATGCGCTGACCCTGTTCGAACGCCTGCAATTGCCGGTGGTGAGTCTGGTGGACACACCGGGAGCCGATCCGCGCATGGACGGCAACAACCGGCAGATCATCGAGAAGCTGATTTCCGCGTCGCAGAAAATTATCGAATACCCCTATCGCAAGATGGGCATCGTGATCGGACGTTCCTACGGCGGAGCTTCCGTCATCTGCTTTCCGAAATTTTTCGGTGGCGATGCAGTATATGCACTGGAAGGCGCTCATGTCGGCATCATGCACGAGAGCATCATCACGCAACTGCTGTCAGGATCGGCGCGACTGACAGCGCAGTGGCAGGAAGTATCAGCCACGCAGACAGCCGACTTGAAGGACCTGATGGTGGATGGGCATCTGGACGGCGTGATCCAGCGTGCTGATATCCGTCACAAGATCGAGCAGCATCTGCTGGCGCGTCGCACGCCGGTGGCGATTCAGCTGAATCGCCGCAGCACCCACAATCCAGACAGACACCGGCCCCCCACACACCGCCACCCACTGCGTGAAGAACAAGA
>CAZBII010000188.1:0-8738 GCA_964491665.1 uncultured Moraxellaceae bacterium
GGCTGGTCTTCCTCGTGGTTGGTGTTCGACAGGAACACGGAACCCAGCTTGTCGAAGCTCAGCTTGCCATCCGGCTTGGGATAGGTGATCGGGGTGAACTGTGCAGCCGGCTTCAGGCAGGCGTAGTCCGGCGTGGTGTCGTGCAGTTCCACCGGCAGCTTGCCGCCAAAGATGTTCTGGTCGACGAAAACAAACGCGGCGCCGATGAAGGTGCCGAACTTGTGCATGGCCGAGCCGAAGTTGCGGGCGCGGTGCAGTTCTTCGTACAGCCAGGAGTTCTGGAATTTGGTGGTGTAGCCGGTCAGTTCCGCCGGTGCGTTGTCGCCCTGCAGCGCTTCCACGATGCTTTCCGCCGCCAGCATGCCGGACTTCATGGCGGTGTGGGTGCCCTTGATCTTGCTGAAGTTCAGGGTGCCCGCGTCACAGCCGATCAGCAGACCGCCGGGGAAAGTCATCTTCGGCAGGGAATGCAGACCGCCTTTCACTACCGCGCGTGCGCCATAGGAAATGCGCTTGCCGCCTTCCAGTGTCTGCGCGAACACCGGGTGGTGTTTCAGGCGCTGGAATTCATCGAACGGGCTCAGGTACGGGTTGGTGTAGTTCAGGTCGGTGATCAGACCCACCACTACCTGGTTGTTCTCGGTGTGGTAAAGGAAGAAGCCGCCGGTGGCGCCATTCTCGGCCAGCGGCCAGCCGGCGCCGTGTACCACCAGACCCTGCTTGTGCTTGGCGGGATCGATGTCCCACAGTTCCTTGATGCCGATACCGTAATGTTGCGGGTCCTTGCCGGCATCCAGCTTGAAATGCTGGATCAGCTGCTTGCCCAGGTGGCCGCGGCAGCCTTCCGCAAACAGGGTGTACTTGGCGTGCAGTTCCATGCCGGGCTGGTAGCTGGCTTTCTGCTCGCCGTTGTGGCCCACGCCCATGTCGCCGGTGGCGATACCTTTCACGCGGCCGTCTTCATGGAACAGCACTTCGGCGGCGGCAAAGCCGGGGAAGATTTCCACGCCCAGGTTTTCAGCCTGCTGCGCCAGCCAGCGGCACACGTTGCCCAGGCTGACTATGTAGTTGCCATCGTTGTGCATGGGCTTGGGGATGGCGAAATGGGGGGTCTTGATGCCGTTGGTGGCATTGGTGAGGAAGTAGACTTCGTCTTCCTTCACGGGAACATTCAGGGGAGCGCCGAGTTCTTTCCAGTTGGGGAACAGCTCGTCCAGGGCGCGGGATTCGATAACGGCGCCGGACAGGATATGGGCACCGACCTCGGAGCCTTTTTCCACCACGCAAACCGAAATGTCGGCTGACAGCTGTTTCAGTTTGCAGGCCGCCGCCAGACCGGACGGGCCGGCACCAACGATGACTACATCATATTCCATCGAATCACGTTCCATAGCGCGTCTCCTCTGGCATGCTCATGGATAGGATTGGGAAGGCGGCTGGCGGCAACTGCCAATGCGCCCGCAAGAAATTCAAACGGGCGTATTATATGTAAGCGGCGGAACAAAACCAATGAATTGCCGAACGTGCACCAGCGGCCCGGTGGTCAATGACCGTAACCGGCTGACCGCAAAGGTCAATTCTGCCTGACCACAGGCGCGGGCAGGGGCTGGAAACGGGGTGCGCTATGGTACCCGCATTCGCCGCAGGCATAAACCGTTCTGAAAGGGAGATTCGCTTCCGAATGTAACGCTACCACCTGCGCCGCCAGTTGGGTTGCCGTGCCGATTCCCCTATACTTACCGGCACTTTGCGCATCGACTTTTTCCCCAGGATTCAAAAACAAACATGAGCAAGCCCGACAGCACTGCGTCCAGCCAGGCCCCCAGCCATTTCATCCGCCAGATCATCAGCAAGGACCTCGAAGCCGGCAAGAACGGCGGCCGCGTCGCCACCCGTTTCCCCCCCGAGCCCAATGGCTACCTGCACGTGGGGCATGCCAAATCCATCTGTCTTAACTTCACCCTGGCGCAGGAGTTCGGCGGCACCTGCAACCTGCGTTTCGACGACACCAATCCCGAAAAGGAAAGCCAGGAATACATCGACGCCATCCAGCGTGACGTGAAATGGCTGGGCTTTGCCTGGAACGGCAACATTCGCTACGCCTCCGACTATTTCGACGCTCTCTACAACTACGCCGTCGACCTGATCAAACAGGGCAAGGCCTATGTGGATGAACTCACCGCCGACCAGATCCGCGAATACCGCGGCACCCTGAAAGAACCCGGCAAGGACAGCCCGTTCCGCAGCCGCAGCGTGGAGGAAAACCTGGCCCGCTTCGAGGACATGCGCTCCGGCAAGCTGGAAGAGGGCAAGGCCGTGCTGCGCGCCAAGATCGACATGGCGTCGCCCAACATCAACATGCGCGACCCGGTGATCTACCGCATCAAGAAAGCCCACCATCACCAGACTGGTGACAAGTGGTGCATCTACCCCATGTACGATTACACCCACTGCATTTCCGACGCGCTGGAAGAAATCACCCATTCCATCTGCACGCTGGAGTTCGAGGATCACCGCCCGCTGTACGACTGGGTGCTGGATCAGCTCGACGTGCCCTGCCATCCGCAGCAGATCGAATTCGCTCGCCTGAACCTGAATTACACCGTCACCAGCAAGCGCAAGCTGAAACAGCTGGTGGATGAAAAACACGTAACCGGCTGGGACGATCCGCGCATGCCCACCATCGCTGGCATGCGGCGTCGCGGCTTCACACCGGAATCCATCCGCCAGTTCTGCGAAATGATCGGCGTCACCAAGAGCGACAGCGTGGTGGACGTTGGTATGCTGGAATTCGCGCTGCGCGACGATCTGGACAAGCGCGCGCCCCGTGCCATGTGCGTGCTCAATCCGCTCAAGGTCACCATCACCAACTGGGACGCCGGCAAGCAGCAGATGCTGACGATCCCGTCGCACCCGAAGGACGAATCCCTGGGTGTGCGGGAAATTCCCTTCACCCGCGACATCTACATCGACCAGACCGATTTCATGGAAAACCCGCCCAAGGATTTCAAGCGTCTGGTGCCGGGGGAAGAGGTGCGTCTGCGCGGTGCGTATGTGATCCGCTGTGACGAAGTGATCAAGGATGCCGCCGGCAACGTGATCGAACTGAAATGCAGCCACGATGAAAACACCCTGGGCAAAAATCCCGAAGGCCGCAAGGTGAAAGGCGTGATTCACTGGGTGCCGGCGCAGGAATCCGTGCCGGTGCAGGTGCGTCTGTACGATCGCCTGTTCAACGACGAAAGCCCGGACGCCGGCGACAAGAACTTCCTCGACTTCATCAACCCCAACGCCTTGGTGGTGGTGGACAACGCCCGTGGCGAACCGTCACTGGCGAAAGCCACCAGTGCGATTGCGTTCCAGTTCGAGCGTGAAGGCTATTTCGTGAAGGATGATGTGGACAGCACGGGCGGCAAGCTGGTGTTCAACCGCACCATCACCCTGCGGGATACCTGGGCGAAAATGCAGGGCTGACAGTTCAAACGGGAAAAGCGCTATTTCATGTAGCGCTTTTCCACCTCCTGCAGCGCCTGACCCGAGCCGGCCAGCGCTTCCTTGTATTCAGTACCATCCGGCAGGCGGATCACCAGCCGGCTGCCTTTCTTGAGCCCCTCCCACTGGCGCACGTCCAGCTCGGTGGACACGTACAGCTCCTTCTCGAAAATGTGACCCTGGGCGGTTCGGTAGTAGCGGTCCACTTCGATCGCCACGTCGATATAGGGGAACTCCGGTACCTTGCGATGCTTGTTCAGTTCGGTGAGCTGTTCGGCCTTGATGGGAATGATCAGCCGGCCCCACACGGCCTGACCCGGCTTCAGATCCATGCGCAGGACCATCTGGTGATTGGGTGTAATGGCCAGCAGATCGCCGTTGTCCCAGCGGGTAGACCAGGCGCCGGCTGCCAGCAGCGGGGCTGAAACCAGCAGCAGAAGCAGTGAAAACAGGTATTGGAAAGCGGTCTTGCGCGGCATGTTTTTCTCTCCGGAAAGGCACTCCATTGCATGCAGCATAGTCCAGCTTTGCCAAAATACCTGACCGTTCATGTGCTTGCCTTGAAATGCCGCACGAATTCAGGAATAATCGCCGCTCTTTTCGGCATGCCAGCCATGCCGGTCTGCGTAATGGTGGCCCTGTCGGTCCCCTCGCAATGATAGTCTGTGAACCCCGCCAGGCCCGGAAGGGAGCAACGGTAGCAGATGATTCGTGTGCCGGGGTGTGGCTGGCAGGGTCGCCTCCAGCGCTACCCACTCTCTTCTCTCCTCTAATTTCAGATCTGTCCGACTTCTTGTCCTTCGTGGCCCAATCAGGTAATGCTGTGCGCTGGAGTTCACTCGTTACTGCTGCTGCCTTTGCCACCGGAGGGAAACACCATGACTGCGCGCGCGAAAAAGCCGGACTTGTCCGCGACACCCCTGAGCCATGTCGGAGGGTTTGAGGCACTCAATGAAGAGTTCGATTACGTCATTCCGCTGTCCGAAGTCGAAGGTCACATCCCCGACGCGGTGCGCGGCACCTTTTTTCGCATTGGCCCCGGCCGCAATCGCATAGGAAAGCAGAAATTTGGCCACTGGTTCGACGGCGACGGCATGCTGCACGCGGTCAGCTTTACCGAGCGCGGCGTGGTGTATCGCAATCGTTATGTGCGCACTCCCAAGTATCTGGCGGAAACGCAGGCTCAGCGCATCGTCATGCGCAGTTTCGGCCACAATGCGCCGGGTGGTGTGCTGAAAAATGCAGGCCGTCTGCCGGCCAACTGCGCGAATACCAGCATGATCTATCACGGCGGCAAGCTGCTGGCGTTGTGGGAGGGCGGGCGGCCCTGGCAGCTGGACCCTGCCACGCTCGACACCATCGGTGAATACGATTACGACGGCAGGCTTGGCCGGTTCAGTTCGTTCAGCGCTCACGGCAAGGTCAACCCGCGCACGGGGGCGTATTACAACTTCGGCGTCCGGCCGCAGCTTACGTTGAGCGGCATGCTGAACGGCCGCGGCGCCATCGATCTCTACAAGGTCGCGCCGTCAGGGCATATCGTGCAGAAAGGTTCCATCGAGGTGGACTGCATCAGTTTCTGCCACGACTTTGCCCTCACCGAACATTACATGGTGTTTTTCGTCTCGCCGATTGCGCTGAAATCGCCGCTGGCCTGGGTGGCAGGCTTGAAGTCGTTCGATGAATCGCTGGAGTGGCAGCCGGAGCTGGGGATGAAGATCTATGTGGTGCGCACGGCGGATTTCCGGCTGGAAAAAGTGCTGGAGGTTGAGCAGCCGTTCGTCGCGATCCACTATTCCAACGCCTGGGAGACGGAGGACGGCAGGATCGAGCTGGACCTGACGCGGTTCGAGGATTTCTCCGTGAATGAACTGCTGCGCAATGTGTTTTCGGCCAGCGGTGGCGGGGCGGGTGGCACGTTCTGGCGCTACTCGCTCGACCTGAAGCGCAGTCGCGTCGAAGGTAGGCCCTATGCGCAGGCTGTTTCCGGCGAGTTTCCGCAGTGGGATCACCGCCGCACCACCCAGCCCACACGCTTCATGTACGCCGCCTGCATTCTGGGGGCGGATTCGGGCTTTTTCGACGGCCTGGAACGGATCGATACGCAGACCGGCGAGGTGATATCCCGCGCGCTGCGGCCGAACTGTTTCACGTCGGAAGCCATTTTCATTCCGGCCGAGAAGGCTGGGCAGGAGGAGGACGGCTGGCTGGTGTGTGTGGTGTTCAATGCCGCCACCCGTCTGTCTGAAATTCTGCTGTTTGAGGCATCCACGCTGGAAGAAGTTGCCCGGATTCCGCTGCGCAATCATGTACCTTACGGATTTCACTGCGGTTATTCGTCCCGCTCGTTTGTTTGATCTGGTTCAGTTCGCATTCAGTCCCTGCCGCCATAATCGGGTCAGGTAGTTCCTGATAATGGGTAGTTCCTGATAATGGGTAGTTCCCGTGTTTGTCTGGAGGCGTGTCATGCGGAGCAAGTCGAAATCAAAACAGATAGCCGGACTGCTTGCCGGAATGCTGGTGCTGGGCGGGGTGGAGGCGGCACCCGCCGGCGTCGGCTACAAGGAACAACATGAGGAGCAGCGCCGGGAGCGGTACGAGGAGCCGGGTCGGCGCCCGGACCTGCATCCCAGCAACGGCTTTCGCTACGACGAACGCCAGGTTCATGACCGGCGCGACGACCGGTATTACGTGGACGATCGCAAGCACAGGAAGCCAAAACATCGCCGTCCGCCGGATGACTTCCGCGATGTCCGCATCCACATCCATGATCACCGCCACTATTTTGGCCGCGGCCCCGATGTGCGTACCCGCGTCATCATCGTCAAGGGGCAGCCTTTGCCGAGGGGGTGGGGCCGGCCGATGACCCGCGAGCAGCTGCGCTACCTGCCGTATTATCACGGTTATGAATGGCGCCGGGTGGGAACAGACATGATTCTGGTGGAACTGGCTACCAACATAGTGCACGAAGTGCTGGTGGACGTGCTGCTGGATGATTAGCGGTTTATCGGGGCGTTATCCCGTATTACACTGATCCCCTTTGCTTCCTCTGGTTACGCAAGCGGGATTTCATGAGCTATCAGGTACTTGCCAGAAAATGGCGGCCCCGGTCCTTCCGGGAAATGGTGGGGCAGGAACATGTGTTGAAGGCCCTGATCAATGCGCTGGATCACGGGCGCCTGCACCACGCCTACCTGTTCACCGGCACCCGGGGCGTGGGCAAAACCACCATCGCCCGCATCCTGGCCAAGTCGCTCAACTGCGAAGTCGGCATCAGTTCCGAGCCCTGCGGCCAGTGCAGCGCCTGCACCGAGATCAACGAAGGCCGCTTTGTCGATCTGATCGAGGTGGACGCGGCGTCCCGCACCAAGGTGGAAGACACCCGCGAGCTGCTGGAGAACGTCCAGTACGCGCCTACACGGGGCCGTTTCAAGGTTTACCTTATCGACGAAGTGCACATGCTGTCCGGCCACAGTTTCAACGCTCTGTTGAAGACGCTGGAAGAGCCGCCACCGCACGTCAAATTCCTGCTGGCCACCACCGATCCGCAAAAACTCCCGATCACCATTCTGTCGCGCTGTTTGCAGTTCAGCCTGAAAGCCATGACGCCGGACCGCATCGTCGGCCACCTGAAAAAGGTGCTGGAGGCAGAAATGGTGGCGTTTGAAGAGCCGGCGCTGTGGCAGCTGGGTCGCGCGGCGGACGGTTCGATGCGGGATGCGCTGAGTCTCACCGATCAGGCCATTGCCTTTGGCAGCGGCAAGGTGTGCGAAACCGATGTGCGCGCCATGCTGGGCAGTATCGACCGTGAGTATGTGTTTGGAATCGTGGATGCGCTGGCGTCGAATGATGCGCCGACGCTGCTGAATACCATTGCCGGCATGGCGGAACAGTCGCCGGATTTCAGCGGCGTGCTGGGAGATCTGATTTCCACCCTGCATCGCATGGCGGTGGCCCAGGTGGCGCCGGATGCGGTGGACGACAGCGACGGTGATCGTGCCCGGGTGCTGGAACAGGCCGCGCGCTTTGCACCGGAACAGCTGCAACTGTTTTACCAGACCGCGCTGCTGGGGCGGCGCGATCTGCCGCTGGCGCCGGATGCGCGCAGCGGGTTTGAAATGATTCTGCTGCGCATGCTGCTGTTCAAGCCGCAAGGCACTTTGCCGGCACAGGGAGCACCCGCTGCGGGAAAGTCCGCTAGCCCTGCTGCAGCGGCAGGGCAGGTGAAAACTGCAACTGCTGCTCCCGTGGCAATGGATGAGAGCATGCCGGCGCGTGCGCTGGGCGGTGCGAGTGAACATCTGTCGCGCCTGAGTGCGTCGCTGGGTGCGGAGAAACCGCGCGTGGCGCAGACCAGTGCGGTGGCAGCGTCGGTTGTGCAGCAGACGGTTCCGGCGTCAATGCCGGCCAACGTCGCCGCCAGCAACAATGTGGTGGCGATGCCGGCACGTCCGGCGCCTGCGCTTGCCGAGAAACCGGCACCGGCCAAACCTGCATCTGCTCCCTCGCCGCAGGGGAACAACATTCCCGACAGGCAAGTCACCAACAATCCCGCTTCGAACCGACCCGCTGCAGACAAACCTGCGCAGGAAAAAGCGGCACAACCCCAGTCGGCCCCCGTGCTGCTGGGCGATGAATGGTCCGACCTGCTCACCACGCTTTCACTCGACGGCCCGGTGCGCAATTTCGCCCGCAACAGCACGCTGGAAAACAAACAGGATGATCTGTGGACGCTGGGTGTGAGCCCGCGTTTTGAAGCGCTGTATAAGGACGAGCATCGCGAAGCACTGCAGCAGGTGCTGGCGGACAAACTGGGCAAACCGGTGCGGCTGAAAGTCAGCATTCAGGAGCAGACCAAAGCGACGCCCGACCAGCTGCTGGCGAAATACAAGGAGCAGCGCAAGCAACAAGCGATTGCCTTGCTGCAGGGCGACGATTTTGTGCAGACACTGCAGCAGCAGTTTGGCGCCACGCTCGATCTCAATTCCGTAATTCCCACCGATGAATAACGCAAGGGTAAAACCATGAAAGGTCAATTTGGCGATCTGATGAAGCAAGCCCAGAAAATGCAGGAGCAGATGCAGAAGATGCAGGAGGAGCTGGCGAAGGCCGAAGTCACTGGCGAATCCGGTGCGGGGCTGGTGAAAGTGGTGATGACCGGCCGACACGACGTGAAGCGTGTGCAGCTGGATGATTCCCTGCTGAAGGAAGACAAGGAAGTGCTGGAAGACCTGATCGCTGCTGCC
>CAZBII010000189.1:0-8712 GCA_964491665.1 uncultured Moraxellaceae bacterium
CTGTTCCGTGTTTTCCCCCTCTTCTTCCTCTCCTCCACAACGCAAATCCATTGCGGATGTTGTCATTGATGATTTCACTCACGACACCCAGGTGTTGCATTCAGAAGACTATGCGCTGACGCAGGCGTGGTGGATTCCGGTGGAATTCTGGCAGGCGGCGCTGAGCAAGGTGAATCCGGCGCTGGCGGAGCAGGCCGTGCAGATTCTCAGACCCTACAGCATGGTGGCGGTGGTGCAGGCCGATGTGACGGCGCTGGGTGGCTTTGCCTACTATGCCCGTGACGACATTGCGCAGCGGCTGCAGGTGCAGCGCGTGGATGCGCAGGGCGTTCCGGTGGCGCTGCCGCAGGAAAAAAGTGTCAATCCCGCCGTGCAGAATCTGCTGATGCAGCTGACGCCGCTGCTGGGCAAGGCGATCGGCGACATGGGGCGCAACATGCATTTCTTTGTGCTGGCGGATACCGATGCGCAGGGCCAGCGTCTGGCGTCGCCGTATGAGCCGGGCAGGATTCAGATTCAACTGGCTGCCAGCGACACCCAGCCGGTGCAGCAGCTGGATATTGACCTGCCGGTGAATGCGCTGTTCGTGCCGCGTCTGTGTGCCAACGGCAAGCCGGCGCACGTGGCGTGGAAGTATTGTCCGTGGGATGGCAAGCCGCTTTAGTAATCACGTTTTAATCATTCACACTCCATTCATCTGAAAAGGAATGCGCCATGAAAACAAGAGCCGCTGTTGCCTGGGAAGCAGGCAAACCATTGTCGATTGAGGAAGTGGATCTGGAAGGGCCGCGCGCCGGCGAAGTGATGGTGAAGCTGGTCGCGACCGGCGTGTGTCATACCGATGCCTACACGCTGAGCGGCGCTGATCCGGAAGGCGTTTTCCCCTGCATCATGGGGCACGAAGGTGCCGGTGTGGTGGTGGAAGTGGGGCCGGGCGTTACCAGTGTCGCCGTGGGTGATCATGTGATTCCGCTGTACACGCCGGAGTGCGGCAAGTGCAAGTTCTGTCTGTCGGGCAAGACCAATCTGTGTCAGGCGATTCGCGCGACGCAGGGCAAGGGTTTGATGCCGGACGGCACTACCCGTTTCAGCAAGAACGGCAAACCGATTTTTCATTACATGGGCACGTCCACTTTTTCCGAGTACACCGTGCTGCCGGAAATTTCCGTGGCGAAAATCAGCAAGGACGCGCCGCTGGACAAGGTGTGTCTGCTGGGTTGCGGCATCACCACTGGCATCGGCGCGGTGCTCAACACAGCAAAGGTCACACCCGGCTCCACAGTGGCGGTGTTTGGCCTGGGTGGCATTGGCCTGTCGGTGATTCAGGGCGCGGTGATGGCGAAGGCCTCGCGGATTCTGGCGATTGATATCAACGAAGACAAATTCGAAATGGCGCGCATGCTGGGCGCCACCGATTGTGTGAGTCCGAAAAAATACGACAAGCCGATTCAGGACGTGATTGTCGATCTGACCGACGGCGGTGTGGATTATTCCTTCGAGTGCATCGGCAATGTGAATGTCATGCGGTCGGCGCTGGAGTGCTGTCACAAGGGCTGGGGTGAATCGATCATCATCGGTGTGGCGGGCGCGGGACAGGAAATTTCCACCCGGCCGTTCCAGCTGGTGACCGGGCGTGTGTGGCGCGGCAGTGCATTTGGCGGCGTGAAAGGTCGCACGCAACTGCCGGATTACGTCAACCGCTACATGAAAGGCGAAATCAAGATCGACGAATTCATCACCTACACCATGCCGCTGGACCGGATCAACGAGGCATTCGATCTGATGCATGACGGCAAGGCGATCCGTTCCGTCATCCTGTACTGAGGCAAATGACAGTGGAAATTCTGGAGGATGTTCGCTGTTTTGATGGCCGGCAGTTGCGGATCAAACACCGTTCGCAGGCATGCGATTGCGACATGGTTTTTTCGCTGTTCCTGCCGCCGCATGCGCAGACCAAAACCGTGCCGGTGTTGTGGTGGCTGTCGGGATTGACCTGCACCGACCAGAATTTTGTCACCAAGGCCGGTGCGCAGCGGGTGGCGGCGGAGCTGGGGCTTGCGATCGTGGCGCCGGATACCAGTCCGCGCGGCGAAGGCGTGCCCGGTGATGCGACCGGCAGCTGGGATTTCGGTCTGGGCGCCGGCTTTTATGTGAATGCCACACAGGCGCCATTCAACCGTCACTATCGCATGCTGGACTATGTGCAGCAGGAATTGCCGGCGCTGCTGGGTGCGGCGTTTCCGCTGGATCTGCAACGTCAGGGTATTTTCGGGCACAGCATGGGCGGTCACGGTGCGCTGACGCTGTCGCTGAATTTTCCGCAGCAGTACCGCTCGGTGTCAGCGTTCTCACCGATCTGCGCGCCCTCGCAGTGTGCGTGGGGCGAAAAGGCATTGACGGGCTATCTCGGCAGCGATCGTGCGGCGTGGCGTGCGCATGATGCGGTCGCCTTGATTGCAGATCGTGGTTTCGATAAGCCGATCCTGGTGGAACAGGGGCTGGCCGACAAATTCCTGCACGAGCAACTGAAGCCGGAGCTGCTGCTGGCGGCCTGCGCCGATGCCGGTGTTGATCTCACGCTGAATTATCGCGCCGGTTACGATCACAGCTATTACTTCATCGCCAGCTTCATCGAAGATCATCTGCGTTATCACCACCAGCAATTGTCATAATCGCCCTTTCTTATAAACGTTTTTTTGAATCTTGCGCCCGATCAATATCGGGCGCAGTGCTTTTCATTGCCGTGAGATCCTCGCAGTCATCCATTTCAGCCGCAGGGAATCACAACAATGAATCTGGGACAGGTCAAAATCGCCGCAGGGCTCGACATTGAAATCATCAACGGCATTCTGGTGCATCTGTATGAAGCCAGCGCCATTCCGCCGGAAATCAATCTGGAGATCGGCAGTGGCGGTCAGACTACCAGTGTGCTGCATGCGCGCCTGAACCAGCCGCGCGTGGAAGTGAAAGATCCCGGCGGCACACCGCGATTGGGCGCCCGACTGAGCGGTGAACTGGTGCTGCTGGACGCCGACCCCATCCCGCTGTCCACCTGGGTAGAGATTCTGCCGACGGTGGTGACAGAAGCCGGCGAGGCGCCCAGTGCCGGCATTGGTCTGGGTGAGGTGGAAGACACCAGTCCTGCGTGGTTTGGCGCGATCCTGAAAGCGTTGCTGACTGACAAGCTCGACAGCGCGCTGGCCAGTGTGAAGCTGCCGATTTTTGAAGGGCTGATTTCCCAGCTGGAACCGGCCTTTGCAGAACCACCGGTGCGGGATGCATGGGCGTGCGGATTTTTTGTGGCAAAGCCGTCCACGCTGGAGCGCCAGCATGTGAGTTTTCCGCGCGGCGAACCGGATCAGCCGTATCTGGATTTTGTCGAGCATCGCACCACGGTGAGCAGCCTGCTGTTCACGCTGGCGCTGCCGGGCGAGGATGCACGTCTGCCCGGTGATCGCTCGATTGTGCCGCGCGGCACGGGTTTGCAGCTGGTGATTGCGCAGGATGCGATGAACATGATTCTGGGTGCGCAAACCGCCGCGATGGTGGGGCAGGAAATCGAAGGTGCGAAAATCAATTCGCTGACGATGGCCATGCATCCGCTGGGTATCGAAATTCACGGTCGCGCGGAAAAGGATGTGGCGGACATCAGCTGGGACGGCGTGCTGCTGCTGTTCTGGCGGCGCTGGTACACGCTCAAGAGCGGTGCGATGCGCCACTATTCCGGCGGTGGGCGAGTGGATGTGTTCACGTCCGGCATCGATGTGGATGTGGATCTGCCGTGGTGGGTGACGCTGATCGAAGTCATTTCCTATGTGATCGGCCCCATTGGCTGGATTCTCAACAGCATTTTTCTCGCACCGAAACTGCAGGAAGCGGATGCAGCGCCGGGCGTGGTGCGTGCCGGTCTGAGCGATGTGGTAGGGGCGTCATTCAATGACATGCTGAATGGCGTGTCGGCGATTACCGGCGTGGCGCCGGTGCCGCTGAAAATGTACGGTCGCGATTCCTGGGTGATGGCGGGCAATTATGCCTACACCGCGCTGCTGCTGGCCGGTAAACATGACGCGCTGTTGGATGAGGTGGTGCACGACCGTTTCATGGTGCCGGGCGCGGAGGGCGAGTCAGTGGGCTATTTCGTGCTGAATACCGGCCACGATCTGTCGCCGGAAGAGGCGGGCGAACTGATGAAGGAAGGCATTTTGCGGGTGCCGGGTTATCACGGCGTGCACGCGCCCTATGGCTATTACGTACGGAGCAATCCGGACAAGACCATCAGCGACAATCTGGTGGAGCCGGCGGAGGTGTTCTAACGTTTTGCAGGCAACAAAAAGGGGCCGCTGCAAAGGGCCCCTTTTTGTTTGTGCATCAATCTTTTTCAGGTGCCAGTTTTCGGGGAAGTGTCACACCAGCTTCTGCGCCAGAATGTCATTCACCAGCTGCGGATTGGCCTTGCCCTTCGACAGCTTCATGATCTGGCCGACGAAATAGCCCACCAGTTTTTTCCGTTTCACTTCATCCGCTGCGAGATACTGCGCCACCTGATCCGGGCTCGACGCAATCACCTGATCGACAATCGCTTCAATCGCGCCAGTGTCGGTTTCCTGCTTCAGGCCCTGGCTTTCAATAATCGAATCCGCCGTGCCGCCGTTGCTCCACAATTCCTCGAACACCTGCTTGGCGATCTTGCCGGAAATGGTGTTGTCGACGATGCGCTTGATCAGCCCCGCCAGTTGCGCCGCGCTCACCGGACTCTGTTCGATGGACAAATCATTTTTGTTCAGCGCGCCCAGCAGATCGCCGCTCACCCAGTTGGCCGCCAGTTTCGGTTTGGCACCGGATTCCGCTACCACCTGTTCGAAATAATCCGCCACCGCGCGATCCGCCGCCAGCACGCGGGCATCGTATTCCGACAGCTCCAGCTCACCCATGAAGCGCTCGATTTTCTGCGCCGGCAGTTCCGGCAGCGTGGCGCGCATCTTGTTGATCATGTCTTCGGTGATTTCCACCGGCAACAGATCCGGATCGGGGAAGTAGCGGTAGTCATTCGCTTCTTCCTTGCTGCGCATGGCGCGGGTTTCATTCTTGTTGGCATCGTACAGCACGGTGCACTGCTGGATCTTGCGGCCGGACTCCAGCTCGTCGATCTGCCACTGCGCTTCCACGTTGATGGCCTTTTCCACAAAGCGGAACGAGTTGACGTTCTTCACTTCACGGCGCGTGCCAAATTTCTCCTCGCCCTTCAGCCGCACCGATACGTTGCAGTCGCAGCGCATGGAGCCTTCCGCCATGTTGCCGTCGGAAATATCCAGGTAGCGGATGATCGAGTGAATGGCTTTCAGATACGCCACCGCTTCCTCGGCGGAACGCATGTCCGGCTCTGACACGATTTCCAGCAGCGGCGTGCCGGCGCGGTTCAGGTCGATGCCGCTCATGCCGTGGAAATCCTCGTGCAGGGATTTGCCGGCGTCTTCTTCCAGATGCGCGCGGGTGATGCCGATGCGCTTGACGGTGCCGTCGTCCAGCGTGATGTCGACAAAACCCTTGCCCACAATCGGCAGTTCAAACTGGCTGATCTGGTAGCCCTTCGGCAGGTCCGGGTAGAAATAGTTCTTGCGCGCAAACACCGAGCGCGGCGCGATTTCCGCATTGATGCCCAGGCCAAACTTGATGGCCTTGTGCACCGCCTCCTGGTTCAGTACCGGCAGCACGCCGGGCATGCCCAGATCGATCAGGCTGGCTTGCGTATTCGGTTCGGCGCCGAACTTGTTGGCGGAACCGGAAAAGATTTTCGACTGTGTGGAAAGCTGTACGTGCACTTCCAGGCCGATCACGGTTTCCCATTGCATGGTGGTGACCCCTTCAGAAAATTACGCAAAGGCCGCTGGCAGTTGCGCGTGCCAGTCGGTGACCTGCTGATAGCGGTGCGCCACATTCAGCAGGCGCGCCTCGTCGAAATGGTTGCCGATGATCTGCAGTCCCACCGGCAGGCCGTCCGCGCGTCCGGCCGGCAGCGACAGCCCCGGCAGGCCCGCCATGTTCACCGAGATGGTGTAGATGTCGGACAGATACATGGACACCGGATTGGACGCCTTCTCGCCCAGCCTGAAGCCTGCGTGCGGTGCCGTCGGCCCCATGATCACGTCCACCTGCTGGAACGCATTGTCGAAATCGTTCTTGATCAGGCGCCGTACTTTCTGCGCCTTCAGGTAATAGGCATCGTAATAGCCGGCGGACAGCGCATAGGTGCCGATCAGGATGCGCCGCTTCACTTCGTCGCCAAAACCTTCGGCGCGGCTGCGCTTGTACAGGTCTTCCAGATTCTCGGGGTCTTTGCAGCGGTAGCCGAAACGCACGCCGTCGAAGCGCGACAGGTTGGACGAGGCTTCCGCCGGTGCAATCACGTAATAGGCGGGAATGGAAAGGTGCGTGTTGGGCAGGGAAATCTCGACGATCTTCGCACCCAGTTTTTCGTATTCGCGGATGGCGTCCTGCACGCATTTTTCCACGCCGGCATCCAGACCCGCGCCGAAAAATTCCTTCGGCAGACCGATGCGCAAACCGTCCAGTGAGTTGTTCAGGGTGGCGGTGTAGTCCGGTACTTCAATGTTGGTGCTGGTGGAATCGCGCTCGTCAAAACCGGCCATCGCATTCAGCAGCAGCGCGGCGTCCTCGGCGGTCTGCGCCATCGGACCGGCCTGATCCAGTGACGAGGCGAACGCGATCATGCCCCAGCGCGACACGCGGCCATAAGTCGGTTTCAAACCGGTGATGCCGCTCAGGCTGGCGGGCTGGCGAATCGAGCCGCCGGTGTCGGTGCCGGTGGCGGCGGGGGCGAGGCGTGCTGCTACCGCCGCAGCGGAACCGCCAGAGGAACCGCCCGGCACGTAATCGGTATTCCACGGGTTCTTCACCGGGCCGTAAAAGCTGGATTCGTTGGAAGAGCCCATCGCGAACTCGTCCATGTTGGTCTTGCCCAGTGTCACCAGGCCGGCGGCGTTCATCTTGTCCACCACGGTGGCGTTGTAGGGCGCGATGAAGTTGTCGAGCATCTTCGAGGCGCAGCTGGTTTTCACGCCGGCGGTGCAGAAGATGTCCTTGTGGGCGATGGGTATGCCGGTGAGTGCCGTGGCCTTGCCGGCAGCACGGGTGGCATCGGCGGCGGCGGCCTGGGCCAGCGCCTGCGCCTGCGTCACGGTAATGAAACTGTTCAGCTGCGGATCGAATTTGGCAATCCGCTCCAGAAAATGGCGGGTCAGTTCGACGCTGGAAACCTGCCCGCTGGCCAGCGCATCCGCCAGACCTTTCAGTGTCTTGTCATGCATGGAATGGGAATCCTGTGGTGTCGTGCTCGATGACGTGTTACTCGATGACCTTGGGAACCAGATACAGGCCGTCTTCCACCGCGGGAGCGATCTGCTGGTAGGCGTCGCGCTGGTTGGTTTCCGTTACCTGGTCCGGGCGCAGGCGTTGTACGGCATCCATCGGGTGGGCCATCGGCTCGATGCCATCGGTGGGAGCCGCCTGCAGCTGGCCGATCAGGTCCAGGATGGTGGACAGGCGCTGCGCAACGGCGGGAATCTCGGCCTCGGTCACCTGCAACCGCGCCAGATGGGCGATCTTGGTTACATCGTTCAGGTCCAGTGCCATGGGGGTCTCCGGCGGTTATTTTGGCAAGGCGCGTATGGTAGCAGAAAATGCCGCAGGCGCGATCCGGCGCGGCTTTGCGCGGGGTTGCCGGGCCCGCCCCGGCGGCTGTCAAAGTTGTGACGAAAGTTGTGTACCCCGCCTTGCCGAACGGGTCATGCAATGATAGTGTTCCCGCATCTTTCTATAGCTGGAAACGACGCCCGTTTCCGCTGACCACAACCGCTCGATGGAAAGCCTCTCCCCCTATGTTTAAGCGTCTGCGCGGCATGTTCTCCACCGATCTGTCGATCGACCTGGGAACCGCCAACACCCTCATTTATATCAAGGACCGCGGCATCGTGCTGAATGAACCGTCCGTGGTGGCCATTCGTCAGCAAAACGGACAGAAAAGCGTCGCGGCGGTGGGCATGGACGCCAAACGCATGCTGGGTCGCACGCCCGGCAACATCACCGCCATCCGGCCGATGAAGGACGGCGTGATCGCCGACTTCCACGTTACCGAAAAAATGTTGCAGCACTTCATTCACAAGGTGCATGAAAACAGTTTCATCACCCCCAGCCCCCGCGTGCTGGTGTGCGTGCCCTGCAAATCCACCCAGGTGGAGCGCAAGGCCATCAAGGAATCCGCCCTGGGCGCCGGTGCCCGCGAGGTCTACCTGATCGAAGAAGCCATGGCATCGGCCATCGGCGCCGGTCTGCCGGTAGAAGAGGCCAGCGGCTCCATGGTGGTGGACATCGGCGGCGGCACCACCGAAATCGCCATCATCTCCCTCAACGGCATCGTCTACTCCGACTCGGTCCGCATGGGCGGCGACAAGTTCGACGAAGCCATTGTCACCTACGTGCGCCGCAACTACGGCAGCCTGATCGGCGAAGCCACTGCCGAGCGCATCAAGCAGGAAATCGGCTGTGCCTTCCCCGGCCGCGACCTGCTGGAAATCGATGTCCGTGGCCGCAACCTGGCCGAGGGCATTCCGCGTTCCTTCACCCTCAACAGCAGCGAAATCCTCGAAGCCCTGCAGGAGCCCCTGGCCCAGATCGTCAGCGCGGTGAAAAGCGCGC
>CAZBII010000190.1:0-8610 GCA_964491665.1 uncultured Moraxellaceae bacterium
CGCCCAATGCAGTGGTTGAGAAGAATATAAACGATGTCGAAGGTGTGGGAGAAGCCATCGCTCGCGTGATTGCGCGCTCCAAGACGGGCGTTAAAAACGCGGCAGTGGCAGTAGCCGGCTCATCCGTCATCACCAAAGTCATTGAAATGGATGCCAATCTCACCGAAGACGAGATGGAAAGCCAGATCAAGGTCGAGGCGGATCAGTACATTCCATATCCTCTTGATGAAGTGGCGATTGATTTCGAGGTGCAGGGTGCCGTTGATGGCGCTCCGGACCGGGTCGAAGTGCTGCTGGCGGCCTGCCGCAACGAGAACGTCGAATTGCGCCAGGATGTGCTGCAGATTGCTGGCCTGACTGCGCGCGTGGTAGACGTTGAAGCCTATGCGATGGAGCGGGCATTCGGCCTGGTGGCGGACCAGATCGATGGTGGCGAAGAGCAGACGGTTGCGATCGTCGATATTGGTTCCACCATGACCACCCTCAGCGTTCTGCATGATGGCAAAACCATCTATACCCGTGAGCAGCTGTTTGGCGGCAAGCAGCTGACCGAGGAAATCCAGCGCCGGTATGGCCTGTCATTTGAAGAGGCCGGCCTGGCGAAAAAGCAGGGTGGCCTGCCGGACGACTACGAGTCCGAAGTGCTGGAACCCTTCAAGGAAGCCGTTGTGCAACAGGTGACGCGCTCCCTGCAGTTCTTCTTCTCCTCCAGCCAGTACAACGATGTGGATCACATTCTGCTGGCGGGCGGCACTGCGTCCATACCGGGTCTGGCAGAACTGGTTCAGGACAAGGTCGGTACCACAACTTCCATCGCCAATCCTTTTGTGGATATGGCCCTTTCCTCCAAAGTCAACGCATCGCTGCTCAGCGCAGACGCGCCATCCTTGATGATCGCCTGTGGTCTCGCGTTAAGGAGTTTTGACTAATGACAAAAATTAACCTCCTACCCTGGCGTGAAGAACGGCGCCAGGAGCTCAAGCGACAGTTCTTCATGATCCTCGCGGGGATGGTTTTGGTTGGGGCAGGTGCGGTGTATCTGGCGGATATGAACGTCAAGGCGCAAATCGAAAACCAGAATCGGCGCAACGATTTCATCACCCAGGAAACCCGCAAGCTGGATGCCCAGATCAAGGAAATCAGCGAGCTCAAGAAGCAGCGTGAATCCCTGATCGAGCGCATGAAGGTTATTCAGGATCTGCAGGGCAACCGGCCCGTCATTGTGCAGATATTCGATGAGATCGTGCGTACCGTGCCGGATGGCGTTTATTACAAGCTGGTGAAATCTACAGGCGACAAGATCAATATCAGCGGATTTGCCGAAAGCAATAACCGTGTGTCCAACCTGATGCGGAACCTGGACGCATCGCCGCTGCTGGTGGCGCCCAATCTTTCCAAGGTCAAGTCGGGCGAAAAAGACAAGTCGACCAACGAATTTGATCTGACCGTTCAGCGCCAGAAGCCCGATGAAGAGAAGGAAGGCTGATCATGGACGCCAAAGAATTTTTCGAATCGCTCAATAATCTCGACCCTGACAACATTGGCTCCTGGCCGGCGCCGGTCAAGATCTTTATCTGGTTGCTGGCGTGTGGCGTTGCCGGATTTCTGATCTTTCATCTGATGCTGTCAGACTCCATGACCGAGCTGGATAAAGTGAAGGGTCAGGAAGAAACGTTGATGAAAACCTATGAATCGAAGGCGTTTCAGGCGGCCAATCTGGATGCCTACAAGGAGCAGATGAAGGAAATGGAAGCGACATTCGGCGTGCTGTTGCGGCAGCTGCCGAAGGACGCGGAAGTGCCAGGTTTGCTGGAAGACATCAGTCATACCGGTCTGGCGGCCGGGTTGGCGTTCAACAGCATTACGCTGGCGCCGGAAGTGTCGAAGGAGTTCTATGTGGAATTGCCTATCGATGTGGAAGTTAAGGGCGGTTACCACTCTTTTGGAGCCTTTGTCAGCGGTGTGGCGGCGCTGCCGCGTATCGTGACGCTGCATGATTTCGAGATTGCCCCCAGCAAAGATGATCAGTCCCATGAGCTGACCATGAAGATCCGGGCAAAAACTTATCGCTATAAGGAAAACTGAGCATGAGAAGCGTAAAGTTTTTGGTGCTGTTTTCGGTTATCTCACTCATGGCGGGTTGTGGTGGCAGCGGCCAGTTTGATGATCTGCAGGCCCGCATGAATGACATCAAGGGCAAGCCCAAGGGCCGGATCGAGCCGCCGCCGGAGTTCAAGGTTTACAAGGCGTTCTCCTATGGTGCTGCTGCATTGCGCAGTCCGTTTGAGCGTCCCCTGGATGTTGAGCTGGCTGCACTGCCTCAGCAGCGCAGCAATGTGAAACCCGACCTCAACCGTCCCAAGGAAGTGCTGGAGCAGTTTGGTATCGATTCACTGGTCATGGTGGGCACGCTGGCGCGTCCGGGTGGCTCGCTGTTCGCGCTGGTGCGCGATCCGGATCAGGGGTTGCATCGCATCAAGCCCGGCAATTACATGGGGCGCAATTTTGGCAAGGTTACGTCCGTGACGGCGAGCAAGGTTGATGTCATCGAGATCGTGTCCGACGGGCAGGATGGTTGGGTCGAGCGTCCGCGCACCTTAGTGCTGCGTGAAGAATGAGCGTGGGAGAATGCGCATGAATAGCTTCCTTAAAACAACACAACAAACAGCATTTGAGCGGGTAACGGCAATGAGATCCAAGCTGTGTCTGGGCGTTCTGGCAACCATGTTGGCTTCCCATGCATGGGCATTGAAATTAACCGGCGTGGAATCGGCAGCCCTGCCCGGTGATGCCGTTGAAATCAAGCTGCAGTTTGATGGTGCGCCACCCCAGCCCACCGGCTACACCACCGACTCGCCGGCCCGCATTGCGCTGGATCTGGAGGGCGTGAGCAATGGCATGTCCCAGAAATATCACACGCTCGGTAACGGCAATGTCCGCAGCCTGACGGTGATGGGCGCCGGGGACCGCACCCGTCTGATCGTGAATCTGGGCTCCCTGGTGGGCTATACCTCATCGGTCGCCGGCAACAATCTGCTGTTGCGAGTTGGCGAAAGCGGGGCACAGGTTGCGGCTCCGGCCGCCACGCCCGCGGCGGCGTCAACAGCATCGTCCGGTCCGGCACTCAAGGCGGGCGGAAACGGTGTGCGCGAACTGGACTTCCGCCGCGGTGGGCAGGGCGAAGGGCAGGTCATCATTACGCTGAGCGACCGCAACGCACCGGTTGATCTGCGCGAGGAAGGCGGCAAGATCGTGGCCGAATTTGTCGGGACATCGTTGCCGCAGGAATTGCACCGTCGACTGGACGTGGTGGACTTCGCCACGCCAGTCAAGACGATTGATGCCGTAACCGATGGCGGTAATGCGAAGATCTCAGTGACGCCTACTGGTGAATATGAATATATGGCGTACCAGACCGATGACACATTCACCATCAGTGTCAAGCCCGTGTCGGGCGCCGAGCTGGAACGCAAGCGCAAGGACAAGTTCCAGTACACAGGTGAAAAGCTGTCTCTCAACTTCCAGGACATCGAAGTGCGTTCAGTGTTGCAGCTGATTGCCGACTTCACTGAACTGAACCTGGTGGCCAGTGACACTGTGCGGGGACGCATTACCCTGCGCCTGCAGAACGTGCCATGGGATCAGGCGCTGGATCTGATCCTGAAAACCAAGGGTCTGGACAAGCGCAAGGTGGGGAATGTGATGCTGGTGGCGCCGGCGGACGAGATTGCCGCCCGCGAGAAGCTGGAACTGGAATCGCAGAAGCAGGTGAAAGAGCTGGCGCCGCTGCGCACCGAATACCTGACCGTGAATTACGCCAAGGCGAAGGAAGTGTCCGAGCTGGTGAAGGCGTCCGGCTTCCTGAGTGAGCGCGGCAGCATCACTGTTGATGAGCGTACCAACGTGATGCTGATCCAGGATACCGCGTCCAATATCGACGAAATCCGCTTCATGCTGGAGCAGCTGGACATTCCGGTGAAGCAGGTGATGATCGAGGCGCGCATTGTGATTGCGAAATCGGATGCGGCTGAAGAGATGGGTGTACGCTGGGGCGTGATGCGGGCGCAAAGTGTCAATGACGGTATCGGTTTGATTGGCGGCAATGGCCCTGGTCTGGAGGAGAACGTTACCAGCCTGACAGATGTGGATGATCCTGCGGATGCCAGATATACCATAGGAGATCCTTCACTGGCTGTTGATTTGGGTGCGATCAGCCCATCGGCAAGCAGGATTTCTTTCGGATTCTTCGACGACAAGGGGTTGCTGGATCTTGAGTTGTCCGCACTGGAGTCTGATGGTCGTGCCGACATTGTTTCCACGCCGAAAGTCCTTACCGCCGACCAGCAGCCAGCCAAGATCCAGTCCGGTACCGAGGTACCCTATCAGGAAGCTTCTTCCAGCGGTGCAACCTCCACCTCGTTCAAGGAAGCGGTGCTGGGTCTGGAAGTGACACCGCAGATCACGCCGGATGGTCGCATCATCATGGATCTGAAGATCAATCAGGATTCGGTGGGTGCATTGTTCAACGGTGTTCCGTCGATCGACACCAATGCCATCGAGACCAGTGTGATCGTGGACAATGGCCAGACCATCGTGCTGGGTGGTGTCTTCCACTCGGAAGATGTGGATGAAACTGTCAAAACTCCCTTCTTGGGTGATCTGCCGGTGATCGGTCGGTTGTTCCGCTACAAGAACAACACCAGCCAGAAGTCCGAGCTGCTGATTTTCATCACTCCCCGCGTGGTGAACGATGTGATGACGGCGGCGCAATAAAACCGCATGTCCAGTCGTTCCAACGTGATTCTGGTAGGCCCGATGGGTGCTGGCAAAAGCACCATCGGGCGTCAGCTTGCCCAGTTGCTCAATTACGAGTTCGTCGATTCCGACCACGAGATCGAGGCCCGCAGTGGTGCCGATATCCCGTGGATTTTTGACGTGGAAGGTGAGGAAGGATTCCGCAAGCGGGAAGAGGCGGTGATCGATGAGCTGACCCAGCGTCAGGGCATCGTGCTGGCCACCGGTGGCGGGGTTGTCATTCGTGAGCCCAACCGCCGTGCGATCAGTTCGCGTGGCATCGTGGTGTACCTCAAAACCTCGGTGGAGCAGCAGCTGGCGCGTACAGCCAAGGATCGCAAGCGTCCCCTGCTGCAGACAGCCGAGCCCCGCAAGGTGCTGACCGAGCTGATGAAGTTCCGCGAGCCTCTGTATCTGGAAGTGGCGGACTATGTGGTGGACACGGACGCTTCCAATATCAAGGATGTGGCCTCCCATATCGTCGACCTGATCGCGCAGGATGCCTGATCGACCGGTCGCGATGACGCCCTGATTTTCCCGCCCTATTTGCGCCGTTGAAAAGCGGCGCAGTCTGGTAGAATGGCGCCCTGTTCACACTGACAGGTGCCTCATGGAAACACTTCGCGTCGAGCTGGGGGAGCGCAGTTACCCCATCTATATCGGCTCCGGCCTGCTGGATCGTCTGCCCGCGCTGCTTCCGCCGCTGCAGGGCAAGCAGATCCTGGTCGTCACCAATGCCACCATTGCCCCCCTTTATCTGGACCGGGTCGTGGCCGGGCTGGCGGGGTACAAGGTCAATACCCTGATCCTGCCCGACGGCGAGCAATACAAGACCCTCGATACCCTCAACCTGATTTTCACCGCTTTGCTGGAACACCGGCACAGCCGCACTACCACACTGGTGGCGCTGGGCGGCGGCGTGATCGGCGACATCACCGGCTTTGCCGCGGCGGCCTATCAGCGCGGTGTCGATTTCATCCAGATTCCCACCACACTGCTGTCACAGGTGGACTCCTCCGTGGGCGGCAAGACCGGCGTCAATCATCCGCTCGGCAAGAACATGATCGGTGCGTTCCACCAGCCGCGCTGCGTGATCGCCGATACCGACACCCTGAACACATTGCCGGAGCGCGAGCTGTCGGCCGGTCTGGCGGAAGTCATCAAATACGGTCTGATCCGCGACACCGCATTCCTTGCCTGGCTGGAAACGGCCATGCCGGCGCTGCTGCAGCGGGATGCCGTTGCGCTCACCCACGCCATCCGCCGCTCCTGCGAAGTGAAGGCGGAAGTGGTGGGTGTCGATGAAAAGGAAGGCGGCCTGCGTGCGATTCTCAATCTGGGGCACACTTTCGGTCACGCCATCGAAACCGCACAGGGCTATGGCGAATGGCTGCACGGTGAGGCGGTGGGAGCGGGCATGCTGATGGCGGCGGACCTGTCCTGTCGTGAAGGCATGTTGAGCGAAGCCGATGTGCAGCGTACCGAAGCCGTCCTGCGGGCGGCGAAGTTGCCGGTACGCGGCCCGCAGGGCATGACAGTGGACACCTATCTCGACAAGATGGCGGTGGACAAAAAAAATGTCGACGCCCGCATCCGGCTGGTGCTGCTGAAAAGTCTGGGCGACGCCTTCGTGACCGCTGACTTTTCTTTGCAGAACCTGCATGCGACACTCACGCAGTGTTCGCAGGCCTGAGACCACCTCCATTCATTTATACAAGCAGGGATTCCTATGTCGGTAATGCAGAAGGACATGGCCAATATCGGTGACAACATGCGCATGGAGTGGGACCCGTTCAGCGATTCAGCCCAGAGCGGGCTGTTTTTCGGCGGAGCCGGGCGTGCAGACACCATAGAACAGTTGCAGCACCTGCTGCGTTACGGTCCGGTGCTGACGGTGCTGGCCGGTGATGCCGGCGTCGGCAAGCGCACTCTGGTGGATCAGCTGCTGCGCCAGCTCGATCGCGACCTGTTCGATGTCGCCGACGTCAATGCCGGCGTGCTGCTCTCCTTCCAGCAACTGCTGACCAGTCTGGAAGAGCCCTGGCGCTCCCTGCATCCGATCACCTATGACAATTATATGGAGCTGGTACCGGCGCTGGCGGCAGCGGCGGACGAGGAATCCAAAACCCTGCTCTGCGTCGTGCGTGAAGCGCAGAAGATGGATGCAGAAACCATCGCCGACCTGAACGCCCTGCTGGGCAATGCGGCCGGCCTTCCCATCAAGTTCCTGCTGGTCGTGGGTGCCCCTGAGATTGAGCGTGCGCCGCTGATTCATGGCCTGGTGCAGGCGCTGCCGGACAGCCATGTGCTCTACCTGGACCCGTTCACGCCGGAACAGACGGCCGAGTATCTGCAATTCCGCCTGCATGCCGCCGGACTGGGCCAGACCACGCTGAGCGCGTCGCAGATCGAGCGCATCCAGGCTGAGAGCCAGGGGCGGGCCGGTCGCATCAACGCGGTGGCCCGTGAGCTTGTGCTTGATACCATGCCTGTGCCTGTGGCGGATCGCCGCACTCCGCCAGCCCGTTCCGGTGGCATTCCCTGGTTGCATGTGGGCGCATTCGCTGTCGTGGCGATGGTGCTGGCGGTGCTGCTGATGAGTGGTGGTGAGGATGAGCCGGCGCCGCCGGCGGATCAGACAGCCGGGCAGGCCGCTTCCAGTAACACCATCGTGCTCCAGAATGCAGCACAGCCGGTGGCGGAAGTGGCGCCAGCCGAGGACCGATTCGCGGAAGTGGGACGCCTGGCGGAGCAGGTTGCTCCGGAGCCGGTGCAGCCGCAGCAAGGCGGTGCAGTGCAGGAATTGGCGGTGCCAGAAGCGTCGGAGCAGGAAGCGTTGGGGCAGGCTGCGGGCAATCAGGCTGCGGCAGATTCCGCCGGAGTTGCGACAACGCAGGCCGGTGCAGCGCCGCCGGCGCCGGGGCAGCGGGCTGCCGAAGCGGTAGTAACGTCGCCGGTAGTGGCGGAAGCAGTAAAGCCGGTCACGGTGAAGCCTGAGCCGGTGCAGGCGGCACCCAAGCCCGTCGTGGCAGCCAGTCAGCCGGGCAAGGCGCCCGTGGATGCCCGTTCCCGCTGGCTGCAGGGATTGCCTCCCGGGCACTACGTTCTGCAGCTGCTGGGCGCCAACGAGGAGGTCACCATCAAGCGCTTTCTCACCCAGTATCCCAGCCTGAAAAAGGTGTCCTACTACCGCACCGTGCGTCAGGGCAAGCCCTGGTATGTGGTGGTGCAGGGCGATTATCCAACCTACGACGCAGCGAAGGCAGCCATCGCTACCCTGCCAGCCGCCCTGCGCAGTCAGACCCCCTGGGTGCGCCAGGTGAAACTGGTGCAGCAGGAGTTGAAATAGTGCGTCCGGTTCTCAGTCTGGGCGCGATTTGCGGGTTTTCTGCGTTGGGTTGCACCGTCGGGGCTGTCTGCCTTGGCAAGCACTATCGGCAGCTAAATATCGCTCATGCTCCGGGAAAGGCTGGTTGAGAGTGTCTATACTTTTCATAAGTGCGTCAAAACCAGATGTCGGTTTGAGCCCGGAATCAATACCAATGAATCAGGACTGATCCTATATGCATTTTTATTCGAAGTTTTGCGGTGTTTTGCTGGTTTCGTCTTTGCTGCTGGCTGGTTGTGGCGGCGACTCGCCTGTAGACAGGGCGAGCGAGACAGGCTCCTCTGGCGGAACAGACGGAGGCGGAACAGGTGGAGGTGGGTCTGGTGGTGCTTCAGGCATCACGTATTTACCGCTGAGCGTGTTTGAAGCCGAAACCGATTTTTCTGGTCTAAGCAGCGACAATCTCTTTCAGGGATACGGGCAATCCC
>CAZBII010000191.1:0-8410 GCA_964491665.1 uncultured Moraxellaceae bacterium
CACCGGCAACGCCTGCCAGTCGGGAGGCGGTGGCAGCGGATCAGCCTGCGCCAGTCCGCCGAACGCCAGCGCCGCCACCCCCGCCAGGCTGATCCGCAATAAACGAAAAGTTTCTGCTTTGCCCCAATGCCCCATAGTCTGCTCCTTGCTCCGTTTTGTTGTTGTGTGGGTACGGAACCGGTCAAGCTGTATCCGGCTTTTTCTTCTGTATCGTCTGTATCGAACGAATGAGCCCGCTTACTTCTGCGCCGCGAACACCGGCAGCCGGTGCAGCCTTTCTGCTGCATCCTCCACCGTCTGGAAGCGGAACACATCCTCCGTCACCTTGCGCACCAGACCGGCCTGCTCCAGAAACGCCAGAATCGCAAATGCCTGCCCGGCAATCAGCGCCACCATGTGGCCACTGTCGATCTTGCCCAGCGTGGCGTGAATGCATTCATACGCGGTGCGTGGTTCGTCGCGGCAGAAGGCCAGCGCCCGCTGCAGCCGCTTGTGGTGAAAGCGCGTGAGCATGGCAATGCGCGCATCCAGATCGCCAAAGGTAGTGCCGTGCGACGGCAAGCCCACCACATCGCCCATGCCGTGAAAGGTCTGGATCGAATCGAGATATTCCCCCAGCGGATTGTCGCTGCTGCCCCACCAGATGCTGATATTGGGTGAAATGCGCGGCAGCAGATGATCGCCGGTAATCAGCAGGCCACTGTCGCGCTGCCACAGCGTGGCGTTGCTGGGCGTGTGGCCGTAGCCGCATTTCACCTGCCAGGACTGGCCCGCCAGCGTGAGGATGTCGCCGTCGTCGATCAGGCGGATGGTGAGATTTTCCAGATCGCTGGTGCCGTAACGGAAGCTGTCCAGCAGGCGCTGCACGGAGGGGAAATGTTCCTCCGGCAGACCCCACTGCAAAAAGAACGGCCGCGCCAGATGGTAGTTCAGCGGCGTGCCGCGCCACAGGCGGCGAATGGCGTCCAGTTCCGGCGCGGTCAGCCAGAGTTCGGCGCCGGTGGTCTCACACAGCCACTGCGCCAGACCGCAATGGTCCGGGTGGCCGTGGGTCAGCAGCAGCCGCTTCACCCCGTGGCGGGCCAGCGGCGAGTCCAGTACCTGCTGCCACAGCGCCTGGTTGTCCGGCCCCACGTTGCCGGTGTCCACCAGGGTCAGGCCGTCGTCGTCTTCCAGAATGTAGGCATTCACATGGCCGGGGTGGAACCGCATCGGCAGGCTGAGCACATGCACGCGATCGGTCAGGCGGGTGACCTGCCCCACGGCAAAACCACTTTCAAAATCAGAGAGTAAGGATTTCATTCCGACTGCTGGCCCGCCCGAAAAATGGAAAGTAACCGCACATTTTGCGCAAACGGTGACCTTACAAGATGGTCAGCGGGCACGCAATGACAGGCAGACAGAACCTCTGCCCACGCCACTCCTGCCGCTCAAGATTTTCCCGCCCCGGCCGATATGAAACAGCAACGAATCCTTCTTCATTCCGGTCAACGGGATACCGCGCAAGCGGGGGCAGTCATGATCATCAATTCAGCCAATCTGCGTTTTGCGGGCAGCAGTGTCAGCCGCGAACGGGAAGAACTCACGGTGCAGGGCGGAATCAACCGCAGCGGTGGCAGCACAACCCGCACGCCGGTGGCCCTGCAGGCGATCTACTCCAGTCAGG
This sequence comes from uncultured Moraxellaceae bacterium, assembly GCA_964491665.1. Lineage (GTDB taxonomy): Bacteria > Pseudomonadota > Gammaproteobacteria > Pseudomonadales > Ketobacteraceae > Ch67. The sequence continues at coordinate 1,667 of CAZBII010000191.1, forward strand.
AAAACGTGCTGCTGCGTTCCGGCCAGTCCAGCTACCTGTACAGCCGCAGCCAGGTCAGCCGCGCCGACCAGCCCCAGTGCGTGCAGGTGCAGACCCGCGAGGAAACCCTGCAATCGCTGGTGTCCCATGCCTTTTCCCGCAATGTGCGCATCACCGCCATGGCCGCGCTGGGCAGTTCCGCCAGCGAGGGCCGCCTGAGCCCACAGGGCCAGCCCATCGCTACCCGCGTCACCGCCACGCTCAACCGCGCCTATCGTTACGAATCGGAGCAGCAGTCCACCCTCACCATCGAGGGCAACCTGCAACTGGCCGACAACCGCAACGTCGACTTTGTGGTGCACACCCGCATGGACAGCAGCCTGCAGTTCCAGAGCGGCAGCGGCCAGTTCGCCAGCACCGCCGTGCGCACCGACCCGCTGATCATCAACCTGCACGGCGGCGCGGCCCAGCTCACCGACACCGCGTTTTCCTTCGACATCGACGGCGACGGCAGCCGCGAATCCGTGTCGTTTGCCACCGGCGGCAGCGGCTTCATCGCCTTCGACCGCAACGGCGACAACCGCATCAACGACGGCAGCGAACTGTTCGGCAGCCGCAGCGGCGACGGCTTTGCCGATCTGGCGCAGCACGACGACGACGGCAACGGTTTCATCGACAGCAACGACGCCATCTTCGCGCAGCTGAAGTTCTATTCCCGCAACGAGGACGGCAGCGAAACGCTGCAAAGCCTGGGCAGCGCCGGCGTCGCCGCCATTGGCCTGCAGAACGCCGACTCGCCGGCCCTGATTCGCGGCAGCGCGGCGCAGGAACTGGGCAGCGTGCGCAGCACCGGCGTGTTCGTCATGGAATCCGGCGCCGTCGGCACCGTGCAGCAGGTGGATCTGGCCAGCCGCGATGTGGATGCCGAAGAAGCCTTTGCTGCCGACTTCGACAACGCCCAGATCATCGCGCCGGCCGACGCGCCTGCGCTCACGCCGCAGCAGCAGGAAACCGAACGCATGCTGCAGAAACTGCAGTCCATGCAGGCGGATTTCATGGCGCGCCTGGACGCCATGCAGAATCCGGACGAGGAAGACAGCGGCAAATCCCTGCTGGAACTGCTGGTGGACCGCCTGCAGGACTACCTGCAGGAACAGAACGAACTGCGCGCCGAGCGCAAAGAGGAAGAACAGGCCGCCGGCAAGGAATGATGCGCTGACTATACTCAAGGACACAGTATTTCAGGCAGCAGCGCATGCAAGACAAAATCCGGCAAATAATCAGAGGCTTGTCCAACACCTCCGGCGAGGAAGCCTTCCAGCGCTTCGTGCAGAACCTGGCGCAGGCGGTCAGCGCCGACCGGGTTTTCATCGGCCGTTTCAATCCCGCCCCCAACACGCTCACCACCCTGGCCTATTTCGCCAATGGCCGGCAACAGCCCAACATCACGGTAGCCGTGCACAACACCCCGTGCGAACGCGTCCTGGGCGGCGAGACCTGTCTGTTCGAACGCAACGTGCAAAACCTGTTTCCGGATTTTCCCGGCCTGCAGGAACACGGCATCGAGGGCTACGCCGGCATTACCATCCGCGACAGCAACAAGCAGGCAATTGGCGTCCTGAGCTGCCTGTTCAAGCGGCCCATTCCCGAGCCCCGCGACACGCTGGAACTGATGGACCTGTTCGCCAACCGCATCGGCGGCGAGATCGAGCGCATTGAAAGCGTGCGCGCGCTGGCGCGGCTGAACCAGCAGCTGGAACAGAAAGTCGAGGAACGCACTGCGCAACTCACCCAGATCAACACCGAACTGGAAGCGTTCTGCTACTCCATCTCCCACGATCTGCGCGCGCCGCTGCGGGCCATTCGCGGCTTTGCCTCGGCCCTGGAAGAAGACTACGGCCCGCTGCTGGACGAAGCCGGCCTGCAGTATCTGCAACGCATTCGCATCAACGCCCAGACCATGGGGCAACTGCTCACCGACCTGCTCTCGCTGTCGCAGCTCACCTCGCAACCGCTGCAGCCGGCGCGCTTCAACCTCACCGACATTCTGCCGCCGATTATCGAGGAATTGCGCCTGCGCTATCCGAAGCTGGTGGTGCACACCCAGATCGCGCCGCAACTGATGGTGGAAGGCGACCGCGGCATGTTGCGCCTGCTGCTGGCCAATCTGGTTTCCAATGCCTTCAAATACGCACGTCACGAAGCCGGGCTGGAACTGGTACTGGGCCTGACCACCGAGATCGACGGCGAACCGGCCATTTTTCTGCGCGACAACGGCACCGGCATCCCGGCCAGCAAGATCCCCGAGGCGTTCAACCCGTTCGCCCGCTTCCACAACAACCCGCAGATCGAAGGCAATGGCATTGGCCTGGCCACCTGCCGGCGCATCGTCGGCAAGCACCAGGGCCATATCCGCATCATTCCCAACCCGGACCAGGGCATCACCGTGCAATTCACCCTCGAGGGCCTGCGCCACTTCTGCCCCGCGCCCGGCCCCTGCCCGTGCCCGGTCAGCCCCATCCCCGGCGAGCCCTGCGCGGAGCGGCCGGTCTGCAGCAAATGACTTCCGGTCAGATTGACGCCTAACGTCATCCGTCCACTCGCCCCTGTCAAAACAGCGTTCACCGAATGTGCTGTAATCGGTCCAAAGTGGCCATCAGGTCACCCATTCTGACAAGAACAACGAGGTATCTGTCTCCATGGCAACCGCAGCAGAAATCGCAGCCCAGCTTCCCAAGAAGCCCAGCAACAACGTCTCCCACATCCCCGGCGACAACGGCCCGTTCCTGATCGGCTACACCTTTGACTTTCTGAAGGATTTTCCCGGCCTGATGAACCGCATGGTGGCCAAGTACGGTCACGTGTTCCGCTACCGCGCCATCATGCAGGACGTGATCAGTCTGGTGGGGCCCGAGGCCAACGAATTCGTGCTGAAGGATGCCGACCAGAACTTCTCCAGCAAGCTGGCCTGGGACGTGGTACTGGAAGAACTGTTCCCCAACGGCCTGATGCTGCGCGATTTCGACAATCACAAGCTGCACCGGAAAATCCTGCAGGGTGCGTTCAAGAAGAATGCCCTGGAAGGTTACGTGGACCAGATGGGCCCCCTGTTCCAGCAGCGTCTGGCGCAGTGGCCGGTGAACAGGGAAATCCATTTCTTCGACAGCATCAAGAAACTGCTGCTGGAAGGCGGCGCGCAACTGTTCCTGGGCATGAAGCTGGGCCGCGAAGCCGAAAAAGTAAATGAATCCTTCATCGCCGCAGTGGATGCATCACTGGCCGTGGTGCGCTTCCCGATTCCCGGCAACACCTGGTGGAAAGGCCTGCGCGGCCGTCGCTATCTGGAAAAATTCATCGGCGGTCTGGTGGCGGAAAAGCGCAAGAGCACCAGCAACGACTTCTTCACCCAGATCTGCCACGCCACCGGCGACCACGGCGAGGTGCTGAGCGACAAGGAAGTCATCGACCACATGATCTTCCTGCTGTTCGCCGCCCACGACACCACCACCAGCACACTGACCTCGATGGTGTACCGTCTGGCGAAACATCCCGAGTGGCAGCAGAAACTGCGCGACGAATTCAACGCCATCAACGTGGATCACCTGACCTACGACGATCTGGAAAAAATGGAGCAGACCGCTCTAGTGTTCCGCGAAACCCTGCGCATGCATCCGGCGCTGCCGACCATTCCGCGCCGCGCCATCCGCGACTGCGAATTCCAGGGTTTCAAGATTCCGAAAAATGCGTCGGTGGGCGTGCATCCGCTGTACACCCATTACATGCCGGAATACTGGACCAACCCGCACACGTTCGATCCGGAGCGGTTCTCGCCGGAGCGCGCCGAGCACAAGAAACATTTCTATCAGTGGGTGCCGTTCGGCGGTGGTCACCACAAGTGCCTGGGCCTGAACTTCGCAGAAATCCAGTCGAAGACCTTCCTCTACCACTTCCTGCGCAAGTACGAAGTGACGATCAAGCCCGGTTATGAAATGCCGTTCCAGATCGTGCCATTGGCGGTGCCGAAAGATGGCTTCCCCTGCACGCTGAAGCCGCTGAAGAAGTAGGAAAATCCCTGGGGGGGATCACAGGCTGCATTCACTGAGGTGGTGCAGCCTGTTTCTTTTTGAAGCGCGACGGCGGCATGCCGGTCCAGCGCTTGAAGGCGCGGTGAAACGCGCTCTGCTCCGAATAACCCAGCATCATGGCGATATCCAGCAGGTTGTAATCGTTGCGGATATATTCCAGCGCCAGATTCATGCGCAGCTCGTCCACCATGTCCTGATAGTTGAAGCCCAGCTTCGCCAGTGTGCGCTGGAACGTGCGCTCGTTCTGACCCAGCAGGTCGCAGATTTCCTTTAATGACGGCACACCATTGGGCAACTGCTGCAGGATATGCTTGCGCACCTTGCCGATCAGTTCATCGTTGGTGGCCAGTTTGTCCAGCACCTGCAGGGCATGTTCTTCGAGGATTTTCTTCAGGCGCGGATCGCGCAGGCGGGATTCCTGGCTGAGATCGCGGATCTGCACCACGATGCGGTTCCAGGGCGCATTGAAATGGCACTCACACCCCAGCACCGGCGCATACTGCTCGCCATAACCGCCGCCGTCATGCTGGAAATACACCGCGTGAAACGGCGACTTGCCGTTGTTGGTCTGCTTCGACAGCGACAGGCTGCTGGAAACGAAATAGTCGTACACATGACGGCTGGCATGCGGCGCCAGGATGCGGAAATCGCAGCTGAGCGTGTCTTCCTGCCAGTGCCACTGCATGTCCAGCGCGTTGGTGACGATGCGGGCAAAACGCTGGATGTACTGCACGCCTTCCAGCCCGTTCTCACCCGCCATGATCAGATAGCCCAGCCGGCCCCAGTGCCGCGCCAGGAAATTCGCCCCCACGTTGAGGCCGATACAGTGATCGCCGGTGAACTGCTCGGCAGCGTCAAACAGACGGGAGAACAGCTGGAAATCCACGAAGCCGTCATGGTCGTCGTCGATGGAAAAACGTTGCTGGCGGAAAAACGCATCGGCATCAAAACCCTGACGTTCAAGATGCTCGCCAATGGCTTCAATCAGTTCGATGGCTATGTGGTAATGGTCGCTGGTCATCGGCCGTGGCAGTCAGATTTCGTAGGAGTCCGGTTGCAGGGAAAACAGATTTGACTATGGTTGGCTGTTGGTCAAAGCGCAAGGTTCGATATACTGTGCAGCCCGTTCTGTATAACGCTGTCAGGCCACCCATGAATCCGACGGATAGTATCATTGCCCATACAAGCTGTGAAACTTTACGCCAGCTGCCGGCGCAGTTGCTGCACCTGCACAACGGCATGGTGATTGCGATCTTGCCCCATGCGCTGGCCTGCTACCGCAACCGCGAGGCCGTGGGCGATGCGCTGGGCAATGGCCTGCTGTCCTACACTGCGCTGGAGGATGGCACCGAGATCCGCTTCGAACAGGGCGCCTGCGTCATCACCCATGCCGCCGGTTATGTGGGTCTGCTGGACGGCAAGGCGCTGCTGATTGCGCCCTTCAAGGTACGGCTGTATCCGAACAATCACGATGGTTTACGCGGGCTGAATTGCCTGGCGGAACTGGAGTTGCCGAGTATTGATGTGATTTGACGGCCCCTACCAGCTTTTGAACGGCTTCTTCACCAGACTCGAATTGAAATAGCGCGGATCGCCCGACACTTCCTGCCCCACCCAGTCCGGCAGCGGCGGCTGTTCATCCTCACTGTCCAGCTCGATCTCCGCCACGATCAATCCCTGATTGTCGCCACCGAACTCGTCGATTTCCCAGATATAACCCTGTTCGCTGCGGCAGTAACGCACTTTCTCGATCAGCGGCTTTTCACACAGGGTATCCAGCATCTGCTGTGCGTCCTGCAGCGGAATGCTGTATTCGTACTCGGCCCGCGCCAGCCCTTCGGTCTTGCCCTTGATGGTCAGCTTGGCGTCGGCGCCTTCCAGCCGCACCCGCACGGTGATGCCATTCTGGGTAGGCAGATAGCCCTGCCGGAACGGGATGCCGGCAATCGGCTGGTTATGCGCGTCGCGCCGCCAGCCATCATTTTTCAGCAGGAATTTGCGTTCGATTTCGATGCCCATTTTCAATACCCGAGGAAGCCTGTCCAGAACTGCATGCCGGCCTAGCGGAACTGACCCTGTCGCAGGAAATGCACGATCTGCTCGCGCACCTGCCGGTCGTTCATGATGAAGGTGTGGTTCACATCCATGACACGGAAATCCGTCATGCCGGGATGACGGCTGCGGGCCACGGTGACCTTGCCGTCGTGGTCCCCCTCCAGCCAGCGGGAAAACAGGGGATCAATCGAGCGGCGCCCGGCAATGATACCCACTTCCAGTGGCAGCTGGTCATGTTCCTGCTGCAATAATTGCTGCGGAATGCTGGCGGCATCGGTGCCCAACTGCAGAAAGGCCGGCCCCATGATGCGCGGCAGCAGCGGCCAGCGTCGCAATTCGTCCACTACCTCGCTGCCCTGACTGGGCGGCGCCAGCATCACCGCCCGCCCCAGCCGGTGGCGCGGCACCTGCCAGTGCTGCAGGCCGTAACGCAGCAGGATGCCACCCATGGAATGGGTGACGAAATGAATGGGACCTTGCGGCGGAATGCGCGGAACCAGGGCATGAAACAGCTGCCGGCACAGTTCGGGAATGGTATGGCGACGGGAGGGATAACCCTGGTTCACCACATGAAAACCCTGCTTGCGCAGATACAGGTGCAGCCCCGCCATGGCCAGCGGATTGC
>CAZBII010000192.1:0-8409 GCA_964491665.1 uncultured Moraxellaceae bacterium
TCGCGTGTGGGGAGGACGGCGCCGGGCGCCGTCCGGACGATTAACGGATCAAGCCTTCCAGCGGCGACGAGGCGCTGGCGTACAGCTTCTTCGGCATGCGCCCGGCCAGGTAGGCCAGGCGGCCGGCGACGATGGCGTGCTTCATCGCCTCGGCCATCAGCACCGGATCCTGGGCGTGGGCGATGGCGCTGTTCATCAGCACCGCCTCGCAGCCCAGCTCCATGGCGATGGTGGCGTCGGAGGCGGTACCCACGCCGGCATCCACCAGCACCGGCACGCTGGCCTCCTCGAGGATGATGCGCAGGTTGTACGGGTTGCAGATGCCCAGGCCCGTGCCGATCAGGCCGGCCAGCGGCATCACCGCGATGCAGCCGATCTCGGCCAGCTGGCGGGCGATGATCGGATCGTCGCTGGTGTAGACCATCACGTCGAAACCGTCCCTGACCAGCACTTCGGCGGCCTTGAGGGTCTCGATGACGTTGGGGAACAGGGTCTTCTGGTCGGCCAGCACTTCCAGCTTGACCAGCTTGTGACCGTCGAGCAGCTCGCGGGCCAGCCGGCAGGTGCGCACCGCCTCCACCGCGTCGTAGCAGCCAGCGGTGTTGGGCAGTATGGTGTACTTGTCCGGGCTGATCACGTCGAGCAGGTTCGGCTCGCCGGGGTTCTGGCCGATGTTGGTGCGGCGCACCGCGACGGTGACGATCTCGGCGCCGCTGGCTTCGATGGCGGCGGCGGTTTCTGCCATGTCCTTGTACTTGCCGGTGCCCACCAGCAGGCGGGACTGGAAGGAACGTTTGCCGACGATGAGGGGTTGGTCTGCCATGCGCTTGCCTGCCTGAATGCTGAGTGTCTGAACGTGAATGAATTGGCGGAGTGGAACCGGCTTCAGCCGCCGCCGATGGCCTGGACGATTTCCACCTGGTCGCCGGCCTGCAGCACTGTGCTGCCATGCTCGGCGCGCGGCACGATCTCCTGATTGCGCTCCACCGCGATACGCTTGCCGGTAAGCTGCAGGGCCGCGATCACGTCGGCAATCGTGGTGCCGGCCGGCCACTGCCGGGGTTCACCGTTGACGCTGACGGCAATGAGGGAGGCGGAAGTCATGGGCTGCTCTCGTGAAACGGGTCGCCTATTGTCGGGAAACGGGCGGGGGCAGTAAAGGGCCATCAGGCCCCAACAAGATATTCGGCTGGCGCTCGGCCACCTTCGGCTAATCAGATTAAGGGAGAGCCCCCTTATCAATACCGGCCTCGCCTTTTGGCTCCGTATGCGCTGCACTCTGACCATGGTAGATGATGGCATCGCCAACACGTGCAGGCTCTTCCTTTACCACATCCCAACACCAGGTACCAAAGCCACCACGGGCATTTACCGCCCGCACCCAGGTATCCAACGCCATCCGCTTGGCCCGATTCTGGTCAGAATCCTGCCCCTTGATCTCAAGCACCATTTGCTTGCCATTGGCAAACCTGATCAGGAAGTCAGGCACAAACTTGCGCTTGCTGCCACGCCACAAGTAATAGATGTTGAACCCTAGATGATCATTTTTCGCATATGACGCAACTTCGCTGCTCTGTTCCAGCACATTAGCGGTATATGCCTCCCAGGTACTGTCCGCGACCACATGGCTGATCTGTGATTTGACCGTATCCAAACAGGGCTTAGTGGAATACCAGGTACGCATCATGCGAGTCGAGCCAATAGGAAACTCGGAATCAAACACAGGCTCCAGCCGCTCACAGCTCTGCTTCTGCACATCGGTGACTACATGAGCCACAATCCGATCAATCGACAGCGCGATGAGGATTCGCTTGCGCAGCGGGTCCTGGTGAAAAAGGGACGGAATTTCCAGCTTGTCAGAATGAAAGAACTGCTCTATTAGCCGAATTAACTGCTGGATCAGAATCTCGCTGCCACCCGTAAATCCGTGCTGCATTGTTGCATATGCTTTGCGCGCTGCAACAAACAGCAAGCGCTGCAAACGGAATTCCTCCGGGAGTTTTTCCAGATCAATCGACACTGCTTTCGACAAATCCGCCGCTCCACCCAGAGCAGGTGCCAGATCAGCGCTGACATGAATTTCGGCAGGATTCAGCTTCAACGGTGCAACCTTCGACCAATCAATCACCAATTGCGGTTGCACCACCACATCTACGCGCAAGACATTGGGCCAACTGATCTCCAACTCATTGCGTTCATTCAGTGATTCAATCTGATTACTGTGCTTGGGCGGATTGGGTGTTCCACCTTCCGATTCGTCCATATCCTGAAAAATCGATAATGGCACACCAAACACGTTCACATACTCGGCGCAAAACAATTCCCGCTCAACACCGTCAGGACATAGCACCTTTTCCGTATCATATGAAACACGCCGCAACCCCCGCCCAATCACCTGTTCGCACAACAACTGACTGGTAAAAGCGCGCAGCCCCATGATGTGGGTAACATTCTTGGCATCCCAGCCTTCCGATAACATCGCAACGGAAATCACATTCTGCAAATCCTGGCCGGCGGTGCCACGCTTGCCGACGTTATCGACTATCGCACGCAACAACTGCTCCTTCTTCAGCGCGCTGAACTGAGCCTTGGCTGCTTCCGGAATGCGCGCCGCATCCAGAATTTCCTTCAACACCGCTTCGTATTCCTTGTCGCTGGAAGCCGCCTCGCCAATCTCGGCTTTCTCCAGTACTTTGGAATCGACGCGCAACGTGCGCTCGGGCGCTTTCAACTCGGGCCAGTAGGCATCGCCCTGGCGGAAATAATGTTCAATCCGGGCCGCTGTTTCCGTGCGATTGCAGACGGTCAGCATCACCGGCGGTGACGTGTGGCCGCTTTCCTGCCAGGCCTTCAATGTCTCGCGCCAGTCGGCACCCAATAACGTGTAGGCTTCCTGCACAAGCTGGGGTAGTGGCTCGTGCGGCTCTGCACCGCGCCGGTTCAAATCCTGTCCTACTTCGTCTTCACGATACAGATGATAGAGTTTGGATCTGTAGGATTTTGCATTAGGCAGCGCGTTGTCACGCACCACCACACGCGGTGTTTTCACCAAGCCCGCTTCAATGGCATCGTTCAACCCGAAATCCGAAATCACCCAATCAAACAATGCCTGCTCGGTGCTGGTTTTTCCAGTGGGCGCGAACGGCGTAGCCGACAGATCGAAACAGCGGATGATTCTGCGCATCTTGTGAATGCGATCCAATCCCTCGATCCAGCGCGTCGCCTCATCCAGATCAATGCCCAGCTCCTCAGCGTCTTTCTTGCTGACTTTCACTTCTGCGGGCTTGCGATAGGCGTGGTGCGCCTCGTCGTTGATGATCACCAGATCCTTGTAGCTGGCCAGCTTGCCCAACACGCGCCGCACATAGGCTTCGTCACTTTCCGCGCCTTTGCGCACCACAGAACGCTCCTGCTCTTTCAACGGCATCAGGCTGTGCCAGTTTTCAATCAGCAACTCGACCTGATTCAGCTTCTGCCGCATAGATTCATTGGGACAAAGCGAAAACAGATCGTAGTAGTTGTCAGGATGGCCCGGCTGCAAGATCTGCAAACGCTCCTTCACCGTCAAACCGGGCGCCACGATGAAAATAGCGCGGGAAAAATCCTTGTTGCGCTTGGGATACGCCAGCGCATTCAAGACCTGCCAGGTGATGATCATGGCCATTACTGTGGTCTTGCCGCTGCCAGTGGCCATCTTGTTGCACAGACGCTCCCAGGCACCGCCGTCACCGGGAATCGCAATTCCCTGCTTGAATTCCACGGCCCCCTCAGCATGCCAAATCAAGGTCTCAATGGCTTCGAGCTGACAGAAATAGAAAGCGTATTGGCGGCTGCAGTCAGTAGCGCGCCAATGCTCCAGTAACTGCCGGGTGACGGACGTGATTCCCGGATAGTCCGCCGCGCGCCAAGCATCGACCCGCTCACGAATGCGATTGACCAGCTCCAGCTCCACTGAACGCACCGTATTGTTGCGGGTATCAAAAACCTCGTACCCGGCCGGGCGACGGCCCTCTACCAGCGTCAGGCGGCTTTCACTCCGGCGCTGCCAATGATGGCTGGGACGCTCGAAGGGCGAACTGATAATTAGGGAATGGCGCTGTGTTCCGCTCATGTAGGAGTGTCCTGCCGGTGATTTAATACCGAGCGATTGCTCTGGTTCTGACGAACTCCCCGACCTCTAACGGGGGGAGCTCCCCAGCTAACGGGGGGAGTTAACCCGCTAACGGGGGAAGCTAGGCAATTAATGGGGGGAGATTTGATCAAACAACAACCTGTTCCTGCCATCTATCAAGCCATCCTGTGTCGCATCGCACTATTGCCCCGCTCTCAACGCCTCGAGACGGTTAAGCGTCCGCCGCAGGCTTGGTGAATACAAAGCAGCTTCGATCGGATTCCAGCTGCTGCGGACAAACGCCGACAAGAGATCGTTATAACCCGGCCCTGGCGCAACCTCCCTGCCCGAGGAGGTCAAGTCAGCCTGAAGAGCCTTCGAGCTATGCTTGCGCACTGCGTTCAGCAAAGTTCGCTTGGGATCATCCAGCTCATCCGGTGCCGCTGGGATTTTGCTTCTGGGAATATGCAAAAATGTGGAAAGATTCGGCCTGTCAGCCAGCAACCAGCTCTCAGCTTCACGTACCGCAAACCGCAGCAAGAATGCATCATTGGCTCCTCTTGGAAGCCACTTTCTTACCAATGCCGGCGCACAAGGAGTCCGATCAATATCCGCAAGGCAGAGCACAACCACCCCGCTGCGGGACAGATTCAGATAACGGGGCAGATTCGCTTCCAACTTGGTTACACCCTTTGTGTTAATGGGTGCATTCGCGAGTTTCCAGTCTGGCAAAAAATCACCGACCAGCTTTTCTCCAATGGCGCAACAAAGAGCATCCTCGCCAATGACAACAATACTCGTCATGAAAAAAGACCCAGCTGGTCTGCCGTCTGCACATGTGTCTTGGGCAGTAAAACCTCTGCGGGTGTCAAACCACTTTCCATCAAATTGCACTCATCCGGATTCGCAGTCCGAACCTGCGTGCCCTCTGCTGACTGTTCAAGCAAAAGCACTGCACCCGGTTCCGATACCGACGACAACAACGCCTCGCTATGTGTACTGATAATAACCTGTCGAGCGGATGCGCCCCGCTTCCTCAATACCCGGTCGATCATCAATGGAATTCTGGAAACTACCGCATCATTCAGCGATAGCTCAGGTTCTTCCAACAGCAGGACACCCTCGCCTTCCTGCAATGCCCACAGCAAACCAATCAGTCGCAGCGTGCCATCGGAAAACTGCTCTTCACGCTGCCACGCCCCATTGGGTCGCCAATGTTTGTAGCAGGCTTTCAGATGCGGCAATCCATTGATCTGATCCGATTCAAAGCGTAACTCGCTGAAGAGTGGAACAGCCTTTTCAAGCACCTGCTGGATGCGCTTGAGGCGGGCATCCCGTGTTTTGGAGGGTGTGCGGGCAATTCTCTGCAGCAGACCTTGCCCAAATGGATCATCCTCAATCAGGTGGCCACTGATTTCATCAGAGTGCTTCAGCAGTTGCGGCACCAAATGCAGGTAAGTTGTATCCTGAAAATGCTCGGCCACCGCACGAAAGGCTGCGTTGTTGTTGATCTGCTCCAGGTAGGTCTGCGTCAGCCTCAACACGTCCTCACGGTCGTCTTTAACTGGACGCTGCAAGAGTTGTTTGCCTTTATGCACTACGCTCTCTTCAGTAATGATCACCCGCTGCTGACCCTTGCCATCACCACGAAACGCCAGTGCGTATTGCCAGGTGGGCACTTCATCTTCCGGACTTTCTGACAAGTGAATTTCGATGCGAACATCCGGATCAGTGCGCGCCTGCAAACAACGTAACTTGCCGATTCCACCCCGGCTTTCAACGGCCTTTTGCAAGCCACCCCCGGAAACCTTGGACACATCACGCAGAAACCGAAACACATCGAGCAGATTGGATTTACCAACAGCATTCGCTCCGATCAAATAACAGCGCTTGCCGAAATGCATGTCTGCCTGCTTGAAGTTACGCCAGTTCTTTAACCGCAAATGAGTGATTAACACTTATAGGTTCTCCAATGACAAGACTTTCAGCGATTCAATACCGCGATCATCCACAATCTTCACCGCCACCTTGCGGTTATCTCCGGCTTCGAATGGCAGGCTCACCGTACCGTGGAAACTGTCCAGGCGGGATTCATCCAGTTCGGCGCGGATATTCTTTTTCAGCTTTTCCCAGCCTTCGCCCTTGCCGGCCATGGGGAAGAACACCTGACGCGGGAACAGGCTGCGTTCGTCGTAATCCGTATCCAGCGACCACATGGCAATCTTGCTCTTGCCGCCGGACACCAGTTCGCCCTTCACCGTGTCGAAATAATCGAAGCCGTGCACTTCCACCTGATACTGGCCGTCTTTCAGTTTGCGCACTTCCACTTCGGGCTGGCCCATCAGCCAGAAACTCTGGTTGCTGCTGCGGGCCTTTTTCAAATCCTCGGTGAGCAGATCGGTGTTCATCTGCGCTTTCAGTGCAGTAATGCCTTTGAGGGAATCAATATCCTTCGCCGCTTCCGGGTCGAAGGTGAAGGCGCAGAACACGATCATCTTCGGCAGCGGGAACAAACTGCCCGCCTGATTCAGGGCATTGGCCACCTGGCGCTGCTCCAGTGCCGCGTGTTCCGGGCCGAAACTCACTACCACCCGCTCGCCGCTATCGAGATGGCCGGTGGCGTGCAGGCTGGTGAGATCCTTGTCATAAGGCAGGGATTCCAGATCGGCAAACTTCAGGATCTGGCCGCCCTTGCCGCGAATGCCGGTTTTCTGCAGTTCTGCCAGCCACTGGTGCTGGCGGCCGGATTCGCCGGTGCGGGCAATGCTGGCGTCGGCCTCCATGGGGCCGCTAGCTTCGTCGAGGGATTTCACACTGGGGAACGGCACTGCCTCCACCGTGAACGGGCCGGTGATGCGCAGTTTGTTTTTCGACACTGCCGGTTGATCGTAGAGAATTTCCTGATCGGCGTGGGCCGCGATGGAGGCATCCATCTGGCGCTGCATGGCCTGCCGGGCCGCGTGAAACGCCGCAAACAACGGTTGTGCATCCGGGTGCCAGTGTTCGGGGAAATCGAACGGCACTTCCCACTCCTGCAAGGCTTCGCCTTTTTTGAACGTGAGTGTGCTGCCCTTGCGGCCGCCTTCGCTGATTTTGAAGGGTTCGGCCGGTGGTGTTTTTTGCAGTTGGGCGTTCAGCGCGGCGAGCGCGGATGCGATGGCGGGATGCAAGCGTTCGTAAATCGAGTCGATATCCGGATTGTTGGCGATGGATTTCAGTGTTACGTGGGGCACGGTTTTGTAGATGAAACCGCCCTTCAGGCCTTCGTGAGGATATTTCAATTCGTAGTAGTCGTAGCTCGCCGTCATCAGGCGTTGCTTGGCCAGCGTTACCGCGACGCGGGAGGTATCGCAGGTGATCCAGCGCCGGCCCCATTTTTCGGCAACGAAGGCGGTGGTGCCGGAGCCGCAAGTGGGATCGAGGACGAGATCGCCGGGGTCCGTGGTCATTAGGAGGCAGCGTTCTATAATTTTATTACTCGTCTGTACAACATATACCTTGGGATCGGCTCTATCTTGAACTGCGCCGGCAATATCAAACCAAGCGTTAGTGACAGGTCGCTGATTGAAGTCAGAGAAAAATCTAACGTAGCGAATACTCCCATTAGGAGTAATGTAAAACCGCCTTGCTCTAGCTAATCGGCGCATTCCATTAGGGATAGGCGCCTTCCAGTGGTTGGTCTTTCCTGGATGAAAAGTCAGCCCACAATATTCAAAATTATCTGTCGCGACGCCTTCCCCTTGAGAAGTGGGATTGTCGTCGGTGTAAAGTCGGCCAATTTCTCCGAGTTCTCTCGGATAACTCTTTTCTTGGCGAGTTGTTCCTCGTCGCAATCCGGAAGTTAACTCTATCTGGTCATAATCTTCTCTGACTGCGTCCTCAATAGGTTTTTCATTAAATTGGCGCCGAAACTTAACTTTCTTTAAATCCCTCGCAAACCAAAGAATGTAGTCTCCAGTTCTGCTGAGTGTCGCTGAAGCAAATCCTCCTGTAGTTGAATAGCTGACTAGAGAAGCAAAATTCTCCGCCCCAAAAACCTCATCCATAATCTCCCGCACATGATGCAAATTCTCATCCGAAATCTGCACAAACACGCTGCCAGACTCATGCAACAACTCTCGCGCCAGCAACAACCGATCACGCAGATACGTCAGATAGGAATGAATCCCCAGCTCCCAGGTATCGCGGAATGCCTTGATCATTTCCGGCTCCTGGGTGAGGTCGGCATCGCTGCGATCCTTGACGTCGCGCTTGCCCACAAACGGCTGGAAGTTGGAGCCGTACTTGATGCCGTAGGG
>CAZBII010000193.1:0-8288 GCA_964491665.1 uncultured Moraxellaceae bacterium
GCCCATGCGAAACGACGTCACCGCGAAGTCCAGACTGTCACCATCACTTTCGATCACATCCTGGTACACGGAAAATCGCACGCCGGCATATTCGTTCAGAATTTTGTCGTTGCCGATCTTGCCACCGAGATAGGTGTCGTCATGTCCGCCGCCACTGACCAGCGCACCGAGAATAAAGGCCTGCACCTGGCCTGGTGCCGCACCGACTTCATTTTCTTCAACCAGCACATGATCACTGGCAAACGGATTCTCCGGATACGTGCCTGCCGCAGACGCAGCACTGGCCACGGGAGACAACACACCTGTAGCCATACACAAAAGAATTGCAGCGGAACTTATCGGGTTATTTCTTTTCATCTGCCTTCCCCCAAACTGCCAAACGCACTTCATGCAATCAGCTGAACATTTTCAAGCCGCGCCAACACGACGGGCCTATATATACTGATTTGCCAAATGCGATTTCAATCACTTTTTGACTAAATTTTGAGAGCAGAGAAATCAAACCGAAACTGGTGGATTAGAACCTTTTTCAGCAAGCCGACAGTCATTATCATGAGCGAAATTTTTTGACCTGCAGGGTCTGTCCGACCTGCACGCGCCTGACAGCAGAAAAGTTTTTTTGCGAGCGGGCCAGACAGACCTGTAGTGTGGTCTGTTCTGGCCCCTTTTTTTATATGCGTTTCTGCAGACTCACACTGAACAGCCACGCCCGCATGTGCCGCGTCCATCTGTAACCGACATGCAGGGTCAGGCCAGGCAGAAAACAGTGCAAAACGAGTCAATGAGCGAGATTGATTCCTTCCACGCGCGGCAGATTATTGATGTCGTGCAGGGTCTTTTTCAGCTGAGCCGGACTCACGAACAGATAGGTATCCTGCTCCATCTCCAGCGCGCCGGAATCCAGATAATCGGCGTAATGCGCATGCGCCAGCTTGAGCGATACCAGCGACACGCCCATCAGGCACTCGCAGTACAGTGTGATATGCCCCACCTCCACTTCATCCGGCGTTTCATCCTCATCCGGCAGCGGCTGCGCACCCAGTGTCTTTTCCGGGTCCAGCAAGGTGGATGACATCGCGGAGAAGCGCATGGTCCTGAATTTTCTTGAACCCATGCGCTGGGCCTCGGCGCGCATCTGCGCATGAATGGCGCCCAGCTTTTTTTCATTGTCGGGATCGGCATGCATGCCCAGCGCGTCACGGGAACACTTCACCCGTTCATCCAGCCAGTTCTTCATTTCCTCGCGTTCAGCTTCAGGTGCTTTGGTCGAATCCGCCATGAGGCCAAACATCAGCGGATGGATCGTGCGAAATGGACGCCGTACCTTGGGCGGACTGTCCGCCGACACACGGATGAAAACCGGATGCAGTTCCAGCGCACGTTTCAGAACGCTGTAGTTGTAGAGCGAAAACGGCTCGCCGGTAGCAGGATCTTTCGAACCGGCGATGGCGAAGAACACTGCCGACAGATGCGCAAGCGCTTCCGTAAATTGCGCCAGTGTGACATCCGGCAGCGATCCCGACGGGCTCAGGCTGGTGGCAATCAGCACATTGCCGGTTTCGTTCAGCAGGAAATAACGGCGTGCCTCCTGCCGGGGCGATTCCGGCGGCTCCGGAACCGGCGCGGTTTCCGGTATGGGCGGCAGTGATGCCTGGCGACGATGGCCAATCATCACCGCCACACCACCCAGCAGCGCACAGACCACGCAAACCAGCAGCAGAAAGCCCCACACCTCAATCGACAGAACGCTCACGGTGATCCGCTTCGCATCCGGTTAGACGCCGTCATTTCTTGCCGCCCTTGTCGGCAGGCTTGTCGGTGGTGGTCGTATCCCTCGCCAGATGCTCCTGCATGTTCTTGACCAGCTCGCCATAGGCCGCATCACTGTTGATGGAGTTCAGGTCACCGGCGTATTCGTGGATAAAGGTGGGCGTCACGAACATGTAGGTGTCCTTGTGCATCACAAATGTCATCGACTGGCTGGAGGTCTTCAGGCAGGGGCCGGCGTTGAAAATATGTTGCTGCTGCTTGGCGTCGATATACACCACAATCGCGCTGATGCTTGGCATGCCCAGCAGGTATTCACACACAAACACAATATTGCCGACGCGGCTGCTGTGCGCTTCACTGGAACCTGCAATTTTCAAACCTTCATTGCCGATCGCGGAAATCATCGCCGACGCAAAGCCCAGTGCTCCGGCGCCGGTCGCCAGCCCCAGCAATCCCTGCAACAGTTCCTTGCTGAACGTGGCACCCCACGAACTGGTCGTGTGCGTTACGTCCAGTTCTGTCACGCGAATAAAACAGCCCGATCCGTTAATGATCTTTTCGAGCGCATCGTAGTTATAAAGGGAATAGTGTTCGCCGTTTTTTGAATCCGGATTCACGGTGGTGGACAACGCTTTCGTCATCGCCGCAAAAAACACGGACACTTCTGCAAACACCTTGCGCACGGACTCTTCAATTTCCGTCGACGCGCCGACCGTGGTTGCCAGCATGATGTTGCCCGTTTCGTTGAACGTGTAGTACTTGTTCAACTCGATGTTTTTTGATGCATCCTGTGGAATTTCGAGTTTGGACGGACTGGGTTTCTGGACGGGATCTGGCATGACGTGCTCCTGGGGTGAATAAATCCGAGTGCCGCTTTGATCCTATGCCGCTGCGCAGAAGCGGTCTACCGGCCAGATATGATAGGGGTCAAGAATCAGAGCGAAAGCATCGCAGCCATTGGCCGCGTGCAGACACGGGTCCGCCATGTCTGCACAGTATTCATCCAGAAGCCAGAAAAACTCCCGCAGATAACCTTGCGTCAGGAACGCGAAGTCCGCTCCTGATAGGCGCGAGTAATGGCGTTGGTTGCCGTGATACGTTTTTGCGCCCCCACCACCCGTTTGACATACTCACCCACCCGTTCCGGCAGCACCTGCTCCACCGCGCCAATCGGCGCCAGCCAGCGCGGCAGCGTCACCTCGGCCCGGCCATGCCGGCAGGACGCCACGATTTCATTCGCCACATCCTGCGGCGATGCTTTTGGAACGCCACGAATATCCATACCCGCCGTCAATTCTGTCTGCACCGCCGAAGGCAGAATCGTCGTAATCGTGACAGCAGAATCCGCAATTTCCGAGCGCACCGCGCGGGACAGACTGGCCACACCAAATTTGCTGGCGGTATAAACCGCCGCGCCCGGCATACTCATTTTGCCCGCCATCGAAGAAACATTCACAATGTGGCCCCGATTGCGCTGCAGCATATCCGGCAGCACCAACTGCATTCCCGTAATGACACCGCCGAGGTTGATCGCAATTTCCCGTAGCTGACTCTCCAGACTCTGCTCCACAAAAGTTCCGGTGCGCTGGATTCCCGCATTATTCACCAACAGATCAACGGGGCCTATTGACCTCGCCTGCTCAATGAACGACATAAATGATGCAGGATCAGCCACATCCAGTTTGACGGCAACTGCGCTGGCACCGATCTCATCCGCCACCCGTTCAGCGCAATCCAGATCCAGGTCACCGATCACCACGCGCGCGCCTCGACATGCAAGCGCAACTGCAGTAGCAGCACCAATTCCTCTACCCCCGCCTGTCACGCATACCACAGCGCCGTTCAGGTCGATCGCCATCTCACTGCCCTCCCGACGGTTGCCGCAAACCAAAATATCCCACCACACGCCAGTCACGCGGCGAGCGTATCAACGCCCGGCCCAGACAGATTCCCGGAACGATTTCCACCAGCTCGTCGAGCGTGCGCGGCATCACGAGCGGATTGGTATGCTCGGGCGCATCGTATTTGATTGAACGCACCACGGCATGCGGCGGTAGAGGGGAACTTTCCAGCGAGTGATAAAAATGGAAGCCGATGAGTTCGTCATTGACGCGTGTAAGCGGATAGTGGGGCATGACCAGCAGCGCGGCAATGCGGGACGAGGAAGTCAGACGATTGTAGCCAGTGCCTGCCTTGGCATCGAAGCTTTTCCCGGTCCACCCGATACCGCCCAGCAACTGGCCAAGACGCACAAGCCGATCCAGACCTGCCAGCCAGAACGAACCGAAAAGATTCATGACAATGCCTTCGCAGTCACCATCGGGTGATTCCGGCGCGGTGCCCTGCGAGAACAGCCACGCCAGCCGGTAATGCTGGGAAGGAGCCTGCAGTTCCTTCAGCCACTCCCAGGCCTGCTGCTTTGCCTGAGCAGGACGATGCTCGGCCAATGCACGCAGGCGCTGCAGACGTTCCGGATCAGATTCCTGTCTTCCAGGGTGGGAAAGGGTTGCGTTGGGATAACTTGCTGCTTTTGCGACACTCACGTTCGATCTCCGGGATGGTAGTTGAGCCTGCGCCGGGCAATTCTAGGTACTACGCTGTACCTAGAATAAAATCAGCCGGACGACCGAGTCAACCCCCGGTTGCATCCACCCCATCGAGCCGATAACCTGCGCCCAACCTGACCAATCCGAGCCTTCCCATGTCCCAACCCGTCCGTCCATTCCTGGGTGAATCCGCCGAAAGCCGCGTTCAGTCCCGCCGTCGCCAGCTGCTCGACAAGGCATTCGAACAGATGGCGGACGGCACCTGGCAGCAGACCTCCATTGCCCAGCTGTGCCGCGAAGTCAGCCTCAACAAGCGCTATTTTTACGAAAGTTTTCAGGATCTTGAGGAACTGGAAAACGCCGTGGTGAATGATCTGACAACGCAGCTGCTGGGGATTGGCTGGAAGTCAGTGGCGGACGCGCAGGCGAACAAACTGGATACCGAAGCGCTGGCACGGTTTGTACTGCGCACCTGCATCGCATGGCTGGTGAAAGATCCGCGCCGGGCCAAAGTGCTGTTCAGCAAGGCCAGCGACAACCCGCATGCCAAAGCCCATCGCGATCTGGTCATCAACCAGCTGGGGCAAACGCTCTCCAGCTTCGCGGTGGACTACCATCACCCCCTGCAGCCGCAGATTGAGCTCACAGCGAAAAACAAAACCCTCGCAAAACTGGGCTCTGCCCTGCTGATCGGCGGCACCGTGGAAAGCGTACTGAACTGGGTGGAAGGAAAAATCGATCTCTCGCTGGAGGAATTCACCGATTACATTGCCCGCTTCTGGGTAGCGCTGGGCAATTCGGCCATCGAGATTGCCGGCGGGCATGACAACAAACCTGCAACCGGCACCAGAAAGAAGGGAAAGCGCTAGGATACAAACCGCACGCTTTCCGTGACACGCCTTCGGATTACCAAAATAAATCAGATGGAAATCTTCGTGGATTCCTGCAAGTTGAACCGCTTCTTCTCAAAATCATTCAGCTCACGCATCCCCACGAACGCGAACGAACTGGGATTCCAGGTCATCTCCTTGAACAGATACACGCGGTTTTCGGCAATGTAGTAGAACGCGGCACAGTCACGGCCGTCGTCACTGAATTCATAGAGGTAATCCGGCAGACCCTTCTCATCAATAAACGCCGTAATGCCGGCACCGTGATAACCCTTGATGTATTCCAGCCGCTTGTAACCGAAACTCTCCTTTTCCTTGTCCACCATCAGCAGCTGGTTCTGCGCCGCCGTGCTGGTATAACCGTGCATGAAAGAACTGCATCCAGCTACATTCAGCAGCAGACACAACAACAATACATTCCGCATTTCACTTCTCACCTGATGACTCCCCAATAGCAAAACTGCAAAACCGATTATGGTTTCAAACTCAGCGTAACCTTGTTCCGGATCACCCTCACAGTATAGGTGGCCCTGGCGCCAGCACCGGCAATAGTGATCGCATCACGATCCATCCAGACCACCGCCACATCTTCGCCCTGAAAAACCAGTGTGCTACCCGGCTGGTTGGGCAGCGCATTCTCAGACGCCCGCAAAACACTGACCTGGGTAGTGCTGCCGGAACCAAACCCGCAGGCCCGCTGCACAATGAGCGCCTTGTACTGGCCGTCGGGCGACAGGGATTCCCCAACCGTCCTGCTGTCACACTCGCCCCGACCCACCACCGACGACACGTAAACTCCCAGGGACACCAGCGCCAACATCAGCAGCGCCAGCCCCAAACCCAACCATTTAAGCAAAGCAGCCCTCCATGAAGTACCCGCGATAAACCGGCATCACTGCAAATGATGCCGATGAGTTACCGGATAAAAATTCTCGCCCGCAGCTTGAACCACACCGGTTTGATAAACCGCGCCATCCACAACGGAATAATCCCTCAGCAGATACCCTTTCATCGTAATAGTATCGGCAGGCTTTCCGTCCACCAAAAAGCGGCGAATGCGGTTCACGGACACCTCCTGCTCATCGGCCCAGCCGGTAGACACATAACACTCGGAACCACCCGCGCGAACCAGATCGTCATAACGGAAATGGTTTTCATCCATGGCAATATCGCGCTGCCACTCTGCACTGCCCTGCTCATTCGTCTGCACGATCCTGAAAAACCGTTCGAACCTGTTATTCATGTGTGAAATGCCAACACAAAGCCCGCCCTGCCTTTCCTCAATCTGCACATTGGTGGTCATGACGGGAGAATACAGCGTAGTGCGTGTCAGCTCAGTAAAACCGGCGCCCAGCGAAACCAGCTCCAAACCGGTAGCCCCTTTGCCTGTCATCCACACAACATTGTCGATTGCCTTGATGCTGTAAATATCCGTGAGAGCAAAATTTTCTGCCGTAAAGGTGTGCAACACTTCCCCGGCGGGTGAAAGCAGCTGGACCAGCTCGTCAGCTCTGAACAGTATGCTGCCATCCAGCAACTGTATTGTTGTCAACGTGGCAGAAACAGACACTGGAGGTGGCGCCTGATGTTGCCACTGAAGCGCTCCGTTTGGTGCATAGGCCGCCAGCAAACCACTGCTTTTGGCGTAGATGTACAGCGTTCCATCTGCGCCAACCTGCATGCCAACATCATGACCCACTGACGCTGTCCAGCTATCCAGCAACTCCCCCTGGCGGGACAAAACAAATACCCTGGATTGCGACGGACTGGAAAATAGATTGATCAGATAGTAAAGATGCCCATCCGGTCCAACAGCCATCATGTCGTCGCCCTGGCCTGTACTGAACGCAGTGACACCATCGTAAGGGTCGAAATTCCACAGCTGCTTGCCAGCGGTATCGTAAGCCGCCACAAACGCATGATAGACATCCGATTGCCCAGCAATGTAAAGCTGGTCATTATCAACCAGCAGCTGTTCGCTACGCGTGCTGGATTTGCCCAGCGCGGTGTAAGCGGCCTTCCAGTCCAGCACGAAACATCCGGTGAGCAATGCTGCACAGGCACCTGCCAACAGAGACGATTTTACAAACGTTGACCTGGAAATAGGGTTACGCATAAATATGGACATCCTTGTTTGTTGTATGAATTATTGTGAAATGAATGCGGCCCACATGACCGCACAGAATCGCCTTACTTCGACAGAACATGACTGGTAGTAACCTCGGCGACAAGCTTGTCGCCCTCCCCCGACACCGTCGTCCGCACCACACTGACCGTTTTACCTTTCTTGACGAACTCCGACACCGCCCTGAACGTGCCCGACGTCTGGTTGCCCATAAAATTGGAGTTCAGTGAAATCGCCAGGGGAAAACCTTTCATTCCCTCCTTGAGATCCCCCGGCGCCATCACCAGCGCCGTTGCCGCCACATCCGCAAACCACAGAATGGCGCCGGCATGCGCCACACCAAACGGATTCTTGATACCGGCCGTAACCGGCATCTCACCCACTACGCGATCTTTCGTCCACTCAGTCAATGTAAAGTCGATTTCGCCCTGAATTCGCATATAAATCTCCGGGAATAACTATTCTTCAATAAGTTTCACACCTTTGCGGGCTACCGCTGCGGCTATATCCTCGAAAGCATCGTTCGAAAGCCACAAATTATCAAAAGTCCAGTGCTTGCCGCTCGGCGTAATAAAAGCAAGCCTGCCATCCTTGAATACAGCCTTGTTGTTTACAGAAAGATTGATTCTTTTGGTAATTCCAACAATGCCTTTTGAATACAGATTTTCACCTTCTATATAAACCGACAACTTGCCGTGCCAAAACAACAGGAGCGGCACAATCAAAATTAGAAAACAGGCAGCCACGATAAAATCGCTCTTTCCTGAAGCAACACCGGCAAGTGCTGTCAGAATCGCAATAATCGCGAAAATAACCGCTTTATTTTTTGTGTCATAGCAAGCAACTGGTTCCACAAAAACCTCATCTATCGCGCCCATCCAATCCAACATCCACAACCGCACAACACTTCTTCAGCATCAATACCATTGCATCATCATTGCGAAACCGCGCAATTCC
>CAZBII010000194.1:0-8285 GCA_964491665.1 uncultured Moraxellaceae bacterium
TGGGCGTGCAGGGTTACATGGACCTGAAGAACACGATCGCCGACAAGGCCATTCACATGACGATGGGGCCGATTTCGGAACCGGCCTTCAACCGTGATCGCGCCAAAATCATCGAGCGCATTTTCTCGGAGCGGATGCGTGCCCTGACGTCGCTGGAATTCCAGGACCTGCTGCGGCCGGCGTTCCAGGAAGATGAATGGATTTTTCTGGTGCTGGGTGCGGTGACCGGCCTGATCGCCGGCACTATCCAGATGATGCTGGGCTTCCACTGAAGCCAGCGTCATCCACCACAAAAAAGGGGCCGCGTCGAACCGGCCCCTTTTTGCTTCTGTGCCATACTTGATCGCCATATACACCGCCTGCGGGAAACGCGAGCAGGCAGGCTTCATATGGCCGTGAATCCAACTCAAGCCCAACGGTAACCAGCCGGCATGATTGCGCACACTCCCACCATTTTTGCTTCCGTTGCCTGGGTCGCATTGATCATGGCGTTCTGTCTGCTGCTGGTCGGCCGGTTCAACCAGCGTGACGGGCTGCGACTGGCCGGATGCGGCCTGCTGTCCCATGCCCTGGCCTATGTCTGCTACACCCAGTTCGGCCATGCCTCGCTCTGGATCACCTACCTCGCCGGCAACTCCCTGCTGTCGCTGGCGCTGGCCTTCTACACCGCGAGTATTTTCACCATCAACGCGCTTCCGGTGCCGTGGAAAACCATCTTCATCTTCCCGCTGCTGATGGCGTTGCTGCTGGCTCTGCAGATCGACACCACCGAACCCAGAATGCTGACGTCCACCACCATCCTGATGCTGCAGTGCGGACTGATCATCCTGTACGCGCGCCGGCATGCGCAGCAGGAAAAGCGCGCGCACGTTCTGCTGATCATCGGCGCCGGGATCAGCCTGATCGGCCTGCTGATCCGGGTGGCCGTCATCGTATCCGGAACGCCGCAGGACATGGCCTACGACACCAGCAACATCAAGCAGACCATCTCGATCAGTATCGGCACCGTCACCGTGATGATGCTGTCGCTGGGGCTGGTGCTGATGTCCAAGGAGCGGACAGAGTTGACGCTGGAACACATGGCCATGCGCGATTCGCTCACCGGCATCGCCAACCGCCGGGCCGTGATCGAGCAGCTGGACAACGAAATCAGGCGCGCACAACGCAACGCCAGCAGTCTGGCCATTGCCATTATCGACATCGATCATTTCAAGCGCATCAACGACGATTACGGCCATATCGCCGGCGACATGGTGTTGTGTCACTGCGTCAGCATGATCCGGCAGCGCCTGCGCCAGTCGGATCAGGTTGGCCGCTACGGTGGTGAGGAATTCCTGCTGGTAATGCCCGATTCAAGGATCGATGGCGCCGTGGCAGCACTGGAGGAAATGTGCAGATCGGTTGCGGACAATCCTGCCGAACACGCCCACCACCGGATTGCCTACACCCTCAGCGCCGGCATCTGGTGCGGAAGGCCGGACGCCAACGACAATGCAACCAATCTGATCGCCATGGCCGACGCAGCGCTGTACAAGGCCAAGGCCAGCGGACGCAACTGTGTGAAACTGTCCGCCGCCAGCACTGATCCGCAGACATCAGAACGCGCCGCCTGAAACCTGCAGGGCTTGCGGATCAGATGTCCGGCAGCTTCCAGTCGATCGGCGCCAGACCGTGCTTTTGCAGATAGGCATTCGCCGCAGAAAAATGGCCGCAGCCGATGAAGCCGCGATGAGCCGACAGCGGTGACGGGTGCGGCGCCTGCAGCACGCAATGTTTCTTGCGATCGATGAACTGCCCTTTCTTCTGCGCGTAGCTGCCCCACAGCATGAACACAATCCCTTCGCGATGCTCATTCAGTTCGCGAATCACGGCGTCGGTAAACTGCTCCCAGCCCTTGCCCTGATGGGCAGCGGCTTTTGCCTGCTCCACCGTCAGCACCGCATTGAGCAGCAGCACGCCCTGCTCTGCCCAGTGCGTCAGGCAGCCATGATTGGGCATGGGAATTTTCAGGTCGCGCTCGATTTCCTTGAAGATGTTCAGCAGCGACGGCGGGAATGCCACGCCGTGCCGGACAGAAAAGCACAGCCCGTGCGCCTGATTCGGGCCGTGATACGGGTCCTGCCCCAGAATCACCACTTTCACCTGGTCAAACGGCGTCAGGTTGAAGGCGTTGAAATACTCGGTGCCCTTGGGATAAATCACCCTGCCGGCTTCTTTCTGCTGCTGCAGGAAGCCGCGCAACTGCTGCATGTAAGGCTTGCTGAATTCGGGCAGCAGGCGCTGCTTCCAGCTGTCCTCCATCTTGATACTGCTGGCACTGGCGGACATCACAACCTCAGCGCACGGGTGGAATCAGCGATTGCAGCTGGCGCTTGAGCATCCTGTGCGCCTTGTGCATGTCGAACTGCTCAACGGGCACCATCAACGCCTCCTGCTCGATGCGGAACACAGTGCCCATCAGGATCTCGCCGGCAATCTCCGGCTCGTCGACGCCGATCAGGCGGCATAGCTGCACCAGCTCATCCAGCAGGTGATCGAAGTAGGTGCGCGCCACTTCCCGCAGACGCGGGTCGCGCAGGCATTCATGCATGAAGGCCTGTTCCGCCAGCATGTGATCGCGCTTGTCGCACAGTTCCATCTGCAGCAGGGAAATGATCAGGGCGGTCAGACGTTCCAGCAGCTGGTCCAGCAGCGCGGGATCACTGTCCAGTGAATCCTTGTGCTGGTTCACGAAGTCGCCGATGTGCTGGTAAATCGGGTTCACCACGTCGCTCATGGCGCTTTCGGCAAAGAGCGTGAAGGTATCGGCAATCAGGTCGGAAATATCGTCGAAATAGTAGGTGGTGGCAGACAGGGGAACAGCGGCTTCCTTCGCCACGGCCCGGTGCCGCACGCCGCGCACACCTTCACTGACCACAATGCGCAGAGCCGCTTCCAGAATGGCCCGTCGCCGCTGCTCGCTGCGCGCCCGCGCGGCCTTGCGTCCCCTGTAATTGATTGCGCTGTCCTCTGCCATAAATCCTCATGAAGCGGGTGGTTGAGCAAGCGCGAATCATAACCTAATCGGACAAGCAAAGCATGAAGGGCAAAACCGTCAGAAAGGGGGGCAAACGGGCAAAAAAACCGGGCAAAAAAAAGGCCCCGCGGGCTTTTGGACAGCGCCTTGGGGCTCCCAGCAAGAAATCGAGGCTTCGTTATTGTTGTCGTTGGGTCTACATTGATTGAAAAAGCAACAGACGGGCCAGTTTGCCGCGCGGCACGACAACGTACTGAATAGGATGGAATTACGGTCAGAACAACGGGAGTGACGGCGGCCGGACCAACCTGCGACCAAGGTCACAAAGTGACCAAACGCGGCACCCGGTAACGGTAACACCGCCGAATGTGCGGCATAAAAAAAGGCCGCCCGAAGGCAGCCCTTTTTGCCGCGCCTGAACCGTTCAGGCCAGACTGCGGAAGGCGTACTGGCTGGGGTCGCCGCCCAGGCCATCGGCAATGTTCTTGCGACGCACGGCGTGGTTGCCCTTCTCCACAAAACGCTGGATGAAATCCGGCGCCAGCGCCCGGCCAAACGATGCGGTGCGGATGAACTGGCGAATGGCCTGCACCTTCAGGCGATTGGCCAGCGTCGCCTCGATCTTCAGATCCTTCGCCACGATCGGCCCCAGCAGGTATTCCGAGAATGCCAGCAGCAGGTCTTCCGACAGCATGAACGGCGGCTTGTCGGCCATGTCGCGCAGCAGGGCCTTGGCGAGCTTCTCGCTGTCCGGAGTCGGGCTGTACAGATGGCTCATCAGCTGCAGTGCCAGAATGTACTGTTCCTCGATGGTACTGGTCAGCAGCGCCTCGTCCACCCCCAGCAGATAACCGGCGTAACGCCAGTAATAGTGCATGGCGCGCTTTTCCTCGTCGCTGAGCGGCACGCCGAGTTTCTCGATGCCACGGGCCACCATGAAATCAAACTCCAGCACGGTGCCGGCCATGTCTTCCTGGTTGATCGGCTGGTCGTATTTTTCCACATCCCACTTGCCGGAGCGCCAGAGGAACTGCCGCACCGCCGAATGCACCAGCCGCACTTCCATCAGTGTGCGGTGGCCGATGGAACCGGGCTCGATGCCGCCCTCGCCCACCATGTTGTGCAGCAGCTGGCCAGTTTCATAAATCCGTTTCGTCACATCCTTCTGCAGACGCCCGGTCGCCACCAGTACCTGCGCCGGCTTGTTGAAGCTGTAACCCTCCACCAGACAGCTGCACAGCAGCACCAGCCCCTGCAGCGGCGCATAACGCAGGAACACGCGGCGCCCGCGCTCCAGTTCGCCGAAATCCACCCAGCCCGGCACGGTTTTGCAATGATCCAGAAACGCCTGGAACGGACCGCCCTCGGATTTTGCCCGCTGCTCCACCTCCTCCAGCATGTCGGACGGACGGTGACGCTTGATCAGCGCGGTGCAGGCATCCGCCAGCGGGTCGCACTCCTGCCGCCATTTCTGCAGGTTCTTGTGGGAATAGCGGTCCCACCAGATACGCTCCTGCGGCGACAACGGACCCTGCTCGTAGCGGGCAAACTCTTCTGAAGTTGGCATGAGGATTTCCTCTGTAGTGTTTATAAATTGAACAAATGAGAACCAGCGAGTTCTGAAAAGGTACCAGAAGGTGTTATCCCTTACAAGAATTGGGTGATTCCTGAGCTGTTCGCTCGGATTTACTGGGCAAGCTTTGTTCTCCAAATGATGATCAACTATAGTTACAAACAATCTTTGACAGGGGCCGCCACGGGAACCGCTTGGCATGTTTGGAAACCGGAAAAAAATTGAGCAACTGGAACAGGCACTACGCCAGCAGCAGGCCGACAACAGCACTCTGCGGCAGCAGCTGGAACAGCGGGAAAGCGAGCTGGCCGCGACCCAGCAAGCCCTGACCCGGAGTCAGGCCGATTACCAGCGCTACCTGCAGCTGACCCGGCTGTGGCTGGGCTCGTCCGACTCCCTGAACCAGATCCGCAATGCCGTCGCGAATTTCTCGCAGCAGCTGGAAGATGAAAATCGCCAGCTGACCCAGGCCACCGCCATCATCACCCGCAGCACGGAGGTGCTGGCCGCCATCGCCCAGGATCTGGTGACCATCAGCAACGAAGCCACCCGCAGCAACGACAGCGTGAACAGCCTGCGCACGGTGACTGAGGAAATCTCGCGCTTCGTGGGCGTGATCAACTCGCTGTCGGAACAGACCAATCTGCTGGCCCTGAACGCCGCCATTGAAGCCGCCCGCGCTGGCGAGCAGGGCCGCGGCTTTGCGGTGGTCGCCGACGAAGTGCGCTCGCTGGCACAGAAAAGCGGCGAAGGCACCGCGCAGATCGGGCAGCTGGTGAAACGCATTGACGAACAGACCGCGCACGCCGAAACGCTGATCAGCGGCATGAATGAAAAGACTCACACTGCCACCGCGTCGGCCAGCGAAGTGCAGCGCATCGTGGAAAGCATGGTGTCGTTCTCGCGCAAGATGTACGAGGTGATTGGTTCTGCCAGCCGCGAAAATTTCCTGCAGACGGTGAAGCTGGATCATGTGGTGTGGAAGGCCTCGGTGTACCAGCGGTTCGTCGACAATACGCCGCAGGACCTGCAGGCCGTGGTGAATCATCACGATTGCCGGCTGGGACACTGGTATTACCAGGGTGAGGGTGCGCAGCGCTATGCCCGGCTGGCGGCGTTCAGGCGGCTGGAGGAACCGCACAAGAAAGTGCATGAGTGTGGCCTGCAGGCGCTGCAGCTGAAAATGCAGGGACGGGAAGCGGAGTCGTTCGAGCGGCTGGCGTGCATGGAGAAAGCCAGCGAAGAGGTGATCGGGTTATTGGATGAGATGGCGCGGGAGTTGGGCAGGGTTCAATAACTGTAACAGTCGGGACCGCGCATCCACGTAGTCCCGACCGTGTTCAACCTGATTTGATCAGGGTTTGATTTTCGCGCAGATCGCGTCGTTCTGGATGATGATTTTCTTGTATCCCGTCGGCGTGGGGGTCAGGATTTCGCACGATCCCTCATAAGTGACGAATGTGATGGTTTCCACTTTCTTGATTTTGGCTTTGATTGGGAATTCATCGTTCTTCACATCCACAATCCTGACGCCGCCGCCCTCGACATCAACGCCACGAATTTCTGGCGCACCCTCGGCATTGAAAACGATGTAGTAAGGAAGAATCTCGCCCGCCGCTGCCAGCTTTTCGAGAGTGGCATCACTCTGGGACGCAGACGTAGGCACATCCCCCGAATCTCCGCATGCTTGCAGCAGCAGCGCCGACGACACCAGAACGGCAGCCCCTAAAAATCCCCGATAACCCGAAATAGACTTGGCCTTCATTCAACAATTGCTCCCAAAAATGAGTAGAGATTGCGGCATACCAGAATCTGTCAGGATAGAACGCCAGCTGCCGCTCGGAAAAACTCAGATACTCGTCTTTCTCGCCCGTTGCGTTATTAACTCCCAGCGTGATGCTACCGATCCGGGCTGGCAATCGGTATTGCACTGCGGCATTCGTCACCCAAGCACTTGAGTCTTCCTGCGGCAGTCCGCCCACCATCAGAATCTTCTGGGCAAAATAAGACTGTTCCAGACTAACAGACAACGCAGGCCCGACAAAACAGGTTACACGCAACGGCACCCGGTATTGGTCAATCTCATCGACTGACGCGAGAACAGCCCCTGAATTCTCCAGCTCTTTACGGGTCCAGTTCGCGGCCAGCGCAAGAGAAATGTTCCGGGTGGCAACGAGGTTTGCATACAGCTCTGCAATGCGCTGATCCTGGTTCAGATAAGTCAGATCGCCCACGCCTTCATACGGGATACGCAAGTCGCGCTGAATTAACATCGCGCCCAGCTTCAGGGGGGCAAGGGCAAAATCTGCCGCCAGTGCATAGTGACGGGCTTCAGTGCCATCAAGATCGTCATAAACCTTGTTGAATCCCAGAAAACTGGTGGGTTGAATCGACTGCCGGATGGCCAGAGGTCGTGCAACGGCAGAGTAAACCGCTGTGCGAAACTGCATGCCATCTGTCGGGCGATACACCACACCCATTTCAGGCAGCCAGCGGGTGCGAGTGCTCCACGGCTCCGTGATGGCGGTGGTGGTCACACCCGTTTCGAAACCGTCTATGAATTCCGTCTGTGTTTCCTGCCCTTTATAGTCCAGCTCCGACCGGTAGTATTCCAGGCCCAATCCAATATCCAGCTTCCGAATGCCCTGGTAGAGATATTCCACATAGGCTGTGGCAATGCGCGGCTCCCTATCCGTCTCCCGCGCAATAGCCAGCTCGTAAAAATACAGGCCCATATCAAGACCAATCAGCTGGTCCAGAGAATCCAGCGAATCTGCTTCGGAAACACCTGCTCCCAGAACAAGACGATGCCCACTCATCGTCGTCACCCATTGCATCTCGGTGGCGTAGGAATCGGTATCGGTATCCGTTGCCACCGGACCGAACTCCTGCTGGTAATCAGACGTCACATTCCAGCTGCTTTTGATGAAGGACAACAACACTGCTCCGGCCGGGGAATAGCGATGCACGATGCCAATCCGGTCGGTGCTGCGCTGCGTTTCCTGGGACGCGGATGCATCCAGCGCATAAGCAAGTTCCGGAGACAGATAGCCTTGATCCCAGTCCAGCTTTCTGTGTTCATACTGGACATTCCAGCCAGGGCTCACCTGCCACTGCACAAACCCGCTATAAATATCCTGCTCCTGATCCGCATTTTCCCGCCAGCCATCCGACTCGAAATGGTACTGGCCCAGACTCAGCGCGAGCGGACCGGCCAGAACCGATCCCACCAGATCGTCGCCCCAGGTGTTGTCGCTGCCGGCGTAGCCATTCGCCATGCCATAGATTCCATCCTGGGTGAACAGCGGGTGAAATTCGTTAAAGCCGGGACGCTGGGGGCCGCTGCCCTCAACGACTGCAATACCAGATTCGCTCAGCTGCGGTTGCAATGGATACGCCGACAGCGGCTGCCACAATTGCGACTGCAGCAATTCCGATGCACGCGCCGCTTCGTAGCGGCTGTCTCCCAGATAATGATCCGCCAGCAACCGGTGCCCTTCGGCACTGGTCGGATCGCGGCGAATGGCATCCCAACCGTTCAGCAGCACACCCTGGTCGTAGCCCACTTCGTTATAGGCACGCGCCAGCGTGGCACTGCGCGACGCCGCGTCGCTTTGCAGCAAGGTTTCCGAGCGATAGATGGCGCGCTTGTCGTTCAGCGTTTTGGACGTTTCCAGTTCATCGATGGCGCCCACC
>CAZBII010000195.1:0-8129 GCA_964491665.1 uncultured Moraxellaceae bacterium
ATCTGCTGGAAATACTGCGCCACGGACGGATTGCCATCCAGCCGCGAGCGGATCCCCAGACCGTTAACGAAGAAGCCGATCAGCCCTTCGATCTCGGCGCGGTTGCGGCCTGCAATCGGAATGCCGACGCAGATGTCTTTCTGGTTGCTGTAGCGGCTGAGCAGCACGTGATACGCACCCATCAGCACCATGAACGGCGTGACGTCGTGCCGGTCGCAATATTGCTTCACTTTTGCCGCCAGCGGCTTGCCCAGTGCCAAAGGATAATGCGCGCCATTGAATGTCTGGATTTTCGGCCGCGGCTTGTCGGTGGGCATGCGCAGCACATCCGGCGCGCCGTACAGCGCTTCCTTCCAGTAATTGCGCATTCTTTCCAGTGCGTCACCCTGCAACCAGTTGCGCTGCCACACGGCAAAATCGGAATACTGGATCGGCAGCGGCGGCAACGGCGACGCCTGGCCGGCAGAAAACGCCAGATACAGCGCCTGGATTTCCTGCACCATCACGCCGATGGACCAGCCGTCGGAAATGATGTGGTGCATGTTCAGCAGCAGGATGTGTTCCTGCGCCGACAGTTTGATGATGCGGGTGGTGAACAGCGGATCGTTGAGCAGATTGAACGTGACGTTGGCGTCGGCATCCACCAGCCGTTCCACTTCACGCTGCTGCGCGCTGCCATCCAATGTGGACAGATCGGTGACGGTGGAGTGCCACTCGCCGGCTTCTCGCACGCGCAGCTGCGGCACGCCATCCTGCTCGGCAAAATTGGTGCGCAGTACTTCGTGGCGGCGGACGATTTCGCCGAACACGAGATCCAGCACGCTCACATCCAAAGGCCCGGTAATTTTCAGCGCCGACGGCAGGTTGTATTCACTGCTGCCCTGATTCAGCTGGTCGACAAACCACAGCCGGTATTGCGCGAACGACAGCGTATCTCGGTTAGGCGGATCGAGTGGCAGCAATGGCGGCGCGGTATCGAGGAAGCCGGCAGCAGCGGCGCCACTGATAGCGCGCGTGAGCTGCTCGATGGTGGGCGATTCAAACAGCGTGCGCACCGACAGCTCCACACCGAAGGCCTGGCGGATGCGCGACACCACCTGCGTCGCCAGCAGCGAATGGCCGCCGACTTCGAAGAAGTTGGCATTGACGCTGACCTGCTGCAGCTTCAGCACCTGACACCAGATATCGGCAATGCGCTGTTCGCTGTCGTTGCGCGGCGCGATGTACGGACCCTGATCCTGCGCATCCGGCGCCGGCAGCGCCTTGCGGTCGATCTTGCCGTTGGGCGTCAGCGGCCAGGTATCCAGCAGAATGATAGAACCCGGCACCATGAAGTCCGGCAACTGCTTGCGCAGCACATCCTTGCAGGCAGGAATTTCAAACGTGCGCGGTGCGATCACATACGACACCAGACGATCGTCAATCACCAGCGTCAGCGCGTCGCGCACATGCGGCAATGTTTTCAGAATGCTGTCGATTTCGCCCGGCTCGATGCGCAGGCCGCGCAGCTTCACCTGAAAATCCTTGCGGCCCACATACACGATGTCGCCAGACGTGGCATAACGCACCAGATCGCCGGTGCGATACCAGCGGCCGGTGCCGTGCGGATTGTGCTGGAACACCTGTGCGGTGAGTTCATCGCGATTCAGATAACCAGTGCCGACGCCAATGCCGGCAACACACAGTTCACCGGTGGCGCCCGTAGGCATCAGCATGCCCTGCTGGTTGACGATGAACAGCTGCGTGTTCGCCAGCGCGCGTCCTACCGGCATGCCGGTCGACGGATCTTCAATGCGCTGCAGCGAACAGGCGGCCACCACGTCGGTACATT
This sequence comes from uncultured Moraxellaceae bacterium, assembly GCA_964491665.1. GTDB lineage: Bacteria > Pseudomonadota > Gammaproteobacteria > Pseudomonadales > Ketobacteraceae > Ch67. The sequence continues at coordinate 1,832 of CAZBII010000195.1, forward strand.
CGGTGGGACCGTAACTGTTGGTGAGCTTGCAGTTCACCCGCGCGTCATTGAACCAGGACTGCAACGTTCCCAGACGAATGGGTTCACCGCCCAGCACCACATTGCGCAACGATGCAAACGGATACCCGGCGTGTGTAGTCTGTTCCACCAGCGGATAGAACGCTGACGGTGCGCAGTTGATGGCGGAAATTTTTTCCCGTGCGATCAGATTGGCCAGCTGTTCCGGATCGTAATCCTCGAACTCTGGCACTACCAGTGCTGCGCCGGTGCAGAACGGAATGAACAGGTTTTTCTGCGTCAGATCGAAACCCAGCGCGCTGATCAGCAGCACGCGATCCTGCGCGTTCAGATTCAGCAGGCCGCGATACCATTCCAGCAGGTTGCGTTCGCCACGATGATAAACGCCGGCCCCTTTCGGGCGCCCGGTGGAACCGGAGGTGTAAACATAATAGAGAATGTCGTCCGGCTGCGGACGGATTTCCAGCGGCTGACCGGAACAGCCCTGCAGCAGTTTTTCGATGTCGTCCACCAGCAGCAGTTTCACGCCGGCCGGCAGCGCCACGCCAGCTTCCTGCAACCGCTTCAGCACGCAGTTTTCAGTAACCAGCACCTGCGCGCCGCTGTCTTCCACAATGTAGGCGATGCGATCGGCGGGATAACCGGCATCCATCGGCACGTAAGCCGCACCGGATTTCACCGCGCCAATGTACAACGACGGCAGCCACAGACTGCGCCCCACGCACAGCGCCACACGCTGCCCCTTGCCGACGCCCTGCCCGTTCAGCCAGCGCGCCACCTGATTGCTGGTGGCATCGAAGGCGCGATAGGTTTGCGCCGCAGCGCCGCAGATCACAGCCGTTGCATCCGGTGTTGCATCCACCTGCCGCGCGATCAGATCCAGCAGTGTTTCGTCGGCATACGCCTGTTGCGTTTCACCCTGCCACTGTTGCAACTGTTGCTGTTTTTCGGCAGCAAACAACCAGTCCAGCAGTGTGAGTGTTTCCGTGCCCGCCATGATCTGGTGATGCACCTGCCGCATGCGCTTGAGCAGATCGAATCCGGCAAAATCGTTTTCGCGATAGCTGAAACGCACCTGCAGCTGATCGTTGCGCGGCGTCACCAGCAGTTTCACGGTGCCGGCGTTGTCCGGCTGCATGGCCATGGTCTGCAGGGTATGACCGTCAAACTCAAACGCATCGGTTACGCTGGCCAGACGATAGTTGAACTGGAATTCCAGTGCATTGGGATTGAGGAACTGGCGCCGCTCCAGCATGGAAAGATAACAGGCGTCGCCCATGTTCTTGCGCCACAGACGATTGGCCTGCAGCAGATCGCTGACGGTGTTAACGCCAGCGCCGCTCTGCTGTACGAACGGCACGAACTGGAAAAAGCAACCGATGGCTTCTTCCACCGTGCTGCTGCGTCCGGCGATGGCCTCGATCAGTACGACGCGATTGTCGTGATAGTGGCAATGTTGCAGCGCCAGCGCATACAGGGTGCGCAGATAGTTCGCGGTGCTGACACGGCGTTCGTCACACCACTGTTGCAGCTGCGCCAGTTCAGCGGGCGCCAGCAGCCACTGGTCCACCACCGCATTCCCCGCCTGCGCGGCGCGATTGCCCAACGGCTCGGATTGCGCCAGTTCATTGCGCCAGTAATTCAGCACAGCGGAATTGTCGGTCTGCTGCGTGCGCTGCTGAATCCACTGTTTCAGATCCTGCACACGGGTACCCGCCAGCATCTGGCCCTGATAGGCAGACAGCAGGCTACGGAAATACTGGCGCGCACTGACACCGTCGAAAATTGCGTGATGGGCGCTGACCACACTGAACCAGCGCGTGTCCGCCACCTGCACCAGAAAATGCCGGATCAGCGGCGCCTTGAGCACGTCCCAGGTCTGCAGCACCTGTTGTTCGAGCGCGGAATGCAGCGCGGCGCCTTCCAGATTCCGTGTACGCCAGTCCAGCACTTCACAACTGGCAACCTGCTGCCGCTCGATCACCTGATACAGCGGCTCCAGCCACGGCTGCGCGGCTTCCACCACGCGGGCACGCAGGAACGGATGGGCATTCACCAGGCTCTGCACGGCGTTCTGCCAGCGACTGGCATCCACGGCGAAAGGCAATTCGAGCGCGTCGCCAATACTGTTCCGGGTGGTGGCAGGTTCACGCAAACTGTCAAAACAGAAATCGCGCTGCATGGGCGTCAGCGGCAACACGGCTTCGCTGTTGTCGTCCAGTCGCAGCAGTGAGCGCAGTTCGGACGTGTCCACCAGCTCGATGGTATCCACCGCGATACTCACTTCCTGGGTGACCGTACGCAGCACCCGCGTGAAATGCTCGATGAAACTTTCAATCGTGCTGCGATTGAACAGGTCGGTATTGAATTCCAGCATGCCGCCAATGTGATTGCCGTAATCCGCCAGCATCAGCGTAATGTCCAGACGCGCGGCAATCAGCTCCACCGGCATGGGTTCGATTTCCAGACCGCCCAGCACCGCCTTCTGCGACGAACCTTCGCTGCTGGTGAGCGACAGCGCCACCTGATACACCGGAGCGAAACTCAGATTGCGCGGAATATTCAGGTCTTCGACGATGGCTTCAAACGGCACGTCCTGATGGCTCTGCGCGCCCAGTACCTGCTCTTTCACCTGCGCGACAAAATCCGCAAAGGACGGTTTGCCATCCTGACGCGTGCGAATCACCAGCGTGTTGACGAAAAAGCCGATCAGCCCTTCCACTTCCGGTCGCGTGCGCCCTGCCACCGGCATGCCCACGCAGACATCCTTCTGCCGTGCCCAGCGCGCCAGCACGATCTTGTAGGCGGCCAGCAGGATCACATAAACGGTGGTATCAAACTGGCGGGCCACGGCGCGAATCTGGCTGGTGAGCGCTTCATCCAGATGCACATCGATCACCGCGCCGTTGGAAGTCTGCATGACCGGGCGCGGTCGATCAAACGGAAGCGCCAGTTCTGCCGGCGCGCCCGACAGCTGCTTGCGCCAGTAACCCAGCTGACGCTCCAGATTGTCGCCCTGCAGCCAGTTTTTCTGCCACTCGGCAAAATCACCGTATTGAATGTCCAGCGGCGGCAGCGGTGAATTCATGCCCATGCGTTCGGCCGCATACAGTGCGGCAATTTCCCGCACGAAAATCGCCATCGACCAGCCGTCGGTGACGATGTGATGCATCACCACGATCAGGCCGTATTGATTGTCATCCAGCCGGTACAGGCGCGCCCGCAGCATGGGGCCGTTTTCCAGATCGAACGGCGTGCGGATTTCGCGCTCGATGCGCTGACGCACTTCGGCATCGCGGGTGGATTTTTCCAGATGGGTGAGATCTTCCACCGGCACGGAAAAATGCGTGATCGGTTGCACGAGCTGGCGCGGTTCGCCGTCCACCGCGCGGAACACCGTACGCAGGGCTTCGTGCCGTTGCAGGAGTTTGAGAAAAGCATTTTCCAGCGCGGTGCGATCCAGAATGCCGGTCAGATACAGCGGTGCCGGAATGTGGAAGGTGCTGTTGCCCGGCGTGAGCTGTTCGATGAACCAGAGCCGGTTCTGCGCGTGGGACAAGTGCAGCGGCTGGGTGCGGTCCACCACGGGAATGGTGTCGGTGCTCTCGCCGCTGCTGATGCGGGTGCCGCTGAGAAAGTCGATCACTTCCTGCTTTTTCGCCACCAGCGCATCTTTCAGGTCCGGCGTCAGCGCACCTTTCGGCGCCTTGAATTTCAGCTGGCCTTCTTCCACCCACAGTTTGATTCCGGCTGCGCCGAGCCGGGACATCAATTCAAACACGGTCATAGTGATCCTTCCTCGAACTCCTCATCGCCGGCGGCTTCGTCGGCTACCGCAGCGGTGGCATTCACGGCGCTGAAAATTTCCGCCAGCGCGGCCACCGTGGGTACTTCAAACAATGTGCGCAGGGGCAATTCCACACCCAGCTGCTGTTTCATGCGGGTGGCCACCTTGGTGACCAGCAGCGAATGGCCGCCCAGCTCGAAGAAATCGTCGTACACGCCGACCTGCTCCACACCCAGCACATCGCGCCAGATGGCCACGAGCGTTTCCTCGATGGCATTGCGCGGAGCCACGTAAGCATTCGACGCATAGTCTTCCAGCGCCGGCGCCGGCAGTGCGCGCTTGTCCACCTTGCCGTTGGGCGTGATGGGCAGCGCATCCAGCATGACAATCGCGCTGGGCACCATGAAGTCCGGCAGATGCTGTTTCAGTTTCGCTTTCAGATCCGCCACCGGCAGCGGCGCGCGATCCTGCGGTTTCTTGCAGTAGGCCACCAGCTGTTTGTTGCCGTTGGCGTCGAGGCGCACGCTCACCACCGCCTCGCGAATGCCCGGCAGCTGGTTGACGGCATTTTCCACTTCACCCAGCTCGATGCGGAAACCACGGATCTTCACCTGGTCGTCGATGCGGCCGATGATTTCCACCGCGCCATCCGCCTGCATGCGGCCCAGGTCGCCGGTCTTGTACATCAGCTTGCCGTCGTCGAACGGATCGGGCAGGAACACATCGCGGGTCAGCTCCGGGCGATTCATGTAGCCCTGCGCCAAACCATCACCCGCCACGAAAATTTCTCCCGGCACGCCAATCGGCACCGGCCGCAGCTGCGCATCCAGCAGATACAGTTCACTGTTGGAAACCGGATAACCCACCGGCACGGTGGACGCTCCCGGCAGCACGTCCGTGATTTCGTACCAGGTGGCGTAGGTGGTGTTCTCCGCCGGACCGTACATGTGCAGCAGATGCTTCGGCCGGCCTGGATGATTCAGCACGGCGCGCACCTGGTTCGGATCGCAGGCCTCGCCGCCGAACAGGCAGTAGTCCACGTCGCTGAACACATCCGGCACCTGTTTCGAAATCACGTTGAACAGCGCGGTAGTCAGGAACTGGATGGTGATTTTCTTCTGCTTGATGAACTGGGCAAACCGCTCGGGATCGAGTGCAATGTCCTTGTCGATCACCACCAGCGTGCCGGCGTTGAGCAGTGGCGTCCACAGTTCAAACGTGGCAGCGTCGAATGCGATGGCCGACGCGTGCCCCAGACGATGGCCCGGTGCGATTTCCATGTAATTCGGGTTCTGCACCATGCGCGCCACGCCACACTGCGGAATGCACACGCCTTTCGGACGACCTGTGGAACCGGACGTGAAAATCAGACACGCCAGCGCACGACTGCCCTGCAGCGGACGCACATCCAGATTGGAATCCGCCAGCCCCTGCAACGACAGCGTATCCAGCTCCAGCACCCTGCTGCTGTTCTCCAGAAACGCAAAACGCTCGCGATGCTGTTTCAGCGTGATCACTACCGGTGGCCGTGCATCTTCCGCCATGTTGCGGATACGGTCTTCCGGATAGGCCGGATCGACCGGCACATAGGCACCACCGGCTTTCAGGATTGCCAGAATGCTTTCCACCATCGACAACGAGCGGTCGAAACACACCATCACCGGATCGGCCGGCTTCACGCCACTGGCGATGAGCAGACGCGCCAGCTGGTTGGCCTTGCTGTTCAGGCGTTCATAGGTGATGCGCTGGTCGCCCTGCTCCACCACCACATGATGCGGATACTGCTGCGCTTTCTGCTCGAACAGTTCTGCCAGCGTGGCTTCCGATGGATATGGCCGCTTGGTCTGGTTGAGTTCGTACACCAGATGCTCGAACTCACGCTCAGTGATCATCGGCAGCTGGTCGATAACGATGGACGGATTGGCATGTACCGCCGTCAGCATGGTTTCGATATGCCCCAGCATGCGCTGGATGGTGTCGGGGTCGAACAGGTGACTGTCGTAGGAGAAACGCACCAGCAGTTCGCGGCCCGGAATCGCCACCAGCGTCAGCGGGAAGTTGGTCTGCTGGAACGCTTCCACATTGCCGATCTTCAGCGACTGCTGGGTTTGCTCCAGCGTTTCGTCGATCGGATAGTTTTCGAAAACCAGAATGGATTCGAACATGGGTTGCTTGGCGGGCAGTTCACTCGCCTTCTGCACATCCACCAGCGAACTGTATTCGTAATGTTTCAGTTCCGCCTGCGTATCCTGCACCGACTGCAGCCAGTCGATGAAGGGCGCACTTTTGTCGACCTGCATGCGCAGCGGCAGCGTGTTGATGAACAGTCCCACCATGTTTTCGATGCCCGGCAGTTCCGCCGGACGCCCCGACACCGTGGTGCCGAACAGTATGTCTGACTCGCCTCTGTAACGTTGCAGCAGCGCCGCCCACACGCCATGCATGATGTGGTTCAGCGTCAAGCGGTGCTGCTTGGCTAGCAGTTGCAGACCG
>CAZBII010000196.1:0-8057 GCA_964491665.1 uncultured Moraxellaceae bacterium
GAGAAGCGCATCACCCGTGACGAGGTCTACGTGGCCGACGAAGCCTTCTTCACCGGTACCGCCGCCGAGGTTCTGCCGATCCAGCAGCTGGATGGCCGCATTATCGGTTCCGGCAAGCGCGGCCCCGTCACCGAGAAGCTGCAGAAGCTGTATTTCGATGTGGTGATGGGCCGTTCCGAGCAGCACAAGGACTGGATCAGCTACGTCTGATCCCGGTCGGCCGGGCCGCCTCATCTGTGCGGCCCGGCGCATTCCCCTCCTGATTCAGGGTTCACCCCATGCCTGCCTCCCCGACGCCATCCCGCCCGCGCATTCTCTGGGTGGTGACCGATGAAAAGCCCGGTCATCGCAGCCAGCAGGAAGGTCTGGTGGAGCGTCTGCAGGCGCTGGCGCCGTTCGAGGTGCACTGGCTGGCGGTGGATCAGTTAAGCGTGTCGCTGGCTGATGTGCTGCTGCGGCGCCGGGTGCGGGCCGATCTGCCGGTGCCGGACTGGATTCTGGGCGCCGGGGCCGGTACCCACAGCCTGATCCTCAAGCTGAAACATATCTTCCGCGCCAAAGCCATTCTGCTGATGAAGGGCGCGTTTCCCGCCGCGCTGTTCGACGCCAACATCACGCCGCTGCATGACAATCCGCCCAAGCGCGACAACGTGCTGCCTACCACCGGCGTGATGAATCCGGTGCTGCCCCGCTACGAAGGGCGCGATGCCGCCACCGGCACGTTCCTGATCGGCGGCCTCAATGATCATTTCGCGTGGGACGATGCGCGGGTGATCGGGCAGGTGGAAAACATCTGCCGCGCCCAGCCCGGCGTGCAGTGGACGCTGACCGATTCGCGGCGCACGCCGGACGCATTTCTGCCGGCGCTGCAGGCGAAAAACCTGCCCAACCTGACGCTGATTTCCTGGAAGGACACGCCGCGCGGCTGGATCAAGCAGCAGCTGGATCAAACCGGTCAGCTGTGGGTGACCCGCGACAGCGTGTCGATGGTGTATGAGTGCATTACTTCGGGCGCGCCCACCGGTCTGCTGGATCTGCAGCCGCTGCGCAGTTCGCGGGTGGTGAAAGACATGAAGCATGTGCTGGAGCAGGGCTGGGTGCAGGATTTTGCGCACTGGGATCTGCAGCAGCCGCTGCCGGTCAGCAAGACCCGGCTGTGGGAAGCGGACCGCGCGGCGCGCTGGCTGCTGCAGTTGTTTGCCGACTGAAAATGTCTGCGCTGACTGAGCAATGTCACACGGGCCGGTTCAGCGCCGCGCCATGATCTGCTGATAGAAATTCACGTATTCCTGCACGATATGCTGGCGGCAGTAGCCTTCGGCATATACCCGCGTGCCGCCGGCAATCAGTTCCCGTTTCAGATCCTCGCTGTCCAGCACGCGGTTGATCGCCTGGCCCAGCGCGCGCGCGTCGTCCACCGGCGTGATCAGGCCGCTGACGCCATCCGTGATCGCTTCGCCCGGTCCCTGCGAATTGGTGGCCACAATCGGACATTCGTGCGCCCAGGATTCCATCACGATGGAACCCAGTCCCTCATGCCGCGACGGACACACGAACAGGTCAGCGGTTTTCATCAGCGTGGTGACGTCGTTGCGCCAGCCGAGAAAGCGCACGCGCTCGTCGAGTCCCAGCTGGTGGCAGAGATCTTTCAGGTTCTGTTCTTCCGGTCCGGCGCCCGCCAGCCATAGCGTGGCGTTGGGCACATCCACCAGCGCGTGCAGCAGCACATCAAACGCCTTGTTCACATGCAGGCGACCGGCGGACAGGATCAGCGGCCGGTCCAGCGGCGTGTTGAAGCTGTCGCGCGGCAGCGGCTGCACCGGTTTTTCATCGGCAAAGTTGGGAATGTAGAACACGCGGTCTTTCGGCATGCCGCCGTCGATCATGTGCTGGCAGATGCCGCGGCTGATGCCCACCCAGTAGTCGGCGTGCCGGTAGTATTTCAGGTTGTAGTAATGGCCCAGGCGGTTCACCAGCAGGTAGCGGCCGTTGCCGGCGGGCGTGTACTCGCTGGCGCGGCCCATCCAGGTCATCACGATGTCGGGGGCGAATTTTTTCACGGCACGGCGGAAGGCCCAGCGGTCCAGCAGATCCAGTTTGCCGCCGAAGCGGAAGCCTTCGGTTGCCACGCCATTCTTGCGCAATGAATCGATGCGATGTTGATGATTGCGGATGAAGGCCTGTTCCTGCAGCTCCGGCCGCTCGTGCAGTGCGCTCACCAGTCGCACGAAAAAATTCTCGGCGCCGCCTTTTTCCGCGCCGGCCAGCACCTGGGCAATGCGCAGGGGAGTGGAGTGTGTGGGCGTGTTGCTCATGAATGCGGGCAATCCGTCAGGGTTGGGAGGAATCGTGGCGGTTCACGCTTTGCGTGCCGTCGTGAAACAGCAGGCCGTGGTAGCCGGGAAATTTGTCCTGCCCGCGTTGTGACAGCAGTTTGTCGATACGCTGATGCAGGTCGGCGGTCTTGCGGCGCGCCTTGGTCAGCAGCAGGCGGCGTGGCCAGAAGCGCGGCGGAATCAGCGCTGAACTGCCCAGACCGTCGATCACCACCAGACGGGTGATGGTGCCGCCGGTATCGCGCTGCGCCACCAGATTGTGCAGCAGCAGATCCCGCGACGGCACGCCCAGCGTTTCCCACTGCGCGCAGAACTGTTGCACCGCCGTGCGGGCGTTGGCGTCGTAGCCGTTGTCCCACAGATATTGCTTGAGCGTGTGCGAGATGCGGCCGCTGGCATCGCGGATCAGTTCCGACACCAGGCCCGGCCCCATGTCGGTGTCGACAAAGCCGAAGCAGCGGCTGACGTGCCGGTACAGGGGCGCGCCGAACTGGCGGTCCAGCGCGGTCATGGTGCGGTTTTCCTCGGCACTGTCGTCGAAGCTGGACAGCGGGCGCAGGTTTTTCGGAAAGCCCTTGCGGCGCCGGCGCTCTTCCAGCGAGAAATCCGGCCGCCGCACTTTCACCACGCGATCGGGCTGCGCCGGATGCACGAAGCACAGGCGATTGCCGCCGCGGGCAAACGGTTCCAGCGCCGACAGCTGCAGTGTCATTTCATCGAGCCGTCGAGGTTGATGTCGCGCGCCCATACATAGTCGTGCGAGAACGGAATCTGCAGCGACGCTTCCAGAATATATTGCGCGTACAGCTTCGAATTCATTTCTGTGTGGAAGAAATCGCGGGCGCGGGTGGCCCAGGCTTGACGCTTGGCGTCGTCATGGTGGAACTCGCGGATGCTCTGCAGCAGGTCGTCGGTTTCGCGGAAATACACCACGCTTTCCGGCGGCAGCAGTTCGTCGAATTTCAGGTTGGCGTGGGTGAACTGCAGGATGCCGTTGCCTGCCAGCTGCGCCATGCGCGCCGACGAGTACCAGTAGTGGATTTCCTGGCGGTTGAAGTTCAGGCCCATCTTGCTCTGGCCGAGGGCGCGGTCGTAATCGCGGCCCCACACCGGCGGTTCGCCAAAATTGCCGTAGGTCTTGAAATTCATTTCGCTGGCCAGCTGGTCCTTCAGGTACTTCACCATTTCCAGGCGCTTGGTGAAGTCGTCGCTGTTGGAGCAGAACAGCAGGTCGATGGGCAGGTCGGTGCGGATGGCGTTGTTGAGATTCTCGATGGAGGCGTCCACCGGATTGGGCATGTGATAAACGCGGGCGCCGATGCCTTCGAACATCTTCAGTTCGCGGCGGCCGGTGGAGACGAAGATGGCGTCCACGACACTGGCGCGGTGCTTGATGCGCTCGACGTTGCTGGGTACGAACAGCGGATCGTTGTTGCAGTGGGCGATCATGCAGTTGCGGTTCTGCGCCTTGATGGCCTGCAGCGTGTCGTTGGTGATGATGTCGCAGTGGCCGGCAATCACCAGATCCGGCTCCACCGCCCGCACCATTTCCAGCAGACGCTGGTTGGCTTTCTTCTTGCCCAGATCGCGGATGCCCAGCGGCGCCTCGAAGGCGGCCACATCGCGGTCGCTGAACGACACGGTGTAGTGGTCGTTCTTGATCAGGCCGAACATCAGTTTCTGCGCCCAGCTGACGCGGGTCTGGCCATAGCGCCGAAGTTGCTGATAGGCGACGTTGAGTACTCTCATGCAGGGGGATCTCGTCTGGTGGGGCGCACGGCCGGAGCGGGCGCAAAAAGTGGCGCCATTATACAGCAGTGGGCGGGGGTGACGAATGCCGGCGGGTCAGCGCGGGCTGGCCAGCAGTTCCCGGTACACGCCCAGCGTCGCATGCACCTGATGCTCCAGATAAAACTCCGGCGGCAGGTGGATGTCGGCCGGCTGATCCAGCAGATCGGCGACGCGGCGGGCAAAGGCCGCAATGTTGTCCGGTTCCACCAGACCCTGGGGAAAGCCGGCGTTGAGGGACTCGCTGGCGCCGCCGCGGTTGAAGGCCACCACCTTGCAGCCGGTGGCCAGGGCCTCGGGCACGGTGCGGCCAAAGGGCTCGGCTTTGTTCGACATGTGGCAGGTGATGTCCGCCAGGGCGTAGAAGGCGGGGATATCGGAGCGGTGCCCCACAAAGGTAACCGCCTGTTCCAGTCCCAGCTGCTTCTGCATATCCAGCAGTTCCTGCAGATAGTGCTGCTTGGTGGGTTCGGCATCGCCCACCACCACGCCGTGGCAGGCCGGGCTCAGTTTCACCAGCTGCGCCATCATCGCCAGAAACGCCTCCTGCCCCTTCCAGCGCGACAGCCGTCCCGGCATCAGGATCAGGCGTTTGCCCTGCAGCTGCGGGTACTGCGCAAACAGCTTCTGTTTCCACTCGTCGGTGCAGGCGCTGCGGTGGAAGGCTGACGGGTCCAGCCCCCGGTAGACGCGGGTGATCTTTGCCGGATCGGGCCGGTAGTTGGCCAGGATGTACTGGTGCACACAGTCGGAAATGGCGATCAGGCGCTCGGCCTTCGCCATGATGGCGCTATAGGCATTCACCGAATACAGGCCGTGGAAGGTGCTGACCAGGCGGGGGCGGCTGTGTGCCGGCATCCGGCGCCAGGCCAGCCAGACGATCCAGGCGGGAATGCGCGAGCGCACATGCACGATGTCCGGCTGCAGTTCCGCCAGCAGCTTGCGCATCGGGCGCACCTGCCGTAGCGACAGCAGCGACTTGCGGTGCACCGGCATTTCGATGTGACGGGTGCCTTCCCGCTGCAGCCGCTCCACCATGCGTCCGCCGCTGGAGATCACGATGGATTCATGCCCCAGCTTCACCAGTTCGCGGGCGAATTCCACCGTGCCGCGCTCGACGCCGCCTTCATTGAGGGCAGGCAGGACCTGGACGATACGCAGGGGATGGGCGGCAGTGCGGGCTTCGGACATGGACGCTTCTTGTGAATGTGACTGGCGGGAGAGGGTGGCCGGCCCCGGGCAGGACCGGCCGCTTCGGATCAGGGTGCCAGCGAATCGCCGCGACCCACGGCGTAATACAGGAAGCCGGCAGCCTTGGCGTCTTCGGGACGGTACAGATTGCGGCCGTCCACGATCACCGGGTACTTCAGCTGGGTTTTCAGCCAGGTAAAGTCCACCGAGCGGAACGTTTTCCATTCGGTGCAGATCACCAGCGCGTCGGCACCGGCCACGGCATCCTTGCGGTTCTCGTGCAGGGTCAGGGCATGGTGCAGGCCGTAAATGCGGGCGCATTCCTTCATGGCTTCGGGGTCGTAGGCCTGGATCTTGCCGCCGGCGGCCCACACCGCTTCCATCAGCACCCGGCTGGGGGCTTCGCGCATGTCATCGGTATTGGGTTTGAATGCCAGGCCCCACACGGCGATGGTCTTGCCCTGCAGGTTGCCGTCGAAGGCCTTGACCAGCTTGTCGAACAGGATGGACTTCTGCCGCTCGTTGACATTGTCCACCGCTTCCAGCAGCTCGGCTTCATAGCCGATGGAGCGGGCGGTGCGGGTCAGGGCTTTCACGTCTTTCGGGAAGCAGGAGCCGCCGTAGCCGCAGCCGGGGTAGATGAACTGATAGCCGATGCGGGGGTCGGAGCCGATGCCCTCGCGCACCTGCTCGATGTCCACGCCAAGGCGCTCGGCCAGCTGCGACATCTCGTTCATGAAGCTGATCTTGGTGGCCAGCATGGCATTGGCCGCGTATTTGGTGAGTTCCGCCGCGCGGATGTCCATGAACATCATCTTGTCATGGTTGCGGTTGTAGGGGGCGTAGCACTCGCGCATCAGCTCCACGACCTGCTCGGAATCGGTGCCGACGATGATGCGGGCGCCCTTGGTGAAGTCTTCCAGCGCACTGCCTTCCTTGAGGAATTCCGGGTTGGAGCAGACATCGCAGGGGATATTCACGCCGCGTTCGGCCAGCTGGGCGACAATGGCGGCCTTGACCTTCTCGGCGGTGCCCACCGGCACGGTGGACTTGTCGATCACGACCTTATAGTCGTTCATGTACTGGCCGATGGTGCGGGCCACCGACAGCACGTATTTCAGATCGGCGGAACCGTCTTCGTCCGGCGGGGTACCCACGGCGATGAACTGCAGGGTGCCGTGATTGACCGCCTCCTGCGCCGACGTGGTGAACTGCAGGTTGCCTTCGGCCAGGCAGCGCTTGACCACGTCATCGATACCCGGCTCGTGAATGGGAATAATGCCTTGTTTCAGCTTGGCGATTTTGGCTTCGTCGACATCCACGCAGAGGACGTTGTGGCCCACGTCGGCCAGGCAGGCGCCTGTTACCAGTCCAACATAGCCTGTGCCGAATACGGTGATTTTCATCTGTCAGAAATTCCTATTTAAATAAGCCAAATTAGGAGGTTGTTTGTGCAGACCTGGTTTCAGTAGCCTGCATGAAATCAGCTGGGGTCGTGCAGCTGGAGTGCAAGCTGGAACAGTGTGTATGGCAAGACCCTGTTGCGCTTTTGAGCGGACTCAATGTAGCAAAAAAAGCTAATAAAATCTCGGCAACTTATGTAAAATCATGGCCTTTTTGCCAGCTTGGCTGTTCGATTTTGCTGCTTGTTTGGGGTGGGTCCAATTTCTGTCTGCGGGGCGGGGTCTTGCCGGCTTCCATGGTGGCCCGAAATCTGAAAATGTGCAGTGGCGATTGTTACCAAAGCCACTTGGATGGTCTGTGGTGCAGAGGGTGCGCGAATTGCTTCAGGAAAAATCGATAGTTGCATCTCTGTGCGGCCGTTCGGCGTTTGAGTGGGGCTTATATGGGACTGATTAAATCCTTCAGCAGAACAAAAATTCGCATACTGGATTGGGTCAAGGCGCAATCGGTGTCAGTGCTGGGTGATGTGCTGTGGGTGGAGCCGCTGCCGATATCCCGGGATCAGCGGGTGCGGTTGTGTTTGCTGGCGCATTACTCCGAGGATGGGAATATATCGGATTGTCTGGTGAGTTATGTTCGGTCACTTGTTGCGGCTGGCTGTGATGTTGTGCTGGTTAGCGCTGCGCCCAGCCTTGATGCGAGCGCTATCGACAAATTGAGTCGGCTTGGTGTTGGAATCATTTTGCGGCGGAACGTTGGATATGATTTTGGGAGCTGGCGCACTGCCATCAGGGTATTTCCTGGCTTGGCGCAGAAATATAAAACCGTAATTTTTGCGAATGATAGTGTTTATGGTCCCTTTGCTGATATTGGCGTGATCATTGGTGAAATGGAGTCTCGTAATCTCGATGTATGGTCGTTGACGTCAAGTGTCGAATTCCATCCGCATCTGCAATCGTATTTCTGGGCGGTTTCGAATAATGCGTTGTGCGGGGGGTTTTTTGATTTTTTCTGGGGTCAATACTATCGCTATTACTCAAACAGGCGAAGGGTAATTGACTGTTATGAGTTGGAATTTTCTCGTATAGCATCTGAGCGGTTTGGCTTGAAGGTCGGTGCCTATGTTGATGTTGATAAATTTGATTTGACTTCTCTAGGTATTGGGCGGGCTTCCAAGTGCAATCCAACGCATCATTTGGCCCTTGAGTTGTTGCGTGATTTCAATTTTCCCTATGTTAAGCGAGAGCTCCTTGCAAAAGATCCGTTTGGTGTGGGAGTTGATCCTGCGTTGAGAGATCTGCTTGCCAAAAAGAATCCAGGATTGTGGCGGCAGATTGT
>CAZBII010000197.1:0-7969 GCA_964491665.1 uncultured Moraxellaceae bacterium
CACGGCCAATAAAAACACTCTTTGCAGGACGACATTGCATGACTGCCACCACCGCCTTTCCCCATCTGTTCGCACCGCTGGACCTAGGTTTCACCCGACTGAAAAACCGCGCCCTGATGGGCTCGATGCACACCATGCTGGAGGAAATGCCGGGCGGTTTTGAAAAGATGGCGGCCTATTTTGGCGAGCGCGCGAAAGGCGGTGTGGGCATGATCATCACCGGCGGTATTTCGCCGAATGAAGTGGGGTTGCCGACGCCGGGTCTGGCGAAACTGTCGACGAAGGAAGAAGCCGCGCAGCATCGCATTGTCACCGAGCGTGTGCATGCGATCGCGCCGGACTGCAAGATCTGCATGCAGATCCTGCACGTGGGCCGTTATGCCTATCATCCGAATCTGGTGGCGCCGTCGCCGATCCGTGCGCGCATCAGTCCGTGCGTGCCGAACGAACTCACCGAAGAACAAATATGGGAACAGATCCACGATTTTGTGAACTGCGCGGTGCTGGCGAAAGAAGCCGGTTATGACGGCGTGGAAGTAATCGGCTCGGCCGGCTATCTGATCAGTGAATTTCTGGTGACTCATACCAATCACCGCAGCGACGGCTGGGGCGGTTCCTATGAAAACCGCATGCGCTTTCCGCTGGAAATCATTTCGCGCATCCGGCAGGCCGTAGGCCCGAATTTCATTCTGGTGTATCGCATTGCGGCGATGGAGCTGCTGGAAAACGGCAGCAGCTGGGATGAAGTGGTGACGCTGGCAAAAGCGATTGAAAAAGCCGGCGCGACGATTATCAGTACGCACTTCACCTGGCACGAGGCGCGGGTGCCGACGCTGGCGACGATGGTGCCGCGCGCGGCGTTTACCGGCGTGACGGCGCGGCTGCGCAAGGAACTGAAAATTCCGGTGATCACCAGCAACCGCATCAACATGCCGGACGTGGCAGAGCAGGTGCTGGCAGAAGGGCGTGCCGATATTGTGTCGATGGCGCGGCCGATGCTGGCGGACCCGGAGTTCGTCAACAAGGCGCGCGACAATCGCGTCGATGAAATCAATACCTGCATCGCCTGCAACCAGGCCTGTCTGGATCATGCGTTCAGCGGCCGGCTCACCACCTGTCTGGTGAATCCGCGCGCCTGCTATGAAACGGAACTGAATTTCCTGCCGGTTTCCAAAGCGAAAAAAATTGCGGTGGTGGGCGCCGGTCCGGCCGGCATGGCGTTTTCGGTGAATGCGGCGGGGCGCGGTCATGCGGTCACGCTGTTTGACAGCAGCGATCGCATCGGCGGCCAGTTCAATATCGCCAAGCGCATTCCCGGCAAGGAAGAATTCAACGAGACGCTGCGTTATTACGGCCGGCAGATCGAACTCACCGGTGTGAAGCTGCAGCTGAATCACCGCGTCACGGCGCAGGAACTGATTGACGGCGGCTTTGATGAAGTGGTGCTGGCCACCGGCGTGGTGCCGCGTACACCGGATATTGATGGCATCGATCATCCGATGGTGATGGGTTATCTGGATGCGATTCTGGGCCGCAAGCCGGTGGGCAAAGCGGTCGCGATCATCGGCGCTGGTGGCATCGGTTTTGACGTGGCGGAACTGATCACGCACAAGGGTGTTTCGTCTGCCCTGAGCCTGGAAAAATTCGGCGCGGAATGGGGCGTGGATTTCAACAATCATCCGCGCGGTGGCGTGGCCGGTGTGGTGCCGCACGTGGAGAAAGCCGATCGCGAAGTCTGGCTGCTGCAGCGCAAGACCACGCCAGTGGGCGCAGGACTCGGTCGCACCACCGGCTGGACTCACAAGATCCTGCTGGAGCGCAAGGATGTGCGCATGGTGAACGGTGTGGAATACCAGCGCATTGATGACGCCGGTCTGCATGTGCTGATCGGCGGCCAGCCGCAGACGTTGCCGGTGGATACCGTGATTCTGTGCGCCGGCCAGGAACCCCTGCGTGAACTGTACGACTCGCTGCAGAACGCCGGCGTGAAAACCCATCTGATTGGCGGCGCCGATGTGGCGGCGGAACTGGATGCCAAGCGCGCCATCAATCAGGCGTCGTGGCTGGCGGCGGAAATCTGAAACATGGCGAAGCCGTTTTCGCAGGCCTGTGAAAACAATCAAGCGCCGATTCTGGCGGTGCTGCGCCGGCATGTAACGGATGCCGGCACCCTGCTGGAAATCGGCAGCGGCACCGGCCAGCACGCGGTGTTCATGGCGCGCCATCTGCCGCAGCTGCAGTGGCAGCCCACCGACGTGGCGGAGAATCTGCCGGGCATCGAACTGTGGCGCGCCGAAGCGCAATTGCCGAATGTGGCACCGGCGCAGCTGTTCGATGTGTGGCAGCCGCAATTGCCGGCACAGTCTGTGCGCTACCTGTTCTCCGCCAACACGCTGCACATCATGAGCTGGGAAACGGTGCAGCGTTTTTTCAGCCTGATTCCGCAACTGCTGCAAACGGATGGTCTGGCGTTTTTCTATGGTCCGTTCAATTACGGCGGTCACTTCACCAGTGAAAGCAACGCGCGCTTCGATCAATGGCTGAAGGCGCGGGCGCCGCAGCAGGGCATTCGCGATTTCGAACATGTTGCCGCACTGGCAGAACAGGCGGGGCTGGTGCTGGTGGAAGACTGCGCCATGCCCGCCAACAATCGCACGCTGGTGTGGCGACGGGCGTATTAATCCTCGCGCGCTGTCAGACAGCGGCGCGCAATTCTTCAACGTCCCTTTGCCGGTGCTTCCTCACGGGCTGAATCGTGACCGCGATGCCGGTCAGCAACGCCATGCCGGCGAATTTTTCCAGTGCATCCGGACCGTCGGCCGCCAGCAGATTGGGGTTCACGCCGGTGGTGCGGCTGGCAATCGACAGACCGTCGGCCTGCTGGTGACCCCAGCCGTGCGGCAGTGCCACCACGCGTGGCATCAGGTCGTCGCTGATTTTCACCGGCAAGGTCACGCTGCCGGTGGCCGTGCTGACGCTGGCCAGTTCACCGTCCGCCAGTTGCAGATCGCGCGCATCGTCCGGATGCACATAGACGAAATTGGTGGCGCGATTCTTCACATATTCTTCCACGTTATGCATCCAGGAATTGTGGGTGAAGCGCTCGCGTTTCGAAATCAGTTTCAGTGCGTTGCGATTTGCCAGCTCGTCGGCGAAAGTCGCTTCCAGTGCACCGGCTTCCGCCAGAAAATCCGCCGGCGCCAGATTCACTTTGCCATCATCCGTGAGTACGCGCTTGCCGAGAAAATCCTGCGGCCGGTTGGGCTTCAGCAATACGCCGTGCGGCTGTTTGCGCAGTCGTGCCGGCGTGATCTGGCGCGAGGCGAGCACCATGGCCTGCAGCATCCACTCCGGCTTGAAGCTGATGCGCTTGCCCAGCAGCGGCAGTTTTTCCAGTTGCCGGTTCAGGCGGAAGAACATGTCGGCGAACAGTGAGCCGCGCATGTGCCTGCCGAACAGCCGCGCACCGCAGGCGCGGGCCAGCTCGGTGTAGATCCACCATTCGTCGCGCTGCAGGCCATCGGGCTGCACCATCGCGTCGGACCACTGCAGATACGGCACCGGCTGGAAACCGTTGGCCGGCAGCGGCAGGTCGGCGCGTTCGAAGAAACTGGTGGCCGGCAGAATGTAGTGCGCGAGATTGCCGGTTTCATTGCGGAACATGTCTACCGACACCACCAGTTCCAGTTCGCTGATGGCCGCTGCCATGCGCTCGGTGTTCGGGCACGACAGCAGCGGATTGCCGGCGGACACGAACAGCGCGCGCACCTGGCCGGGGCCCGGCGTGAAAATTTCATCGGGCAGGATGCCGGCGGGGAAACTGTCCATCACGCTTTCAAAGTTGCCGACGCGGGAGCGGTCCTTGCGCTCGCCGATGCCGGCCAGCTTGGCGGTGCGTGCGGTGTCGATCAGGCCGCGCGGCACCAGCATGCCGCCGCTGCGATCCAGATTGCCGGACACGCAGTTGATCACGTTCAGAATCCAGTAGGCCAGCGTGCTGTGCTGCGCCTGGTTGACGCCGGTGGAACAGTACAGTGCGCCGCCTTTCGCTGTGCGGTAGCGGGCCACCATCGTGCGCAGCTGTTCCGCGCTGATGCCGGTGACAGATTCCACCCGCTCCGGCGTCCAGTCCTGCGCGAACTGCTGCACGTCCGGCCAGTTTTTCATGTGCTGTTCGATCAGATCCTGGCGCACGCCGCCGCTGGCGATCAGTTCCTGCAAAAAGCCCAGCAGGAAAAACACATCGGTGCCGGGGCGGATGAATACCTGCTCGCCCACGCGCCGCGCCGATTCGGTCTTGCGCGGATTGACGAAATACACCTTGCCACCCTTCTGCTCGATTTCTTTCAGGCGCTCGATGGGGCGGGTGACGCTGAGAAAACTCATGTGTGATACCGCCGGATTCGAGCCGACGATGATGAAACAGTCAACGTTGTCGAAGTCGGGAATCGGTTGTGACGCCGGCGAGCCATACATGCGTGAGGTGACGGCAAACTTGTTGTTGCAGTCCTGCGAGCCGGCGGAATAGAAATGCGTGCTGTCGAGGCCGGCGAGAAACGCTTGGCAGAACACCGGGTGGGTGAGGCTGAATGCTGCCGGATTGCCCATGTACAGCGCGACGGAATTGGCGCCGTGGTCGGCGCGGATTTTTTTGACCTTGGTGCCGATTTCCTGCAGCGCCTGCTTCCAGCTGATGGCGTGCCACTGGCTGCCGCTGCGTTTCATCGGGGTCTTGATGCGGTCAGGGGAGGCATGCACGTCGGCAAACTTGATGCCCTTGCTGCACAGGAAACCGCGCGTGACGACGTGTTCGTCATCCGGCTCCACACTCAGGATGCGGTTGTCCTGTGTGGTGACTTTCAGGCCGCAGGCTGCTTCGCACACGCGGCAGAAGGTGGTTTTGGTGGTGGCGGTCGAATGGGGCATGGCATGTCTTCCCTGATGGATTTTGCGGGATGAAAAAAGGGGTGCACAGCGCACCCCTTTTCCGTTTTCATTGCTTGCGGCAGAAATTTCCTTACCGCACGCCGGCACGACGCAGTGCGGCAGGCTGGAAATCCACTTTCGAGAATTTCGCATCCCACTTTATGCCAGCCGGTTCATTGTTTTCCAGACCCAGCGCCATGTAGCGGCCGGAGTTCAGGTCATACAGCACTTCCAGCGAATAGCCCTGCACCGGAATCTGGTAGAACAGCATTTCGTGCGCTTCGGCCACGCGCCAGAGGTTGCCACGGTTGTCGTAGTGGTCGATCACCGCCGCCATCCAGCTGTCCTCGTCGAAGAAGAACACGCGCTTGGCGTAGATGTGGCGGGTGCCTTCGCGCAGCTTGGCTTCCACTTCGTACACGCGGTGCAGTTCGTAGCGGGTCAGGTCCTGGTTGATGTGGCCGGCCTTGACGATGTCGTCATAGGGCAGGCCTTTCTGGTCGAGCTTGTAGGAGTTGTAGGCGATGTACATTTCCTTCTTGCCCTTGAATTCCCAAGTGTAGCGGTCGGGCGAGCCGTTGTAGAGGTCGTAGTTGTCGGCGGTGCGCAGACCGTCGGCGGCAGTGCCCGGACCGTCATACGCCACCTGCGGTGCCCGGCGCACGCGACGCTGGCCGGAGTTATACACCCAGGCGCGACGCGGTTCGGTTACCTGGTCGATGGTCTCGTGCACCATCAGCACGTTGCCGGCCAGACGCGACGGCGCCACCACCGTCTGCTTGCCGTAGAACATGACGTTGGGATCTTCACCTGCCACGTAATCGGTCAGCGCGGCGGGAATGGCTACTTCGTCATGGAACATCACCATGCTGTAGGCGCCGTTGGGCTGCGGCGTGGCCTGACCGGCAAAGCGGTCAACGCCGGTGCCGCGCCAGCGTGCGATGTGGTTCCACACCATTTCCAGACCATTGGTGGTGACCGGGAACGGGAAGGCTTTCGGTGTGTAGTTTTTCAGGCCGGTGACGCCGAGGGTTTCGGTTTTGACGGCGTTTTCCTTGGTCAGCGCAGCCACTTCATCCGGCATGCGGAAGGTGCGGCGGGTCTGGTACACCGGCATGCGGAAGGTTTTGGGATATTTCTTGAACATGGCCAGCTGGCCGGGGCTCAGTTTCGCCGCGTACTGGTCCACGTTGTCGGCGGTGATGGTGAACAGCGGCTTGTCGTCGCTGAATGGATCGCACAGCCAGTTGCCGCCCTGGTAGCAGGCGGGCAGTTCCTTCATGCCGCCGGTGTAGGCAGGAATGCTGCCGTCGGCGTTGCCGGCGACCTGTGCGCCCGTGGCGGTCAGTTCCGCGCCACCGAGCTTGTCGGCGGTGGCCTGGTCCACTTTGGCGAACGCGGACGTTGCCGTGAGGGAGGTGGCCAGCAGGGCGCTGGCCAGCAGTTTCAGTCGGTTGTTGGTTTTCATGATCGAGTCCTTGTCCCCAAACTTAGAAAGAGATGGTGGTGCTGAGGGAGTAGTAATCCCGGTCAGCCAGTGCGTTGTAAGGCTCTGCGCCGAAGAAATCGGTGTAGGCAATGTTCACGCTGTAGTTGTTCAGGTACACCGCTTCCAGCGATACGCCCACGGCCTTGCGGTCTTCGAGGAAGTTCGCAATCGGGCTGGGTGTGGTGCCGTATACGTCGTGGCTGAAGCTGAGGGTGGGTTTCAGGTTGATGCCGGCGAACACGTCGTCGTAATCACCCGAGAAGCGCATCTTGTAGCCCCAGGCGCCGGAGGTCGGGTAGTAGTCCTTTTCCGGGAACAGGGTCAGGTTGCCGGTGCCGGCCCAGGCGGCCTGGATGAAGGTTTCGAACGGAATGGCGCCGTACACCGGATGGCCGGGCACGGTGAAACTGGTGGCCGGAATCCACGGGTGGTTGAGGGTAGCGTTGTAGTTGCTGTTCAGCAGCGCTTCGTCCTTGTCCGGCAGATTCAGGTAGGAACCGGCCACGTCCAGCACCGCCGTCCAGCGCGAGGCACCGAGGATCTGGTCGAAGAAGTGGATGAACACCAGTTCGGCCTGATAGTAGTCGGTGGTGATGTAGCCCTTGTTGTACTCGCCCGGTGCGAACTTGCTGTAGCAATCGTAAGGCGTGGGGGCGTCCTTGCAGGCCAGCGATGGCAGACCCACGGCTCCGGCCAGTGCGTCGCCGTCTTCGCGGGCAAAGGGCTGGTCCTTGCGCATGCTGATTTCACCGGATATCGCGGTGCCGCCGCCGGGCAAGCCGATGTCCAGCGTGGTGCTGAAGCTGGTACCGAACAGCTGGATGTCTTCCGGGTATTCCACAAAGTAGTCGGCATAGGGCAGCAGGGCGATGCCCGCCAGCGGGTTACCGGCAGGATAGCCCGGTTGAGCAGTAGTGGTCAGGATGCCGCGTACCTGCGCCAGGCTGAGGCCGGTAAAGCCGGGGTTGAGTTCGGCGGGTGTCGGCAGGTGTCCGGAGATCACCGGCAGGTTGGAATGGGTGTTGGTGTAGTAAACGCCGAATTCGGTTTCGATGTTCTCGACGAAATAGCGCGCGGCTACCCCGTACTGGCCCATGTCCTCGGCTTCCTGGTCGTCGGCGCGGGGCAGGGTGACGGCCGCGGCCGGCGGCAGACCCAGTGCCAGACTGCCTGGGAAGGTCGAGTCCATCCCCGACGGCACAAATCCGGCCCAGCAGTTCGATCCCACCAGATCACTCTGCGAGAAGAAGGTGCCGCATTCCGGCAGTTCGGTCGGACGCCAGTCCAGCAGCACAAAGCCTTCCACGGTCAGGGCTTCGTTCACGCCGAACGAGGTGTAGATGGAGTTGAGCGGAATCAGCGCGTCCTTCACTTCCGCGCCGGGCGCCAGCAGCGCGTTCACGTCCACCGGGTTGACGCTGTTGATGCCGTTGGCATACAGCAGGCCTTCGCCCCAGCTGATCACCTGCTTGCCCACCCGCACGTTCAGCGGATGATCGTTCAGGGACCATTCGCCCCACACGAACGCATCCAGGATTTCGCCGCCGGTGCCGG
>CAZBII010000198.1:0-7922 GCA_964491665.1 uncultured Moraxellaceae bacterium
GGCCTGTATGCCTCTCGCGAGCAAGGCGCAGCACACGCCATTCCGCAGGATGTGCTGGAGGTCATGGACGCGCGGTTGCTCCAGCAGGATCTGGATGAACACCAGCGCCTGCGCCTGCGCGAAATGCGCATGGCGTTGAGCAAATGGACCAACGGCATTCACGGGCATTTTTTCAATCGCTACGGCAAGAGCTGGCCTGAAGCCGATTGCACCATCGTGGATATGGGCATTCTGACCAACAACAATGAGGACATGCTGGCGGTCGCCCTGGTGTCGTTGATCAACACGATTACCGGCCTGGGTGAAAAGTACCAGCACACCCACGGCGCACGCGAAACCATCGTCCTGATCGACGAAGGTCACGTGATTACCAAAAATCCGACGCTGGCCAAACCGCTGGTGTTCGGTCTGAAAACCTGGCGGAAACTGGCGATCTGGCTCTGGCAGGCCACACAGAACCTGCGCGACTACCCGGATGAATCCGATGTGATGCTGGCGCTGGCGGAATGGTGGATCTGCCTGCGCATGGAGTCCGCGCAGGAAATCGAACACATTGCCCGCTTCAAACCCCTGACGCCGGATGAACGCCTGCTGCTGGCCAGCGCCCGCAAGCAGGATGGTGCCTACACCGAAGGCGTGTTACTGGGTTCCAAACTCAAGGCACTGTTCCGCGTGGTCATGCCGGCGCTGCCGCTGGTGCTGTCGATGACCGACACCGATCAGAAGAAGGCGATCGCCGAACTGGCGCGGGTGAATCAGCTCTCCGAGCTGGGTGCGTCGCGCATGCTGGCCGACCAGATCATTCAGGCGAGGGAAGAAGCATGAGTGTGATCGCCAGCATCGTCAGAAGGGCAGGCGTGGTGTTTGTTTTTGTGCTGCTGGGCCTGGTCGCGGTGTCCGCCTCTGCGGAGAGTCGCAACGGTATGGCGGTGACGTTCTTCGGCAACAACCAGATCCAGCCAACCAATGCAGAATGGGCGCGGGACCAGCCCGGCCTCCAGCTGCTGGTGATCAATCTGGATGAGCATCGCAACCTGGAAAAGGAGCTGGCGGAAGGTTTGCCACTCAATGATCCGGATCGGGCCACGGCGCTTGCCAGGCAGCGCACCGCCGCTGTTCCCCAGTCGCGCTGGGATGCCTTGTTTGTCGGCCAGATGAAGGCCCGCCAATGGGGTGTCACCCGCTTTCCGGCAGTGGTGTTTGGTGATGGCGACAGCGTGGTGTACGGCGTGACGGATTTGCAGGACGCCATTGAGCGCTGGCAGGCCGCCGGAGGCGTTCTGCCATGAAACCGATACGTCTCACCCTGCTCATGTTCTGCTGTCTGGCGCCGGGCGCTCCGGCGCTGGCCGCGCTATCCGAGGTGCCGGTGGGTGGCATCAAAACCGCGGAACTGATCGACACCGGCGTGAAAGGCATTCCGGGCTGCGTCAACTATTGCATCACCGGCGTCTGTACGCACATCCAGATCAGCCTGTTCAGCATCAAGATCATCATCTCGCCCCGCATTGCGCACAACACGCCGGAGTTTGTGGTGTCCTCCTTTCGTGCGCAGGGACAGCAGCCGTGGATCGAATGGCGCCGGGTGTTTGGCCGGGCGCAGGCCAACATGGCGGATGGATTGTTTGGGCTGGTCTCCGGCACCGGCCAGCTGGGCGGTTATGGCACCTACACCGAAGAGCACAACGCCAACGACAAGCAGGCGCCGTTCAAGGAAGTCGATATCAACGGCCATCCGCTGGCCCTGCTGCCGGCGATCCTGTCCCGAGGTGAAATCTCCTTCAGCCCGCCCATCAAACTGGAGCAGGCGCTATCCATAGAAAGCCAGCAAACCTCGGAAAACGATGCGGATAACCAGGGTGATCAATCCAATTCCGAGGAGGAGGAATACGGCGAAGCGGAAGCGTCCGCCAGCAGCATCGTGGATACCTCCGGATTCCCGGCCATGTTTATGGACCCGGAAATTTTGGACGTGTTTTCCTACGCCGACACCATCACCCAGATCGGCACCACCGTCGATCAGGTATCGCAGGTGATGGATTACTTCTCCCAGATGTCGGATATCGCCGGCTTTGGGGCGGGCGTTGAATTCAGCACCGAAGAAATGATGTGCCCGAACAACGTGCTGCCGTTTACTCCTTACTACCTCTCGGCGGTGGACACGCTGTCCTGGCGCGTGCCGTGGGCGGATGTAATTCGCCATGCCGGTGATCTTGGCATGGGCATGATTCCGTTCCTGCCCAACCGTCCCGTCATTGGCACGCCCAATGCGGCACCTGGCCTGGGCAGTGGCACCTGGGGAGGGCTTTACCCGCGCATGGGATTCGTGCGCAACGAGCACGACGGCAAGGTCGGCGCGGTGGTGTCACAGCGCGCGCTTGATCTGATGCTGGCACGGCGCGGTCTGGATCACTTTGGTCACCCGATCGTTTTCAGTCCCGGTTTTCCCTCGGCCCCTGACTGGCACATCGTGCCCTATGAATTCCACTCCAGCGGTGTTCAGGGTGGTGTGTGGCAGGCGGTCTATCCCAAACCCAGCTACCAATGTTCCGCTTCCATCTACAAGGACAAAACCCTCGCGGATATCGCGGTGGACAACAGCGCTCCGCGCAGCCTGTCGCAGAACCAGAACTACATCTGGGCCTTCTGGCGACGCTACGAGTGCTGCATGAATCGCAGGGGCAGTTTTGTCGCAGCGGCACCCCTGGGACCGATCTGTCTCACCGGTGAGCCGGTCGACGATCCTGACATCGGATTTGAGGGGCTTTGAAGCACATGAGAACGCATGGAACGAATAGAGCGCATGGAACAAACACAATGAAAAATCCAAACCGATCCGATGGCCTGCGTATCATCCCGCCGGTCCGGAGTGCCGTACTCTGCCTGGCGGCACTTGCCGGCGTCCACCTGCCAGTGCAGGAGGTGCAGGCGGAACCAATGACCCAGTATGTGGATGACTTTTTCTACAAGCTGGGCGGTGGCCGTGCCATTCCGCGCGGTGCATCCGGGTACGTGACCTATCGCATTGGTGCGCGTTTTACCGTGACGCCGGGGTATTCGTGCGGCAGGTTTTCGCTGGAACAGAATCTGGAGCAGGCACTGAACCGGATTCGCGATCAGATCCAGGGGTTGCCCGATCAGCTGGGCATGGCCGCCACCGGCATGATTTCGTCCCTGCCCATGTACCTGGTGAAGAACTACGCGCCGGATATCTACGGGATTCTGATGTGGAACCTGGACCAGTCCATCGAGCTGTTTCGCTTCCAGTACAAAACCTGCGAGACCCTCGAAGCAGAAATCATGAAGAACAACGAGGAGTACAACCCCTACGCCACCGCGATGCGGGTTGCCGTCATGAACCAGTGGGAGTTCGGGGCCAATGGCGGTGGCACCATCGATCAGACGGCACGCAATATTCAGGAACGTCCTGGCCGCGACGGCTTCAACTTCCTTGGCAACGGGCGCGGTACCCCGAGCAACCCAATTGCGCTGAAGCACGACTTGATGGTGCTGGCCTATAACAATCGGGTGGGGCGCATCAACGATCCTCTGGACACCACAAGACCTGCCGGCCACGACCATGATGCGCTGGTACAAACCTGGCCCACACCCCAGCACGCGGCGGACTGGGTGGTGGCCGCCACTGGTGAATTCTGGCTCGTGGTGGATCAGTCCACGCCCAAGCAGTCGGCACCGGGCATTGGGCTGCGGCCCGAAATCGATACCTTGACCGACAACTATGCGATGGCCCTCACCAACGCGGTTGAACTGAGTGATTTCCACGATCTGGATTTGCTGGAACAAACCGTGCCACAGCGCCTGCGTATCTCGGACCGGGTTATCAAAAGCCTGCGCAATTTGCCCAACGACAAACAGGCGTTGGCCATTGAGCGCCTTGCGTCGGACACGGCAGTGGCGCTGGTTAAGAACAAGGTTGATCTTGCCACCACTTTGTTCCGTTCGGCCATGCAAGATCCTGACATTGCGACCTCCCAGATTGCCAGCATCGCCGGCAACGTCGCTTCCCACACCCGCACCTGGTTGCGGGAGGAAATGGATGAGATCACGCAGTCGATGCAGATTCAGCGAATGGGCGCCAGCGCTACGCCGGTGTTGATCATGAATCACGGCGCATCCTCCTTGAATCGGGAGTCGGGTGTTTCAGGGGCGCCCTCCACCAATCCCAATCCCGTTGGGCCGGAAGGAATTCCCGGTCGGTAAAAAGCCAACAATGACCTGAACCTGAAAGGAGAGCATCCATGTTCGCTGGAAGTTTGGCAGAAATGAATCTCACAGCCTTCGGCTGGCTGATCTACGGAAGTTTATGGGCATTGCTCGGCTTTATTGGGATTGTCATGTTCCCCTTCACCTGGGTGCTCATTTCATCCATTTACGATGCGGTGAAGAAGTACGGTGTGACAGGCCCAAAGGCGAGCGAGGCAGCCTTTCATACGGTATTCCCGAGTTTTATCGTCATGATGGGTGTTTACACAGTAGCAGCGATCCCGGCGGTACCACTGGATGTTGACTCCTGGGAATACAGCCAGATTTGTGTCGAGAGTGATGGAACCACACAGGAATCCCCAGTAGTGCAACTGGGCGCGACAGGAACACCGCTCGATACGGCCGCACAGTTGGCGCGTGGCAATCTGCGCGTCATTGATGCGGAAGTTCCAATCCTGTGGGATATCGTCATGAGAATTGGCTCGGGTATCGGACGTGCAATGAATTCATCGGGGATCTGTCCGTCGCAGGTGACGTCAATGGATCACGATTTGCGCCAGATGAACATAGACGATCCTGCGGTGCGGGCTGAACTGGGACAATTTACCAAAGACTGCTTTCTACCAGCACGGGGGCGCTACATGCGCGCCATGCAGCAGGGTACTTTGGACACTGTGCCGACTGTGAATGACGCAGTAAATCCGGATCAATATTTTGCGGCACAGTTCAGGGAATGGCGATCTGCGGCACCGCCTAATGCCGAAAGCAATGAAGTGTTCAATCGCAGCCAAGACCCCGACTATATTGGCAGCCGCTTTTTTCTGAATACCCCTGGGCTATATGCTCCCGCAGTGCCCGGACAATATGACACGCAGGTTGATACCCTGAAAGCCTCGGTACCTGTCGCGGGTTGGTCATATGATCCCTATCGCGACTGCAGTCGCCATAACGCAGCCGCTGGCGACTTTTGCACGAATCCCAGTCGGAATTCAGATTTGGCCAACAATTATGGTTCGCCCACCTGTGATGAATGGTGGAGTGATCCAGATCGTGGGTTGCAGCAGAAATTACGACGTGTTGCTGAGAATCCCTTAAATATCCCTGAAAGTGCGCCGCTGTATGTTGAGAATTCGATGAGTACGAGGCTTAACAATCTCATCACATCCGTCAATCCCGCAGCTGCCAAAAGCGACGCCTGGCTGGCTGACAAAATCGTGGCCACTGCACTGGCCAATGACCCGGTCGCGCAGCAATCGATTCTGGATAAATTGACCGATACCGCTTCTGATGTTGCGGATTGGTGGGGCAAACGGGAGAACAAGCTCGCAGCGATAGGTACGCTGATTGCAGCGCCATTCGTATTAACCAGTGATGCATTGGTTTCGGCTGGTATGGCAGCAAAGCTGGGTTCAATGGCAGCGGATTTTTACGGGGTGGCCTGGGTTGTCAAGCATGCCTATCCTGTCGCGCAGGCTTATTTGATGTTCTTCTTCATTGCGATGCTTCCGATAATGTTGGTGGGAAGCATGTACGATCCGTCCAGAATTCTTCAATTTGTCATGATGTTCATGGCAATCCAGTTTTTGGGACCCTGGCGATTCATTGTTGAATATCTCGATGAATGGCTGTTCAGCATCATGTATCCCGATCAGTGGGGTTTTCTGGGCACCGATATGTTGCTTCGGACTCCAGAACGCTTGTTGGTTGACGTCACCACAACTGCAATGTACACAATTTTTCCGTTTATTTTGCTGTGGTTGGTGGCAATTATGGGAGTC
Source organism: uncultured Moraxellaceae bacterium (assembly GCA_964491665.1). Lineage (GTDB taxonomy): Bacteria > Pseudomonadota > Gammaproteobacteria > Pseudomonadales > Ketobacteraceae > Ch67. Next base: position 6,003 of record CAZBII010000198.1, read on the forward strand.
GAGGCTGCGAGTGGTATGAAGGATGGTTTGAAGATGGATAATCTACAAAAACTTAGTAGCGCGGTTGGGCGAAATCTTGGAGCTGGATTAGGAAAAGTTATGAAGAAGTAAATAATCTAATACACGAATTCACATTATCGAATTCGTGTATTTAGCCCCATCGATTGCGGCGATCATAATCTATCCACCAAGAATCGTCATTGTGATTGCTTTCGTTCCATTCATCATCATTGCATTCACTGGCGTCGACGTCACTTTTCTCCGAATTCGCTGCCCAGTTGAGTGTGGCGCCAGCGAGCTTGAACAGCAGCATAAATAGCCAATACACCGCCAATGCTGGTAGTAGTAAGGCCCAACCCGCAGCTTTGCCTGCCAAAATGAGAATAGGTATATAGTGCTTCGGCGAACTAAGCGGCTGAGTATCCATGGCAGTTTGCCTCAATGGGTTGAAATCCGTGTTTAATGATATGCTGTGATTGAAAGAAGTGCCAAAAGCTTTATTTGTTTGACCAATATGTAACCCGCAGACGGTAAAATGTTGCGCTTATTGCTTGAGGGCATTCAACTGCAATGTGCGTCGGTTTTCAGTGTCTCCAGAGAATTTCCAGTATGTCTGTGGTCTATTGTCACCGTATACCTCTATTGAGGTGGATACACAACGTAATATATGGGTTTCGTTAATATTTGCCCACTTCTGGTAGCCGACAAACATGGATAAATTAAATCAGAATGATTGGTTGCTCAGGTGTCCAGTTTGCCAACGCAAACTCTGGTTTTCCAATATTGAGAATCATAGGAACCTGAAGCATAACAACATTGACAGCGATTCATTCGAAAAACTTTTGATTAGGGCAATCAAAAACAACAAAATTTGGCCTATCCGTTATGTTGATCCACCTCGAAATCTAATTTCATCGACTCAGAAACTAAATATTCAGAAAAAAATTAGTAAGCAGGGGATTAGAAAAATAGTTCAAGGTGGGCGTGTAAATCCAAGATGACAAAGTTTGCGGTGCTGAGTGTCTGACTTGCTGAGGAGCAGGCATTTTGCACCACTTTTTCTAAATGGAAAGTTCTTCGGTTACTCATGCCAGTGTGTGGTGAACCTTATTAGCGTTTGGCGATAGATATGATGCAGCAATTCATCGCGAATGAGTTGGTGATCATCCTTAATTTAGCGGGTAATCGCGAATTAAAGCCTCCTGAATTGACGTTAGTCATAGCCAGTTTGATAGCGCATGTACTTACCGTTGTGGGTTTACACGGTACTCAACTCAATCCGAAGTTCTTTTCAGCGGCCAAGCCGCTGCTCCAGTGTCACGATGGCCTGGGACAGGGAGAGATCTGATCCCAATCGCGCAGCAAGGCGTTTCAGTGCCTGATGCGCGTCCGTGGAAATATCGATACTGACCAAGTCCGCGCTGTCTTTTTTACGTTTGACGCGGATGGCCGTGCGTAGCTTGAGCCATTGTTCGTCGGTGAGGTGGTCCATGCACAGCCGGCTGAAATGGCGTAGGTCGATATCCAGGGTCAGATCATCATCAAATCGAAACTTGGCGATAGCAGTGGCAAAGGCTTGGTCGGTCTTGGCGCCCCGCTTGAGGTATTCCTCGCTGCCGCTGCATCTGCGCATCAAATAGGCCTGCGCGGCGCGGGCCACGGCGCGATCCTGAAAGGGCTGCTTGGGTTTCATGGTTTGCCAATCTCATTATCGTTACCGGGTAACGTTATGGTAGAGGCGGCGGCCTGGTCATGTCAATAAGCGTTACCGGGTAACGCATGAGGCTGACCAGCCTTGGAGATACTGGTGTTGGTCAGAGGGTGATAAGAAAACGGTGGTTTTATTTGCATACGGCCAAAACCGTAGTAGATACCTTCGTGATAGTAGGCATGGTTATTTTTTGCGCGAGAAGCGGCAAC
>CAZBII010000199.1:0-7835 GCA_964491665.1 uncultured Moraxellaceae bacterium
AGCTGGGTGTGAATGTGGATGATCTGCTGGTTTCCCAGCCGGATACCGGTGAGCAGGCGCTGGAAATCACCGACATGCTGGTGCGTTCCAACGCAGTGGATGTGATCATTGTGGACTCGGTGGCGGCGCTGGTGCCGCGCGCGGAAATCGAAGGCGAGATGGGCGACAGTCACGTGGGTCTGCAGGCGCGCTTGATGTCGCAGGCGCTGCGGAAGATCACTGGCAGCGTGAAGCAGGCCAACTGTCTGGTGATTTTCATCAACCAGATCCGGATGAAGATCGGCGTCATGTTCGGCAACCCGGAAACCACCACTGGTGGTAACGCGCTGAAATTTTATGCGTCCGTGCGTCTGGATATCCGTCGTACCGGTGCCGTGAAGCAGGGCGAGGAAGTGGTGGGTAGCGAAACCCGCGTCAAGGTGGTGAAGAACAAGGTGTCGCCGCCGTTCAAGCAGGCAGAATTCCAGATCCTGTATGGCAAGGGCATTTACCGCATGGGTGAAGTGCTGGATCTGGGTGTGTTGTGCGGTTTCGTCGAAAAATCCGGTGCCTGGTATGCCTACAAGGGCGACAAGATCGGTCAGGGCAAGGCCAATGCGGCGAAGTTCCTGGAAGACAATCCGCAGCTGGCACAAACCATTGAAAAAGATATTCGCAATCACATGCTGAGTGCGAACATGCCGTTGCCGGCATCTTCTGCCGGTGCAGAAGAGGTCGAGCTGGAAGACGCGTAAGCGCTCGCGGATTGCTGCACGCTGAAACGAAAACGGGATGCTGTTAAGGCATCCCGTTTTTTTTGGATTATATTTTCAGGGAAGCGGGTCGGCGCCGCGCAGATCACTGGCTATCGCTTGTCCGCTGCACTGAGGTATGTGTGAGATCCACACCCTGCACCCGGTTGCGACCTTCCTGCTTGGCCTGGTACAGCATTTCGTCCGCCTGGGCCAGCAGCTGCGACGGTGATACGTGCATGCTCGGCAGCGTTGTTGCCACACCCAGACTCACCGTTACATGGGGGCTGAGTGCGGATTTGGGGTGGGGAATGGCTTGCAGCTCCACGTTCTGACGCATCTGTTCGGCCAGCTTCATGGCGTCGGCAAAGGCGATGTTGGGCAGGATGGCGCTGAATTCCTCGCCGCCGTAGCGGGCCACCATGTCAGAGGAGCGGCGCGTCGTATTCTTCAGCGCGGCGGCAATCTGTTTCAGGCAGATGTCACCGGCAGCATGTCCATAGGTGTCGTTCAGCGACTTGAAAAAATCCACGTCGATCATGATGACCGACAGCGGCAGCTCGTTGCGCACACTGCGCCGCCATTCCTGGTCCAGCACCTCATCAAAGCGGCGGCGATTGGACACTTCGGTCAGGCTGTCGATGGACACCAGCTGTTCCAGCATGTCGGTCTTGATTTTCAGCAGCAGCTGGTTGCGGATGCGCGCCATGACGATGGGCAGGCTGAACGGCTTGGTGATGTAGTCGACGGCGCCGCGTTCGAGTCCGCGGGCTTCGTCCTCGGTGGAATTTCTGGCGGTGATGAAGATGACCGGGATGTCCTTGGTGGCGTGACTTGCCTTCAGCTGGTCACACACTTCGTAGCCGTCCATGCCCGGCATGGCGATATCCAGCAGGATGAGGTCGGGCGGATCGTCGCTGGCGGCGACCTTGATGCCGTCGCTGCCGCTGGTGGCGGCCTTGACCCGATACCAGGGCGACAATGCTTGCGACAGAACCTTGATATTCAGTGGCTCGTCATCGATCACGAGTACCGTTTGCTTGTTTTGAAGGGTCATAGCGCACGTCAGCAGAACAACTCTAATGAATTTAGTATAAAGCGTGGTCACGTCAAGCCGCGCCCCTGATTCAATGCTACGCTCAATGCCGAGGGAGATTGCTTCAGGTGCCTATGTTTTCCAGTCGAAATCGCGTTTTTCTGACAACCGTGCTGGTGCTGTCGCTGCTCGGTGGTCTGCTGTTTTTTCTGTGCGGCTGGATGGAGGATGTGTACCGCCGGAATCTGCAGAGCCAACTGCTGTCGGCGCGCAACCAGATTCATCACGATGTGGCGATCTGGCTGGAGGACGAACAGGCCCTGCTGGCGAAGTGGGCCGGCAATCACGAACTGGCGCAGCAGATCAGCCAGCTGCCGCCGGAAGGGCAGTACACCCTGGATGATTCCCTGCTGCACGCAATTGCCGTGACAGACCGGCTGGCGCCCCTGCTGGATCAGTCCGAGCATCTGGCATTCGCGGTTGTGGACGGCGCTGGCAACAAACTGGTGGCCTCCGCTCCTGCGGAACTGGGTCAGAAAGATCCCATCGCCACCAGACCGGAATTGCTGCGTTCCGTCATGAATGGTGAGCCTTCCTATTATTTCGCGCGTGAGCCGCTGCTGGATCTGGCCAGCGGTGCCTATGTCAGCAGCGGTGTCGTGCATCTGTATCAGCCGCTCTATCTGGGAAATGAAGTCATTGCCATGCTCGCGCTGTCGGTGAACATGGAGCGCGAGCTGTCCCGCATATTCCGCCTGGATCATCTGTGGGAGCGCAGTGTTGTCTATGCATTCGATGAGCGCGGCAATCTGGTGGCGCAACATCCGCGCAATGACAATGCGGTGCCGGAAACGCGGGCGGCGCAGCCGGTGCTGGATTACATGGCGCTGGTGCGTGGCGAGCAGACGAAATTTGCGGCGGGTGGCAAGATCAATCTGCGCGGCTACCAGGGCCTGAACGCGAAGGATGTGGCGGGTTCGTGGGCCTGGTACAACCGTCTGCATCTGGGAATTGCGGTTGAAGTGGAGCGCGCGGAGGCGTATCGCCTGCTGTCGGTTTTCCAGCTGTTTGCAGTGCTGATCACGGTGCTGGCGGCGGGTGTCGTGGCGCTGGTGGGCGCGCTGTATTTCCGGCGTGGCAGCACGCTCAGCAGCGAGATGCACATGATGGAATCGCTGACGGAAGGCACCACTTCCATCGTGTTTCTGACCGGTACCGACGGACACATCCTGCGTGCGAACAAGGCGGTGCTTGCGCTGTTCCAGCGTGACGATGTGGTGGGCAAGACCTATTCCGATCTGTTGCCGATCGAGCTGGCCGTGCAGTGGCAGGGGCATGACAGCGAAGTGCTGCAGCTGGGCACAGGCAGGGAATTTCTGGAGACGGTGGTGGTGGACGGACAGCGCCGCTGGCTGCAACTGTCGCGCTTTCCCCTGCGCAACCAGAAGCAGCAGGTGCTGGGTATCGGCTGTGTCGGCGTGGACATTACTGCGCGGCGCAAAGCGGAGGAAGCACTCGAACATTACAAGCAGAATCTGGACACCATCGTGCTGCAGCGCACGCAGCAGGTGGAACACGATCTGCGCCAGTTCGACAACATTGTCCAGCACGCACTGGACGCCATCATCACGATCAATGTGCAGGGCATCATCGAGACCTTCAATCCTGCGGCGGAACGCATGTTTGGCTACAGTCGCGATGAGGCCGTCGGACGCAATGTTGCGCTGCTGATGGAAGATGAAATTGCGGCGCTGCACGACGGCTTTCTGCAAAAATATGTGGCGCGCAGCGCGGATTCCGTGGTGGTGGGGCGCGGCCGTCAGATTCTGGCCCGTTCCCGCGACCGGCGGCTGTTTCCCATCGAGATTTCGGTCGCGCGCATGGGAGGCGGCAACCAGCTGCGTTTTGTCGGTGTCATTCGTGATCTGACCGAACGGCGCGAGCAGGATGAAATTCTCAAGGTGCTGTTTGAACATTCCACCGACGCCCATCTGCTGTTTGTGGATGGCAAGGTGCTGGACTGCAATTACGCCGCGCTGAAAATGCTGGGTGCGCCGTCGAAAGCCGATGTCATCGGCAGCGACATGTCGGACTTCTCCCCGTTCCGCCAGCCGGATGGCAGTGAATCCCGCCCCAAATATGAAGCGCTGGAACGCTATGCCCGCGACAAGGGTGGCGAGCGTTTTGACTGGATGCTGATGCGGGCGGACAGTCAGGAGCTGCAGGTGGAAGTCAACCTGACGCCGGTGGTGGTGGGCGATCGTAAAAGCATGCTGGCGGTGTGGCACGACATCAGCGAGCGCATTGCATCGCAGAACATCATCAAGCGCAGCGAACAGCGCATCCGCGACATTCTCGACAGCTCGATCCAGTTGATGGGGCTGCTGGCACCCGACGGCACCTTGCTGGAAGCGAACAAAACCGCGTTCGACCTGATCGGTGTAAAACCCGAAGCAGTGATCGGGCGCAAGTTCTGGGACACACCCTGGTGGAATCATTCCCGCGACATGCAGCTGCAGTTGCGCGAGCGTTTTCTGGAAGTGTGCGCGGGGCGCGCGGTGCGCTTTGATGCCATTCACAAGCGCGCGGACGGTCAGCCAGTGAATGTGGATTTCTCCATGACACCGATCATGGCAGGCGACGACGTGGAACTGATCGTGGTGGAAGGACACGACGTCACGGCCATGCTGGAAGCGCGCGCATCGGAGCGGCAGGCCCGTGAGGATGCCGAATCCGCCAATCACGCCAAGAGCGAATTCCTCGCGCGCATGAGTCACGAAATCCGCACACCCATGAACGCCATCATCGGCATGACGCGGCTTTGCCTGAACACCACGCTCACCGAACGCCAACGGCAGTATCTGGCGTCGGTGGACAGTGCGGCCAATTCGCTGCTGGGCATCATCAACGACATTCTGGATTTTTCCAAAATCGAGGCGGGCAAGCTGGAGCTGGAACTGATTCCGTTCAGCCTGCGTGACGTGTTTGCCAACGTCGGCGCCGTGGTGGGTCTGAAGGCGCAGGAAAAAGGCCTGGAATTCGTCATCAGTGATCTGGATGTGCCGCAGCAGCTGATGGGCGATCCCATGCGTCTGCAGCAGGTGCTCATCAATCTGTGCGGCAACGGCGTCAAGTTCACCGACAAGGGGCATGTCGCGCTGGAAGTGACCCAGGTGGCGGCGTCGCCGCAACGCGTGCGCCTGCGCTTCAGCATTGCAGACACAGGCATCGGCCTGACGGCGGAGCAGCAGGAAAAACTGTTTGAATCATTCACGCAGGCAGACGCGTCCATCAGTCGCAAGTACGGCGGCACCGGTCTTGGCCTGACCATCTGCCGGCAGCTGGTGAATGCCATGGGTGGCGAGATTGCGGTCCGCAGCGAGCCGGGGCAGGGCAGTGTGTTCTCGTTCGAATTGCCGTTCCAGATTGTGGATGGTCGCGGCGCGGTGAACAGCAGCCGGCGTCGCGCGCGCAGCAGCAGCGAGCAGATTCTGGTGGTGGACGACAATCCGGTGTGCTGGAAAATTGCGGAGAAGATTCTGCAGAACAGCGGGTATCGCGTGCTGGTGGCGGAATCGGGACAGCGTGCCCTGGAACTGATGCGTGACCGGCGGCGTCGCATCGACCTGATCCTGATGGACTGGGATCTGCCGGACATGAACGGAGTGGAAGCCAGTGAACGCATCCGTGACAGTGTTGGCGATCAATGTCCGCCGGTGGTGCTGGTGACGGCGTATGGTCAGGACGACGTGCTGCGGGAAGGCGATTTCCGTCCGTCCGGTTTTCTATCCAAACCGATCAACTCTGCCAGCCTGATCGAAATGGTGGATCTGATCCTGCGCGACGTGCGCCAGGATGAAGTGCGGCAAAGCCTGCAGCAGCCGGGTGCGGCGATTTTGGTGGAGGCGCAGGGGCCGCGCATCCTGCTGGTGGAAGACAACGAGATCAACCGCTTTCTGGTGCTGGAAAACCTGCATGCGGTGGGGCTGACGGTCGACTGGGCCGAGAATGGCGCCGAAGCGCTGCGGCGTCTGCAACAGCAGCACTACGCACTGGTGCTGATGGATCTGCAGATGCCGGTCATGGATGGTCTGGAGTGTTGCCGGGAAATTCGCCGGCAGTATTCGATGCAGCAGTTGCCGGTGATCGCCATGACCGCCAATGCCTACGCCCGCGAGCGTCAGCGTTGCGAGGAGGTGGGCATGAACGGATTCATCAGCAAGCCGTTCGAAACCGCGGATCTCTTTCATGTGATAGCGGACAATCTGGGGCCGGAATTTTCCGGCTGGAAGCGGCGCCTGCTGAATCAGACGGTCGAGCTGCCGCTGGAGCTTCCGCCGGGATTGCCGGGTATTGATCTGGCGGCCGCGCTGCCTCGCGTGCACGGCAATCTCGCCAGTTATGTGCGGCTGGTGGAGGACTATGTCGACCAGTTCGGACAGGTGGCGGCCGGCCTGGCCATTCTGGCGGAGGAGCAGGACATCGCGCAGTGTGCTGATCTGGCGCACCGGCTCAAGGGTGTGGCAGGCAACCTGGGCTTTGTCCGTATCCAGCAGCTGGCCGGGAGCATCGAACTGGCATGCCGGAAGCCGAAGCCGGAACTGACAGCGCTGCTGGATGCGTTGCGCGACGCCACTGCGGAAGTGCTCGGCAGTGCCGAGACCCTGTTCCAGATTGCCCGCAGCCGGTTGGCGCCACTGCCTGAACTGACCCCGGTGCCTGACACGCTGGCGCCGGACTGGCTGCAGTCCCTGCGCGAGCGCCTGCTGGCCAGCGAGGTGCTGGATGACCAGCAGATCCGGCAGTTGCGGTGGGCGCTTGCCGGTCAGGCCAGCGCTACCCAGCTGGATGAACTCTGTCACAGCATCGAGAACTTTGATTACTCCTCAGCGATTGCGCAGCTGGATCGCCTGCTGGCAACGCCGCCAGCTGCCTGAAATTCATGCCATTCCTGTTATGTCACTGCCCCTAAATCCTTCTTGACCTGAATCAACACGATTGGGGGTTAAGAAAAGAAAAGCGGTCGCGCTGCGAATACCATGACCTTCAGATGAGTATATGGGCACACTTTCGGTTTTGAAATATTTTTTTGTCGATGTGTTGTTCAGTTGTTTGTCTTTTGCGTCTTTGAGTTGATTAGCTCCTGCTCAAAACCGTCTCTCTCCAAAACCTGCCGAATGCAATCAATTGGACAATTTACATAGATGCGGGTGCTCGAAATAGATGCGTGCCCCATCAACAGTTGGATAGCTACGATATTCGCATGCTCTGCAGTACCCAGGCGTGTCCCTAGAGTGTGCCGTAAACGGTGGGGCGAAATGTGAACGCCGGTATTTTTGGAAATTACTTGAAAGAGATCAGTTAGCTTACTTCCATTCAGCTCCTGCAGCCTCATTTGTGGGCTGAATGGCTTGGGGTTGAAGACTTGATCCCCTGGTCGTGGATTGATGCCGATCCTCTTAAGCTCGTGTCTCAGGGTCTGAAGATCTGCAATGGTTGAATCACCTATCGGTATGCTCCACTCACGAGAGTTTTTGCTGCCTTCCTGAGTTAGTCGTATTTGTTTGCGATCAATGTCTATGTGTTGCCAACGCAAATTTATTATCTGCCGTCTTCTAACAGCTGTATTAAGAAGGAATCGAATGACAATGGCCCAAAACCAGCCGGGATGGATAACTGTGTCTGACTCAACCTTTTGAATGACGTGTCGAATGTCATCGCTGTGTATAGCTTTTGGCGCAAAGCTTCGCCTTACAAAGCGTACCGACATGAAAGGATTGTCGATTGCAAGCTTATGAGATACTGCATGCTTGAATAGAATGCGGATATGTCGAAGATAAGTGTTGTAACTGTGAACTTTCAGTCTAGCTAAGGTGTTCTTGCGCCACAGATTAACCATGTCGGGGGTATATTCGGAGATTGAAATGCCTGGAAATTCTCGCTCTAGTGTGCGTGTTACTGAGCGAAATAGGTGTTCAGTATGAGAATTAAAAACGTGACGATCTATATAGTGTTGAGCCAAATCTGTTGGTCTCATTTTGGTAATACTCCACATCCTTGTGATGCAT
>CAZBII010000200.1:0-7734 GCA_964491665.1 uncultured Moraxellaceae bacterium
GACCAAGGAAAAGATGGCGAACCTGCCGCCGGCATTTGCGGGCGCCGCGGGAGCGGGGAACATCATCATCGATCTGTATAACCCGGATAACAATCTGTGGAGCGGCACGGTGATCGACAGCCCGAACGAAACCAGCACGGTGCTGGTTTCCAAGGCCTGGTACGCGATGGATACGCTGGAAATCAACCGCTGGTGGCAGGTGTTCGGTGGTCTGCGTTATGACTACTACGAACTGGATCGCCAGATTTCGGTGAACGATTACGTGAACGTGGCGTCGGTGGCCGATACCAAGGACACCTACCTGAACTGGCACACCGGGGTGATCTACAAGCCAGCCGTCAACGGCAGTATCTATGCTTCGGTTTCCACGTCGGCCAACCCGGTGGGTGAACTGATTGATGGCACCGCCACGGTGTACGGCGGCCTTGGCCCCGAAACCGAGGATCTGGGCATCGAGCGCAACCGCAATTACGAACTGGGCACCAAGTGGGAACTCTTTGATCGGCACACGCTGCTGACGTTCGCCATCTTCCGCACCGAGAAGGATGATGCGCGCGAGCAGGCGCCCAGCCCTGGTCCCGGTATTCCGGGCACGTGGGGCAACACGGGCGAAGTGCGGATTGAAGGAGCGGAGCTGGGTCTGTCCGGCAACATTACCGAGCGCTGGAGTGTGGCGGGCGGCATGAGCCATCTCGACACCGAAATCACCGATTCCATCAATCCCAATCAGGTGGGACTGGAACTGGCAAACGTGGCGGAAAAATCCCTCACTCTGCTCAACCGTTACCAGTTTACCGATGCGTTTGCGCTGGGCATGACGGCCAGCTATCGTGACGACATCAACGGCGGCACCTGGGCGGCAGTGCCCAACAGCACCACCGGCCTGCTGACCGAGATTCCGGCCTACTGGCGTTATGACCTGCTGGCGGAATATCAGGTGACGCGGCAGCTGGAGCTGCGTCTGAACGTGCTGAATGCCGAGAACGAGCGCTACTTCGATGCATTCTATCGCAGCGCAGTGCCGTTCGTGTATGTGGCGCCGGGCCGTTCCGCCTTTGTCACGGCGACTTACGACTTCTGATCCGGAGAACCGCATGCTGATCTGCATTCCTGACGTGCTCGACAAGGCCACCGTGCAACGCTTCCGCCAGCAGATGGACGCGGTGCAGTGGGTGGACGGCAAAGTCACGGCGGGAGTGCAGTCCGGTGCGGTGAAACAGAATCAGCAGTTGCCGGAACAGTCACCGCTGGCGCAGCAGTTGGGGAATGAAATTCTCGACGCGCTGGCGGTGAACCAGCAGTTCATTTCCGCGGCGCTGCCGCTGAAAATTTTCCCGCCGCTGTTTAACCGTTATCAGGGTGGCGAACATTTCGGTGTGCATGTCGACAACGCCATTCGTTTTGTGAAAGGTACTGTGGTGCGGATTCGTACCGATCTTTCCATGACGCTGTTTCTGAGCGAGCCGGAGGAATACGACGGCGGCGAGCTGGTGATCGAAGGCAAGTTCGGCGCGCAGGCGGTGAAGCTGCCGGCCGGACACCTGGTGCTGTATCCGTCGTCGAGTCTGCATCAGGTGATGCCGGTGACGCGGGGCGCGCGGGTGTGTTCGTTCTTCTGGATGCAGAGCATGGTGCGGGATGATGGCGAGCGCGAGCTGCTGTACGACCTGGACCAGAGCATCCAGTCTCTGGCAGCGGTGCAGGGTGTGGAGCATCCGGAAGTGGTGCGGCTGTCGGGGATCTATCACAATCTGGTGCGGCGCTGGGCGGATACCTGAGCGCGCCGCACTTTTTTCTTTTTCTGGTTTGAGTGGAGTTTACTGGCGCAGGCCCAGACTCTGCTCCAGTGTCACCACCTTGTTTTTCAGTTCATCCAGTTGCGCCTGCTTCTGGATCACGGCCGGACTGTCCTGAGTCTGCACGTTGGCCAGTTCCTGCTCCAGCGCCTTTATTTCCGCCTCGATCTGCTGGTTGCCCTTGGCCTTGTTTTTCAGTTCTGCCAGCAGCGCGCCCAGTGATTTTTTCAGCGCGCCATATTCGCTGCGCTTGCCGCGCAATTCCGCGCTGACTTCCGATTTTTCCTTTTCCACGGCGGCGTAAACTTCGCGGAACAGCTGGTTGGTTTTCTGTTCGTCCAGCAGGATCTGCTGTTTGACGTTGACGCGTTCCTGGTAGGCGCCAGATGTGGTGCAGCGGGTTTTGGCTATCAGGCTGGCGTCGCGATTGGTGGGATCGCAGTCGGCGGGGTTGACGGTGCAGCCGGCGACAGTGAGTGCGGTGCAGAGCAGGGTGGAACGAATGAGTGCAGGCATGTTGAATTCCTCAGCCGAGCTTGATGGCGGAACGTTGCTGGAACAGGGTGTCGATTTCGGTTTCCAGTGACGCGATCTGCTGCTGCATGCGGTTGATTTCGGCATCCAGTGTGTCGACGCGGGCGCCGCTGTTGCGTTCACTGGCCGCTACTTCACGCCACTGCTTTTCCCGCGATTTGAGATCGGCCAGGGTTTTCTGCAGGTAGCGGGTGTTGGCGTCGATTTCCGCCAGTTGCTGCTGGGCCTGGGCCTTCTGCACTTTCTGCGCGGCGATGTCCTTTTTCAGCTGCGCGATCTGGGCGCGGTCTTCCGCCATGACGGTGCGTGCGGTTTGCGTCAGGCTGGCCAGCTTGCGGTTGTCCTCGCGCACGTCGTTGATCATGGCGTCGAGGCGGGTTTCGGTGTTGGAGTATTCGCTGCGGCGCTGGTCGAGATAATAGTTGGCGCCCATCGCCACGCCGCAGCCGACCAGTGCGGCTTTCAGCATGCAGTCTTTCTTGTCGCTGGGATTGCCGATCTGGCAGGCCAGCGCGCCGACCAGTGCACCGCCGGCGCAGGCCTGCCAGCCGGATTTGCTGAAGAAGCGCGCTTCGTCGTTGTTGGTCAGGCGCGGATCGGTGCCGCCGCCGGCCGGTTGCGACGGTGCCGGTGTGTTGCCGCCACCGCCGCCCAGCTGTTTCGGCATGGAGTAGGGTGAGTTGGCGCAGCCGCCCAGTGCCAGGCTGATGCCCAGCACCAGTGCGGAAGTTTTCAGATGCAATTGACGGAGTGCATGCGTCATGGTGTTGCCTCGTGTGCGTTCTTCAAGCGTGAATCATTTGACGGTCTTGCAGGCGTCGAGCCACTGCTGGCGCGCGATCTTGCCGGATTTCAGATAGCCGCCCAGATTTTTCCAGTGCGTGTCGAGATAGGCGCGCAGATTGTTCTTGCCGCGCGCCGACAGTTGCTGCGCGGTGACATCGATCTGCGGTTCCACCTGTTTTTCCGTGTAGGTCATGCTGGTGTCCACCAGCGTGTCGGCGTAATAGTTGAGGATGAAATCCAGCACTTTTTTCTGGTCATCCATCTGCTGCTTGCGAACGGGGCAGGTGTTGGACGGCGTGCTGTTTTCCTCGCAGCTGGTCTTGTACAGCTGGGCGAGACGTTCGTGAAATTCGCCGTCGTCCTTCAGTTTGGTGCAGAGGAAGGCGCCCAGTTGCAGTGAGGAGCGGATCGCCTGATCGCGCTGTTCGTCGCGGGCCTGGTTGTTGGCGCGCAGATCGTTCTGCAGTTTCTCCAGTTGTTTTTTCAGCTCGTCGTCCTGCACGCCGGAGGTGATGCTGTCCAGTTCTTTCACGGTGTCCTTGCCGGTGGTTTGCGTGCTGCCGCTTTGTGCGCCCAGTTTGCTCCATTCGCTTTCAATGGCTTTCACGCGTTCGCGCGAGGTCAGCGCCGGTGCCACTAAAGCCAGTCGCACGCCGCTGGTTTTGAGTTTGTTCTGGCCGCCGCTGCTGTAATAGGGTTCTTCCGCGCGCAGGGCGCTGCGCAGTTCCGCCTGCGGCGTCTGGTAGTTGCCACCGCGCACCACGTAGCCGCCGGCCTGGCCGTGCAGGCGGTCGAGCTTGTTCAGGCGGAAGGGTTCAAACACCATTTCATCGACGTTGCCGAGGACGTCGTGCAGGCCCAGCGGATTCGCGCCGAGCAGGCCCGTGAGTTGCAGTTTGCCATTGGCGGATTGCGCGCCGGCAAACCACGCATAACCGTTGATGCCCTCCGGCATGGGGAAACGCACGTCGCGGAACTCAGCCGGCGACACGGCAATACCGCCGCGCGCGGCAAATTCCCATTCCACTTCCGTGGGCAGGCGCACGAAGCCGGCCACGCCATCTTCCTTCGGCAGTTTGGCGGCAGCGTTTTTCTGCAGCCACTGGCTGTATTTGTCGGAAAAACTCACGGCGTCGAACCAGCTCAGACCGGTTTGCGGCAGACGTGATTTGGCCGCCGGCGTGGGGCATTTGTCCGCCGTCACCGCCTGATATTGCAGTTCGTTCAGTTCGTATTTGGCGAGCAGGTAGTAGCGGCCGGCTTCCGGTTTGCTGACGGTGAAGCTGCCGGCGATGAAGGCGGGGCGGGCCTGTTCCAGATAGCCCCATTCACCGTCCTGTCCCACGGTGATGGCGTAGTCGGCCAGCGGAGTCGCCAGCGGAATGTTCACCTTGCGAAACGTCATGGCGCCGTCGCAGGGCATCGGTAGGATGACGTCGCCGTCGGCCGGTTTGGGGTTGAAATATTTTTCGTCCCAGGCGGCGTTTGCACTGCTGGCGAGGGCCAGCAATGCAGTGGACAGCAGCATTTTTCCGAATGAAGTCATGTCAGATTTCCCGCAGGCTTTCGGCCGGCTCGATGTGAATGGCACGGAATCCTCCTGTTCCCGCCACCAGCGTGGCGATCAGCAGGGCACTGACAAACGCCAGCGCGATGTGAGTGTTGTCCAGATGACAGACGAAGGCGTCGTCCGCCAGGTTGGTGCCCAGCGCGTGATTGAATACGGCGGCGCCGATCAGGTACACACCATAGCCGATCACGAAGGCAATGCCGGTGAGCAGCGCGGCCTGCACCATGACATAACTGCCCACCGCGCTGCGATGAAAACCCAGCAGACGCAGCAGCGCCAGATCCTTGCGCTTGCGGTCGATGTTGGCAAGGAAGGCGCCGATCAGTGAGGCGATGCAGCCGATCACGGCGGTCCAGGCGATCACGGCGAAGATCAGGCTCAGCACGCGGTCGATGGCTTTCACGGCTTCGATGTCGCGGGCGCGGGTGGACACTTCCACGTTGCGCTGCTGCAGCCAGTCCGCCAGCACCGCCACGTCATCCAGACTGCGCGCATAAATGCGGGCGCGGGCGAAACGGGTTTTGGCTTCCGTGATGTCGTCACCGGTGTCGATGCCCAGCAGCGGCAGTTTGAAACCGTCGCGAAACTGTTCCAGCGCGATCAGTAAATCCAGTGTGACCAGCGCGGCCGGGCGGCTGAAGGCGGTGTCGCTCAAAACGCCGGTGACGGTGACTTTGAGATGGCCGCGTTCGCTGACGTCCTGGCGTTTGCGTTGCACCAGTAATTGAATCGTGTCGCCAGTTTTGACCTGCAGTTTTTTCCCGGCAGCGGCGCTCAGCACCACCTCCTGCAATTGTTGCGGCGGCGCGACACTGCCCTGCAACAGCGGATCGCCGGCGCGGCTGGGAATGATTTCGGCATCAGCGGCGAAGTGCTGGCTGTTCTTCACCAAATCGGCCTGCGTATTGAGGGAACGGGTGAGCGGCATGACGAAGCCGGCGCCCGGTTGCGCAGCCAGTTCGTCGAGCCACATCTGGCTGATGTTGCCGTTGCCGAGCATGCGAATTTCCAGATTGCGCGGATCGCGCAGCAGGTTGTCGCGCAGCTGGGTGACCACACCGTTCTTCAGACCGAACAGCAACAGCAGCGGCGCGATTACCGCGATGATGCTGGCGATGATGCACAGCGACACCTTCCGATCGAACCACAGGTCGCGGCTGGCCAGTTCCACCAGCAGACGCCAGCGGGTTTGCGGATTCGGCTCAGGCAGCGTCACGTTCTGCATCGCGGAATACCGTTCCCTGGTGGTCGTCGACAACCGGTGTGCCGATGATGTTGCGAAGGCCGCAGGCGCGCACCAGATCCCAGTCGTGGGACACCAGCAGCGCGGCGATGCGAAAGTGCTGCACGATCTCGATGATCAGTTCGAACAGTTTGCGCGCCTGGATCGGATCGAGTGCGGCAGTCGGTTCGTCCGCCAGCAGCAGATCGGGTTGATGGGCAATGGCGCGCACGAACGACACGCGCTGGCGCTCGCCGATGGACAGTTGGCGCGGCAGTTTGTCCAGCAGGGGAATCAGGTTGAGGCGGGCGATGGCGTCTTCCACCAGATCGCTTTTGGCCGGCAGACCACTCATGCGACGCGGCAGTTCGATATTGTGACGCACCGACAGAAACGGCAGCAGGCCGCCGGTCTGCAGCACGAAACCCAGCTTGCGCGCGCGCAGATCCGCCAGCGGCGCCTGGGCATCCTGCTGCAGCAGCGCCGCCACATCCACGGCGGGAGCATCGCCCAGCGTGAATGCCTGTAACTGCGCGGGCGTGAGAATCAGGCCGATCATTTCCAGCAGCGTGCTTTTGCCACAGCCGCTCGGGCCGGTGATCGCCGCCACTTCACCGCGCTGCAGCGTGAGCGACGGCAGCATCACCCGGTAGGACTGGCTGCCTTCGCCGCGCACGGTGGCCATGCCTTCGATCCGCAGCATCAGGGCAGCGCTTCCAGCGGCACCGGATAGACGTGGTCGCGCGGATCGCTGCCCGGCGCGAGGGACACCCAGCGGTCCACGTCGGCGTTGTAGCGCTGGTAATACTTCAGCTTGGTGTTCAGGCGGCGGATGAATTTTTCCTGCTCCAGCCCTTCCCAGCTTTTCCAGGTTTCCTCATCCAGACTCAGCACGTCGCTCATGTAGGGCAGGCCGTCGAGGTATTCCCCCAGCAGGCCAAGTTCACCAAGATTGGCGGCGGATTTCTGTTTCAGCTGGTTCGGGTCCTGGCCCATGGTGGCGGCGACGGAGCGCAGTTGCTCGAACATGTTGGACGGCGAGATCAGGCCCTCGTTGGCGGCGTCGGCGATTTTCTTCACCACGTCGGACAGGTCGCTGAGCTGGCTTTTGGTGAGCAGCACACGCACGTCGGTGGTGGGCAGGTTCTGCTTTTCCAGATCGCGGTCGCTGATCCAGGCTTCGAACACCGGCGGTGCGGTGGCGCCGGTGAGTTCGCCCAGATAGGCCAGCTGCATGGCGTGGCCGAGCAGCGCGGTGTCTTTCGTCAGTGTGTCGGCAGATTTGTCGGCAGTCTGGGCCGGGCTCTTGCCGTTTTTGCCGTTTTTGCCGTTTTTCACGTAGCCGGGATCGGCGAAGGTGGCGCTGCCGGCGGCGTCTTCGCCACTGTAGGCGGCTTTCACCTGGCCGGTAATCGCGTCGGCCAGCGCATCCACTTTTTTGCCGAAGCTGCCCACGTCGCCGGCTTCCACCGGATAGTACAGCGGCTTGTTGAGGAACGGGTTCATGGCCAGATCGTTGTACTGGGCCTCGGCGGTGGCGTGATCATTTTTTCCAGCCGGCGTTTTCAGGTGCAGCGCGTAAATTGCCACGCCGCGATATTTGGCTTCCAGCCGCACCTGATCGGCGTTGAGTCCAGTGGCCGACAGCGGATCGTCGCCCGCTACCGCGCCGGCATCGGTGATCAGCACAATGTAGCGCGCGCCGAATTCGTTCCAGTTCACTTCGTCCAGCGCCTGCATCACGCCGGCATAGGCATCTTCATCGAACAGCTTGCTCGACACGTCCGCCGGTTGATGGCCTGTGCCAGCCGAAGCCGGCGTTGATG
>CAZBII010000201.1:0-7686 GCA_964491665.1 uncultured Moraxellaceae bacterium
GGTGATGTCGGCGAAGGCGGCCAGTTCGCTGCTGACGGATGTGAGCGTGGCAGGCAGTCGCATTGCAGTGGTGGGCGAGCGCGGCCACATTCTGACGTCGGTTGATGAAGGTCGCACCTGGCGGCAGGCGCAGGTGCCGGTGCAGACCCTGCTGACCGGTGTATTCTTTGCCTCGGATCAGGTGGGCTGGGCAGTGGGACATGAAGCGCTGATTCTGGGCACCCGCGATGGCGGCCTCAGCTGGGAAGTGCAGTACGCCAATCCCTACAAGGAATTCAGCGAGGAAGAGCAGGCCAATTTCACCGATGAACAGTTCAATGCGTTGCCCCGGCTGGGCGCGCCGCTGCTGGATGTCTGGTTTCGCAACGAGAAGGAAGGATTCGCCGTGGGGGCCTACGGTGCCCTGCTGCACACTGCTGATGGTGGCATGAACTGGGATGACTGGTCGGCGCGCCTCAACAACGAGGACAACTGGCATCTGAATGCCATTGCGTCGGCCGACGGCAACGTGATTTACATCGCGGGCGAGAAAGGCATCCTGTTCCGCTCGGCCGATGGCGGCCAGTCCTGGACCGCGCTGAGCAGCCCCTATGAAGGTTCCTGGTTCGGTCTGCTGGCCGGGCCTGGTGTTGATGACGTGATGGTGTTTGGTCTGCAGGGCCATCTGTATCGCAGCGCCGATGGCGGCGGCAGCTGGAAAAAAATCGACAGCACCACGGAAAGCAGCCTGATGGCGGGTGTGTTGCTGGGCGGTCAGAACATGGTGATGGTGGGCAATTCCGGCACCATCCTGACCAGCAAGGACAGCGGCAATTCCTTCACCGGGCAGACCACCAAGGACCGGCAGGCCATTGTGGGCATCGGCAAGTCACCGTCCGGCAAGCTGGTGATGGTGGGGCAGAGTGGCGTCAAGCTGGCGTCGCCGTCGCAGTGATGCCGGCCAAACATTTTTCAGAACAGGCAAAGGCGGTGTTTTCACCGCCTTTTCTTTTTCCGGCGCAACAGTCAGGTGGGATAGAGCGGCTGCAGGTGGGAAACCGTCGGCACTGACGTCTGATGCGATTGGGCGAGTTGCACGGCCTGCTGCAGTTCAGCGCCGTTCCAGTCACTGGCTCGGGCGCTGCGATACAGGACGGCATCCAGTTTCTGCACCGCCTGCTGCAGTTCCGGCGCAGGCGTCTGCTGCGCAACCTGATCCAGATTGTGGATGTGCGGATTGTGGAACTGCTGGCGATACCACTCGATGAGTGCGGTACGGGCGGCACGGGCGTCGTTGCTGGCGCAGGCCGCTTCAAACTGCTGTTGCGCGGCTTTGGCTGCCAGCGGAGAGAATTCTGCTGTACCGGCCACGACGGGCGCGGGATTTGCCGGTGTCTGCTGCCGTTTGCGCCACAGCCAGCCTGCGACACCCAGCGTGACCAGCCACAGCAGCAGGGCAATCAGGGCCAGCCACTGCCAGGTGTGATTGCCCGACTCGCCGAGGGATTGCGGCGCTTCATCGGCGTCGGTGCTGGCGGACGGTGCCTGCAGCGGTGCGTCGGTCTGCTGGTGCGTCGCGGTACCGGCGATATGAATGGACCTCTCCGGCAGATGCGCCACTTTCACCTGTTCCTCGTCCACATCCCACCAGGTCACTTCCACGGCTGGCAGGGTGATGTCGCCGCCGGTGGTGGCAATCATGGCGAGGTTTTCCACCCGCTTGCTGATCAGTCCGCGCGGCCCGATGTTGCTGCCGGTTTCCGCCTGCTCCGGGTACATCTTCAGATTGTCGAAGGAGGGTGGCTTTATCGGCGGCAGGGTGGACGGCGCCAGTCCCTCGGCCTCGATGCTGATGGCGCGGGTGACCGGCTCGCCCACCTTGAATTCCGGATTGGCGGGCTTCCAGCTTTCCCGCAGGGTGAGGGAACGGGCTGGCAGCCAGGGCTGGTCGGCCGGGTAGCTGGCGGGCTGGGGTTTGACGGTGATGGTCAGCTCCGGCGATTTGCGGCGGATCTGCTTGCCGTTGAACGGGTCGAGCATGAAGCTGTTGCGGCTGGCCAGAAACACGGTGCCGGTGATTTCCGCCGGCGGAATGGTGAGGGTGCCGCTCTGCTGCGGGAACAGTACGTAGCGCTGCTCCGCCACCTGGTAACTGGCGCCATTCACGGTGGTGAGGTATTCGCGCTTGTTGCCCAGCGTTTCCATGACCGCGTTATTCACCTTGGGCGGTGTGTACGTCGAATCATGCAGGTCGATGCGGTGGAACAGGCGCACCGTGTAGATGAGCTGTTCCTGCACATACACTTCGTTCTTGTCGATCTGGGCGTCGAGATAGACCACGCCGCTGATGGCGCTGGCGCTGGTGTCCGGGCGGCGCTGGGTGACGTGCAGCTTCAGCGGCTTGCTGGTCTGGTCGCCGTAGCGCAGGCCCGGAATCGCCAGGAAGCCTTCCGACTTGGGCAGCAGCGTCACGATCCAGCTGGAGGAGGTGGTGATCCGGTCGTTGATCATGCTGTACTGCGAGCTCTGGCGCTTCGAGACGATTTCGAAATCCTTTTTCAGTGGCGCAAAGTCCGGTTCCTTGCCGAAGGCGGCTTCGTCCACCGTGAACGTCAGGTTCACCGTGTCGCCCGCGGCGATTTCACTGCTGTCGAGCGTCACGTCCAGATTCACCGCCCACGCCAGGCTGTGCAGCAGCATCAGCACCAGAGCGACTACGATGCGGGTGGGGCTTACCATGTCGATTCTCCGCCGGGAGGATTTTTTCTCAGTTGGGTTTCGCGTTCGAATTTGCGGCGCAGCAGACCGCCCGGATCGTCGGGCACGCGCCGCAGCCACTGTTCCAGCGCCTGCTGGTCTTCCGACTGCAGTCCATCCCGGTTAAGGTTCGCCGGGGCGGGCGGCGGCCGATCGCCTTGTTCGCCGTTCTGCTCAGACTCCGGTTGGGCCGCTTGGTTCTGGGCGTCATCCTGCGGGGGCTGTTCGTCCTCTTTGTTCTGCTGGCTCTGCTGGTTCTGCTGCTTTTGCGCCGGTGACGAGGGGTCCGGTGGCTCCTGCTGGCCGTTTTGCGGCTGGCTTTGATCCTGCTGGTTCTGGTCCTGTTGATCCTGCTTACCCTGATCCTGCTGATTCGGATCTTTCTGGTTCGCGTCCTGATTGTTCTGATCCTGATTCTGATCCTGCTGCTGGTCGTTCTGCTGGTTCGGGTCCTGGTCTTTCTGGTCGCTGTTCTGCTCGTCGTCGCCTTTCTTGTTGGGATCGCTGTTGCCGCCGCCGTTCTGCTGCTGTTGCTGCTGGCGTTCCTTGCGCTTGCGGGCGACGTCGGCGTTGTATTTGGCGTCTTCGTTGGACGGGTCCAGTTGCAGGGCTTTTTCATAGGCGGCGATGGCGTCGTCGTACTGGCCCAGTTCGGTCAGCGCGTTGCCCAGGTTGTAGTAGCCGTCGCCATCCTGCTGCTGGCGGAACTGTTCGGCGGCGCCTTCATAATTGCCGCCGCGGTACTCGCTGGCGCCTTTCCAGTCGGGCCGGGTGAATTTTTTCGCGGCGTCGGCGGCTTTGCCTTCTTCCAGCAGCTGTTGCGCCTGCCGGTCCGGCGTGGTCCACAGATCGCGCCACTCGAACGCCTGGGCCGGGCGTGGAGCGGACAGTGTCAGCGCGGCGCACAGTGGCAGCAGGAGGGCGCCCAGCCAGCCGCGCCGGTAACCGGCTGCCGCCAGTGGCAGCAGCAAAACCACCAGCCAGGGACCGACTTCATCCCACACGTCGAATTCGCGGTGGGCATCGGTAATTTTCTGGTCGCTGAAGGGATTGGTTTTCGCCAGCAGGTAATTGATGTCGTCGTCGCTGGTGCCCAGGGTGCTGAAGCGGCCACCCAGCTGACGCGCGGCCTTTTTCAGGCGGTCGATGTCGAGTCGCGGCACCACGATGTTGCCGCCGGCTTCCTTCACGAAGCTGCCGTCGGGCAGGGCGATGGGCGCGCCTTCCTCGGTGCCGACGCCGAGAATGGATACCGGCGTGGCGGAGGTGATGACCGGCTCCAGCGCGCTGACGAAATCGTCCGGCACGGAATCGGTCATCAGCAGGATGCGGCCGCTGCTGACGCCGCCCTGCTGGAACACTTCCAGTGCGCGTTTGACGGCGGCCACCGGATCGCTGCCCTTGATGGGCATGATGTCCGGACCCAGGCTGGCCACCATGCTCTGAATGGTGTTGGTGTCGTCGGTCAGCGGTGTGACCACATGCGGCGTGCCGGCAAATACCACCAGCGCGGTGAGCCCTTCCTGGCTGCGCTTGAGAATGTCGGTGAGTTTCATGCGGGCGCGCACCAGGCGCGACGGCGGCAGGTCAGCGGCGTACATGGACAGCGACAGGTCCAGCACGATCACCTGCGCTTCCACTTTTTTCTGCGCGGCTTCCGGCAGCTTGCGCCAGGTGGGGCCGGCCATGGCAATGCTCGCCAGCACCCAGGCCGTCAGCAGCAGCACCAGCGGCAGGCGGCTTTGTTCGCCCACGCGGCCCTGCATCAGATGCGGCAGCAGGTGCGGTGAAATCACCCGTTCCCAGATGCCGTAATGGGTCTTGCGCCGCCACAGCAGCACCACCAGCGCACTGGCCGGCAGGATTGCCAGCAGCCACAGCGGGCGCAGGAAATGGAACTGGGCAATGCTGTCGAACAGTTCGCTCATGGGGCGGCCTCATTCAGCGGACTGGCCGGTTGCCGGGTCTGCGCACGGCGCGCCAGGGTACTGCGCAGCAGGCTGTGCATCGCGATGGCGGCGCTCAGCAGCAGGGCGAGTCCCAGCGGGTAGTAGAACAGGGTCTGAATCGGGCGGAAGGTGGTGTCGTCCGCTTCCACCGGTTCCAGCTTGTCCAGCATCTGGTAGATGTGGCGCATGGACTCGGTGCTTTTGGCGCGGAAATACTGGCCGCCGGTGCGCTCGGCCACGGCCGTGAGGGTTTCCTCATCCATGTCGGCGGACGGATTGATGCGGCGCGCGCCCAGCCGGGTGCCCAGAATGCCCGGCATCACCATTTCCTCGGCGCCGACGCCGATGGTGTAAATCTTCAGGCCTTTTGCCGCCGCCAGTTCCGCCGCCTGCAGCGGTTCGATCTCGCCGGCGGTGTTGGCGCCGTCACTCATCAGGATCAGCACCTTGCTTTCGTTGGGACGATCCTTCAGCCGTTTCAGCGCCAGGCCGATCGCATCGCCAATCGCGGTGTAGGAACCGGCGATACCGATCTGGGATTCGTTCAGCAGCTGCTTCAGGGTGGGGCGGTCGAAGGTGAGCGGCGTCTGCAGATAGGCCTGGGTGCCGAACAGGATCAGGCCCAGCCGGTCGCCGTTGCGGCGGTCGATGAATTCGTTCAGCACATCCTTGACCACGGTGAGACGATCCACCTGCTCGCCGCGCAGGGTCAGGTCCGGCGTCTGCATGCTTTGCGACACATCCACGGCAATCATCAGGTCGCGGGCCTTGTCGCGCACAGTCACCGGATCGCCGATATAGGTGGGGCCGCAGGCGGCAATCACCAGCAGCAACCAGATGCACAGCAGCAACAGACGGAAACGCCAGCTGACGGCGGCACGGTTGCGCTCGCGGCGGTGGGCCAGTTCATCGATGGCATCAAAAAACGGCACGCGCAGCAGGCCGGTGTTGCTGTCCGGCGCCTGCGACAGCACTGCCCGCATGATCCACGGCAGCGGCAACAGCAGCAGGGGCCACCACATCTTCAGAATGATCAGCATTGTTTGTTCAACCAGTTGAGAGTGGCCTGCAGGAGTGCGGCAGCGTCGATGTCCGGCTGGGGCGCAAAGCGCTGTTCCACCAGGACGCGTCCGGCGCCCTTGCTGAAATCCTGGCATTTGCCGGTCTGGTCCAGAAATTCCAGCCATTGTTCTCCCGCCAGCCCGGCGGTTGCCTCGCGGCCGTAACGGGTGATGCAGGTACGCTTGAGCAGCACCGCCAGATCCGCCAGCAGCTGCGTGGCATTTTTGTCGGCGAGAAAGCGGGCGTGGAGGGTTTGCCATTCCGCCAGTGCCTCGCGCTTGTAGGCCAGCTTGCGAAAGCGGTGACGACGCCACAGCAGCACGCCACCGACGATGGCAACCAGCAGGATCAGCAGCAGCCACCAGCCGGGCGCCGGCGGCCACCAGCCGATGGCCTCGGGCAGATGGATGTCGCGCAGCTGTTCGGCGGCGTCCTGCGGATTCACGGCGGATGGATTGGTCTGCACGCCGGTCATGTGCGCAGCCCCGCAGCGCCTTTCAGACCCAGCGCGGCGCGCAACGGGTCGGTGATGGAATCAGCGGTGCCGATCTCGATCAGCGGCACGGCAATGCTGGCCAGCTGTTCCCGCAGTTCGGCCTGCCGTTCCACATAATTCAGTGCGTAATCCCGCCGCACGTTGCGGATCGAGGTGTCGATGCGCACGTTGCGCATGCCGTCGGTAAAACCATAGGCGCCGGACGGCGGCAGCTGCTTTTCCAGCGGGTCCTGGATCTGGATCGCGATCAGGTCGTTGTGGCGGGAGCAGAGGTTG
The DNA here is from genome assembly GCA_964491665.1 of uncultured Moraxellaceae bacterium. GTDB lineage: Bacteria > Pseudomonadota > Gammaproteobacteria > Pseudomonadales > Ketobacteraceae > Ch67. The sequence goes on from CAZBII010000201.1 coordinate 6,520, forward strand.
AGATGCTGCAGCGTGTCCGCTTCGAAATGCTGGAAGTCGCTGATCAGGATCACCAGGCTGCCGGGCCGCACCACCTGGTTGAGATGGCTCATGGCCTGCGTCATCGCGTGGCGGGTGAACTCGCGCTGCACGCGCTGGCCATCGAGTGCCTGGTTGAACTGGATCAGCAGGCGGAAAAAATTCTGGATGCCTTTTTTGCCTTCCTTCGGCCGCAGTTCCTGCACTTCGTGGTCATTGAAAAGGAAACCGCCGACGCGATCGCCATGCACGCGGCTGGCCCAGGCGAGCAGGGCGGCGGTGCGGGCGGCGACCACGGACTTGAAGGCATTCTGCGAGCCGAAGAACAGGGATTCGCGCTGGTCCACCACCAGATAAACGGGGCGTTCCCGTTCCTCGCGGAACAGCTTGGTGTGGGCGCGGCCGGTGCGGGCGGTCACGCGCCAGTCGATATTGCGCACGTCGTCGCCGGGCTGGTAGATGCGCACTTCGTCGAAATCGATGCCGCGACCGCGAAACGACGAGCGATGCTGCCCCGCCATGGCAGTGACAGCCTTGCGCTTGCCGCGCAGATCCAGCCGCAGATCATTCGCCTGCAGCGCCACCAGTTCATCCATCGACACATACACGCCGAAGTAGCGCGCAATGTCTTCCCGTTCGTGCAACATCTTGCTGACGTTCGCCATGGGGGGCACCTCAGGGCGCGGAGACGCGGTCGATCAGCTCGTCGATGATGTGGTCGGGCGTGACGCCCTTGGCTTCGGCTTCGAACGTCAGGCCCAGACGGTGCCGCAGGCAGTCGTGCGCCACGGCCTGCACGTCATCCGGCGTGACGAAATCGCGGTTGTTGAGCCAGGCGTGGGCACGGGCGCAGGCGTCCAGCGCGATGGTGCCGCGCGGACTGACGCCGTATTCCAGCCAGCCTTTCAGGTCGTCGCCGTAAGCCAGCGGATTGCGGGTCGCCATGGTGAACTGGACGATGTATTCCTCGATGGCGGGAATCATGTGCAGCTGCAGGATTTCGCTGCGGGCGTCGAAGATGTGCTGCTGGGTGACGTGGATCGGCGCCGGTGTGTTGTCCTCCGGACCCTGCTTTTCCAGCGCTTCCATGCGCGCCAGCTGCAGGATTTTCTTTTCCGACGCGGCATCGGGATAGCCAATCGTCACATG
>CAZBII010000202.1:0-7631 GCA_964491665.1 uncultured Moraxellaceae bacterium
CCCGGCTACAAGCTGACGAACGATCCCGTGTTTGATGGCAATCGCGTGTCGATTTTCCTTAACGTGGAAGGCCTGGGCGATTTCCTGCCGAAATATTCCGGCAACCTCGACATCATGACCGCCGCCGCACTGCGCACCGCTGAAATGTATGCCGAAGCCATGGCCACTGGCGCCATCAAGTAATCCGTTTCCGAGGACACGACAATGAATCTGCAAGGCAAGAAAGTCACACTGCACGACATGTGTCTGCGCGATGGCATGCACCCCAAGCGTCACCAGATTTCCATCGACCAGATGATCGATATCGCCACCGCGCTGGATGACGCCGGCGTGCCGCTGATCGAAGTCACCCACGGCGATGGTCTGGGTGGTGCTTCGGTGAACTACGGTTTTCCCGCTGCCAGCGACGAGGAATATCTCGATGCGGTGATTCCGAAACTGAAAAAATCCAAGGTGTCCGTGCTGCTGCTGCCGGGTATCGGCACTGTCGATCATCTGAAAATGGCGGCCGACATGGGCGTGAATACCATTCGCGTTGCCACCCACTGCACCGAAGCCGATGTGTCGGAACAGCACATCGGGCTGGCGCGCAAGATGGGGCTAGATACTGTCGGCTTTCTGATGATGGCGCACATGATCAGCGCGGAGGATCTGCTGCAGCAGGCGCTGCTGATGGAATCCTACGGCGCCAACTGCATCTACTGCACTGACTCAGCCGGCTACATGATGCCGCACGACGTCACCGAACGCGTCGCCCTGCTGCGCGCCCGTCTCAAGCCGGAAACCGAGCTGGGCTTCCACGGCCACCACAACCTGGCATTGGGCGTGGCCAACTCGATGGCGGCCGTTGCAGCCGGTGCCAATCGCATCGACGGTTCTGCCGCCGGTCTGGGCGCCGGCGCCGGCAACACACCGCTGGAAATTTTCGCCGCCGTGATGGATCGCATGGGCGCGGTCACCGGTGTCGACATTTTCAAATTGATGAATGTGGCGGAAGAAAAAATCGTGCCGATGATGGACCAGATCGTGCGTGTGGATCGCGACTCGCTCACCCTGGGCTACGCCGGCGTGTATTCGTCGTTCCTGCTGTTTGCCAAGCGCGCCGGCGCCAAATACGGCGTGCCGTCGCAGGACATCCTGCTGGAAATGGCCAAGCGCAAGGCCATCGGCGGTCAGGAAGACCTGATCGAAGACGTGGCGATGGAACTGGCCCGCGCCCGCGGCACTGCCAAAGCCTGATCCGGATCTGTCAATTCACTCCACCACTGCGCGGCCCGTTGCGCGCAGTGGTCAGATGATCACAGTCGCTGCCCTGCATTAACCGTTTCAACACCGTGCCGTCATTGTTGCCCTGCACCGTTTTGGAGTAGTATTTTCCGACCCAAGAAAAACCCGGCTTCCGGCTGAGACCTCCTCATGGCACTGAATATCGACAATGCTGCGCTTTCCGATCTGCTTTGCGCATTGTATGGCGCTGCCACCTCGTCGCAGTCCAACAACAAGCATTTTCTGACGCAACTGAAGAAGCTGCTGAACCTGCAGCATGCCACCCTGATCGTGCGTCCGCCCACCGCCACCGACGCCGGCCTGATCTACACCAGCGGCGACGACGCCGACATTGCCACCTTTGGCAACGAGGAAGGCTCCTACACCAGCCTGTACACGCGCGATCCGCTGATCAACCTGCCCCTGAAACAGGTCGTGACGCTGGATGAACACACACCGCGCACGCAACTGCTGAAAAGCGATTACTACCGGATGTTCCTCGAACCGTTCGGCATCTATTACATCGCCGGCATCGACTGGCAATACGAAAAGAATTCGCGCATTTCGGTGCGCTTCACCCGCGAACAATCCCAGGGTGATTTCACTGAAGATGAAAAGGCATTTCTCGCGCTCCTGATTCCGCATCTGGAACAGTCGGTCGCGCTGGGTCTGCAACTGCGACAGCTGGATTCCGAACGCCAGATTTACGCCGACTCCATCTCCAAGCGCTCGATCGGTATTTTCACGCTGGACCGCCACGGCAACATCCTGCAGTCCAACACCACCGCCGAGCAGTATCTGAAAGAGGCCGACGGCTTCCATCAGGTGCAGAAGAAAATCAAGCTCAACAACAGCGCGCTGAACGACACGTTCAACCAGTATCTGCAACAGATACTGGATGCGATCCGCAAGCACGAACGCGCGTCGATCAATGCGCTGGCGGTGCCGCGCGATTCCGGCAAGGCCGCCTATCAGCTGATGATCAAGCCGATGCCGGTGGAGCTGCACGATGAGTCCGACGTCACACCCTACATCACGCTGCTGATACAGGACCCGGAGAAAAACCTGGAAATTTCCGTGCGCACGCTGATGAACCTGTATCAGCTCACCATGTCGGAAGCCACCATTGCGATCCTGCTGGCGGAAGGTCACACCACCGATGAAGTGGCCACGGAACTGGATATCAAGAAGAACACCGTGCGCGCACACCTGCGCTCGATGTTCGTGAAGATGGGTGTTACCCAGCAGTCCATGCTGGTGACGCTGGTGCTGACCAGTCTGGCGTCGACACAGTAACGCCAGCTCAGAAGGTCCGGCGCAAATGGCCGAACTCTTCCTCAAAAAACTGCTGCAGGCGCGCCCGCGTTACCGGTTTGGTCAGATGTGAACTCATGCCCACCGCAAACGCCTTCTGCCGGTACTCATCGAACGCATGCGCGGTGAGCGCCACCACGGTCACACCCTTGGCCAGCCCCATGCGCCGCTCATATTCGCGGATGCGCAACGTGGCTTCATAGCCGTCCATTTCCGGCATTTCGCAGTCCATGAAAATCAGGTCGTAGGGTTTGGATGCGTTGCGGGATCTTTCCAGCGCCTCGCGGCCGTTGCCCACCAGATCGATCTCTCCCACCAGCGGCCGCAACAGCTCCCGGATCACCATCTGGTTCACCGCGTTGTCTTCCGCCACCAGCACATGCAGTTGCGCCGGCGCATGACCATTGCGCGGTACCGCCGCAGGGGTTTCTTCCGGTGCGGTTTCAGCATCGCGTCGCAGACCGGGCAACTGGTTCAGATCAAACGGCAGTGTCTGCAAGGTGCAGCCGTCCAGTGCTGGCAATACCGCCAGCGTCTCCGCCGTCAGCGGCAGCTGCTGGCGCACCGCAGCGAAAGCTCCCACCAGCAGCACCGGCTGCTGTCCTGCCTGCTGCAGATACACCAGCGCACTGTCACTGTTACTGCTACTGTCACTGGGTCCGCATTCTTCCGCCGCCTGCACATCCTCTGCGGTCAGCTGCGGCGCCTGCAGCACCAGGCTGTGCATGGCAAAACACTGCTTGTTCAGACTGGTTTCCAGAAATTCCTGCAGCGGCAGATAGTTCGAACACAGCAGCAGACGCTGCGGCACCCGCGCAGGCATCTGCACCGCACGGGGCCGCACCAGCGGCAGATCGAGCTGGAACCAGAAGCAGCTGCCACGCTGCAACAGACTGTCCACACCAATACTGCCGCCCATCGCCTCGATCAGCCGCTTGCTGATGGCCAGCCCCAGTCCGGTGCCACCATATTTGCGGCTGGTGGATGTGTCGGCCTGGGTGAATGGATTGAACAGGCGCTGCTGCTGCTCCGCGCTCATGCCAATGCCGGAATCCATGATCTCAAGGCTGATCTGCTGCGCCTGCGCCGTTTGCGACAGCACCTTCACGCGCACAAAAACATGGCCCTGAGCCGTGAACTTGATGGCGTTGCCCAGCAGATTGTAGATCACCTGCTTCAGCCGCGACGGATCGCCCAGCAATGCATCGTCCAGTTCGGGATCGACATGACAGGCCAGCAGCAGCCCTTTCTGGGCGGCACTGACCTTGTGAATCTGCAGCGCATCCCGCAGCACCTGACGCAGGCTGAACCGGATGCGCTCCAGCTCCATCTTGCCAGCTTCGATTTTCGAAAAATCCAGAATGTCGTTGATGATGTTCAGCAGCATCTTGCCGGAACTCTGGATGGTGCCTACCAGTTCGTTCTGCTTCGGTGTCAGCGGCGTATCGCGCAGCAGTTCCAGCACACCCAGCACACCATTCATCGGTGTGCGGATCTCGTGGCTCATCACCGCCAGAAAATCACTCTTGGCCTTGCTTTCGTACTTGGCTTCCAGCAGCGATGCTTCGGCCTGCATGGCCTGCTGCCGCGCATCCAGCTGCTGCCGCTCCAGTGCCAGACCCGCTTCGCGCAGACCGTTGATGCGCGCCGCCAGCGCCAGCGACATGAGAATGGTTTCAACGCCCGACCCGATCTGCATCAGGTTTTCCGTGAACCAGTTGTAGGGCAGCACGCCGAACTTGTTCAGCGACATGGTGAGACAACCAACCACGAACATGTTCCAGGCGATAGCGAAATAGCGCGCATCCAGTCCACCGGCCGGCCAGCGCTGGATCGAGGCAAAACCCACCACCGCCGCCGTCAGCAACACCAGCGCCGTGGAAACCGGCACGACAATTTCGAACGGGAAGATCAGTGTTGCCAGCACCAGCAGCGGCGCCAGCCACACCTGCAGGCGCAGGATGGCAAAATAGCGGGGAAAGTATTCACGCACCTGCAGCATTTTTTCGGCGAACAGCGACGAGCAGGCATTCGACACGGGAATGAACACGCCGATGGCCAGCGCATTCCAGTCCGCAAATTCCGGCCACAGGAACTGGTAGGCCGAGCCGTGCAGAATCATCTGGAACACGCAGACATTGGCCACCATCAGCACGTAATAGAGATACGTCTTGTCACGCACGCCCCAGGCCAGAAACAGGTTGTAGAACACCATGACGATCATCAGGCCGTAGTACAGAAACTGCCAGGCAATGCCGTACTGGTCCTGATGCCAGAAGGCACGCTCTTCCCACAATTGCATCGGCACCTGCATGCCGTTGCCGCTCTTCACCCGCAGGTAAACGTCCGTCACCACACCCGGCTGCAGGTCCAGGGTGAAAACCAGATGACGATGGGGAATGGGGCGCGCGGCAAACGGCTCGGCATTGCCGGCGCGGGCGGTGGCCGGCGGCAGGCCGGGCTGCACCACAAACAGCTCGACGGAATCCAGCAGCGCGTAACTGATTTCCAGAAAGCGGGTCAGGGTTGTGGCAGCGGTATTTTGCAGGCGGAAGTGAAACCAGTAGGCCGAGCGGGTGAAACCGAAATTGGGCGTACCGTCAGCATGGGTGCGCCAGACGGGGACTACCGGTTCATGCTGCAGAATCTGCTGGATGGTAAGGGCGCCCGATGGGTCTACCAGATATTCCAGCTGGTTATGAATGGCCTGCCGTTCCAGACCTGGCGTCACCTGCAGCACGGCCGCAGCAACAGGCATGCCCCAGAAAAGCAGCAGACCCAGCACACACAACAGCAGTTTGCGGTACGACATTAACAGGCAATCACCCATGACTACTCAAGTTGAATGGTTACAAATCAATATGTTAACCACTACAACAGGAAGTGCCCTAGCAATTTATCAGGCAGTCATTCAAGTAAAGCACAGATTGCCCGGCGGCGTAGTCAGTGGGCCGCCGTATCGATGCAGGTGTGAATAGTACCGATGGCCTGCTGCCAGGCCGCCAGCATGGCAGCCCGGTGTTCACCCTTAAACTCCGGGCTCAGCACATCAAACAGCGTCTGGTACATGCCCTTGAACACGTCCAGCGGCAGACCGATCAGCTGATGGTGTGCTGTCATGTCCTTGATGGTGGCGAGCGCCGTCCCCGGATCTTCCACCAGCTGCATCAGGTTGGTGAGAATTTCCGTCATCATGTAGTTTTCCCAGCTGTCGTCCTCGCCGCGAAAATGATTCAGCGCCGGAAAACGTTCGTACATGCGCGCAAACACCGGCGCGGTCGGGTCACCAAGCGACTCCGCGCACTGCTCCAGCGACAGTTGAATCAGCTCTGCACTGTTCATGATGACTGCCTCCATCAGCGCTTGACCTTGTAGCCGGAATTTTTCAGCACCCAGGTACTGGGTGTCACGCCCAGTTCGCGCAGCTTGAACTTCTGCACCTTGTTGGTCGGCGTGTACGGCAGCGTCTCGACGAATTCCATGTACTGCGGCACCAGATAGTAGGGAGCGTTGTCGTTGATGAATGCCGCCAGCTCCTCATACGTCAGCTGCGAGTCCGGCTTCAGCACCACATGAATCGCCAGCTCGGATTCACCCGGCACTTCCTTCGACGGAATGCCGAACGCCGCCACATCCTTCACCGCCGGATGCTTGCGCACCACCATTTCCACTTCCATCGAGGAAATGTTGCGGCCGGCATAACGCAGCGCGTCTTTCTTGCGGTCCACAAACCAGTAGGTGCCGCCGGCAAACTTGCCCATGTCGCCGGTGTGATACCACTCGCCGTGGAAGGCTTCCGCCGTGGCGACCGGATCATCGAAATAACCGTTGAAAATAATGTGCGGCTTGAGCGGTTTCAGGCAGATCTCGCCCACTTCGCCTTCCGGCACCGGCTGGTTGTTATCGTCCAGCAGCGCGATTTCCATGTCCGGCAGCGGATGGCCCAGCGAACTGAACGGAATCTTGCCGAGGTGATAGGCCGGCGTGAACACCACCATCACTTCGCTCTGGCCGAGCCCCATCGGCAACAGCTCGACATTGAAACGCTGGGAGAACGGCTCGCGCAGCTGTTCCGGCATCGGCACCATCTGGGCGACACGCAGCGGATTGTCACGATCGGATGCGCTGGCCGGTGCATTCCACAGGAACATGTGCATGGCGCCCAGGGTGAAGGTTTGCGTGGCACCGAAATGCCGCACGCGATCCCAGAACGTCGTCACGGAAAAACGTTTCTCGATCACCACCGGAATGCCTTCGTACAGCGCGCGGAAAATCGCGGTGATCCAGGCGCCGGAGTTGTACAGCGGCAGCACGTTGTAGATCACGTCACCGGGTTGCGAATTGAAATAGATGGAGGCGGCTTCGGCGATCGGACGAATCCAGCTGTTGTGACTCTGCAGCACGCCTTTCGATTTGCCGGTGGTGCCGGAGGTCCACAGGATCGCGCAGGTGTCGCCGTAATCCATGCCGCTATAATCCGGCACGAGGGGGCTGTGATCGCACAGCGCATCAAAACTGATGGCGCCCGGCAGGCGGATATCAGCGGGCGCGCCCTTCACCACCGTCTTCACGTTTTTCAGCGCAGACTGCACTTCCACAACGCGGTCCTGCAGTGCAGTCTCGGTAATCAGCACCTTGCAGCGGCTGCGCTCGATGGTTTCGCTCAGCCAGGCGCCCTTGTAATCGGTATTGATCGGCACCCAGATGGCACCCAGCTTGTTCACCGCCAGCGCGATCAGCACCGGCTCCCAGCCATTGTCGAGATAGAACGCAACGCGATCGCCCTTCTCCACTCCCAGCTCGCGCAGACCGGCGGCCATGGCATTGGCCAGCTGCTCGGCCTCGGCAAACGTCAGGCGGCGTTCGTCGGTGATCAGGAATTCGGTATCCCCGGCCTGTTCGGCCTGCAGCGTCAACAGCTTGGGCAGGATGCGGTTCTTGTTGTCGGACAGGTCCAGCTTGTTCACGGGGAATCCCTCTTTTTATTTGGCAAAATCATTTATGCACTTATTTTTGCAATATTATCGCATAATGTTAAACTGGCGCAACCG
>CAZBII010000203.1:0-7601 GCA_964491665.1 uncultured Moraxellaceae bacterium
CCGGCCCGTCCAGACGCTGCAGGTTGCAGTTCACCACGAAGATCAGGTTGTCGAGCTTCTCGCGTCCGGCCAGCGAAATGCAGCCGAGGGATTCCGGCTCGTCGGTTTCGCCGTCGCCGAGAAACGCCCACACCTTGCGGTCGTCGCGTTTGATCAGCTCGCGGTTCTGCAGGTATTTCATGAAGTGGGCCTGGTAGATGGCCTGGATCGGCCCCAGCCCCATGGACACGGTCGGGAATTGCCAGAAATTCGGCATCAGCCACGGGTGCGGATAGGAGGACAGACCTTCCTTCTTCACCTCGCGGCGGAAATTTTCCATCTGCTTTTCCGTGATGCGGCCTTCCAGAAACGCTCGGGCATAAATGCCGGGGGCGGAATGGCCCTGATAGAAAATCAGGTCGCCACCATGCGTGTCAGTCGGAGCACGGAAGAAATGGTTGAAGCCCACGTCATACAGCGTGGCCGAGGAAGCAAAGCTGGAGATGTGGCCACCCAGTTCGTCGTCGGTCAGGTTCGCCCGCTGCACCATTGCCAGCGCGTTCCAGCGGATCAGCGAGCGGATGCGCCGCTCCAGATACAGGTCGCCGCGGAAGGTCGCTTCTTTTTCGACAGGGATAGTGTTGATGTAGGGCGTGGTGAGGTGGGTCTGCTGCACACCGGCAATGCGGGCGCGTTCGGTCAGGCGGTCCAGCAGGTACATCGCGCGCTCGGGGCCTTCGTTTTCCAGCACCGAGTCCAGCGCGTCGATCCATTCGCGGGTTTCCACGGGATCGAGATCGTCATAAAAACGTTCACGGGTCATTCAATACAACTCCTGGGTTTGCAAAACTTTTTGAGTTTTCGGTTTAGCTTGTGGCTCTACCGTGCCTGGCCTGCCTGGACTGCATGGTTACAGTATAGGAAGCCGTCACCGCTTTGGTGCCGGACCGCCAGTAACGGTAGTTTCTTGCTTGAGCGCGTACTCAGCTGATGATGGTGAGGATGGAAATCACCACGATCCAGAAGATCAGCACATTGCTGCGCAGATCCTGGGCGGCATGAATCCGGCGAATGCCTTCCGATGCCAGTTCATCCTCGTCGGCGGGCAAATCCTTGAAATCCAGCCCCATTTTCACCGCCAGCTTGAGTACGATCTCCGCTTCGCGATCAGTGGCGCGAAAGCGTCTAACGGCAACAGCAAATGCCTTGCCGTTAAAACAGAGTGCTGCAATGGTCATGGCCACCGCCCGGGCAGGGACGCCATCCAGTGCATGCAGGAATTCAATGCCGATCTTTTTCCAGGCGGCCGGCGTGTCGGCCTGCGGATCGGGAACGCGGCTGAGGAGTACGGTGAACAGATACAGCGCCAGTCCGCCCAAACCGAAAATACCGAACCAGAACAGCGGCGCGAACAGGGTCTGGTTGATGCGCACCCAGTACTGGGTGACGGTCTGGTTGAGCAGTTCGGCCGGACTCACCATGCGGCCATAATCGAAACTGTGGGTGCCATGTTCGTAGGCCGACTGCCATTCCTTGTTGCGCCAGCGTTTCAGGAACGGCACCAGCGCCACTTCCACCGCGCGGAAGTCCAGGCAGGCCACCAGCAGCAGAACTGCCAGCACCGACGCTGCCACCATGAACAGCCAGCCTTCAGGATGGGTGCCGATCAGCCAGCCCAGCAGCGTGGGCGGCAACACATACAGGCCGTAAGCGGCCGCCGGATGCACCGCCTGCATGAACGAGCGCTGCTGCAGAAAACCCAGGTAAGTCACGCCCCACTGCCCCCTGGCAAAATACGCGGGCACATAGGCTTCCTTCGCGGCCCACAGTGCCAACAGCAATGCCAGTAGCGTCATGGATGGTTCCCTTCCAAGGTCATGATTTTTAAACGGTGCCTTAAGCCTAACAGATTTTCGCGCCGGTTCTTAGACGGGGTTGGCGCGCCCTTGCTGCCCCGGCTCAGCCCTGATACGGGCCTCCAGCCATCAGCCCATCCAGCAGCCGGTTGAGGTGGGCCCAGTCAAAGCCGGTGCCGGGATCGGTCTTGCGTCCCGGCGCAATGTCGGAATGCCCGGCAATCTGCTGGCGCGAGAGCGTGGGATAGGCCTGCAACAGGGTCCGGATCACCTGCGCGAGTGCCTGGTACTGTGCCGGCTCGAAGGGTCCGGTATCGGTGCCTTCCAGCTCGATGCCGATGGAGAAATCGTTACAATTTTCCCGCCCGCGGTGCTGGGATTTCCCCGCATGCCAGGCCCGCCGGTCGAACGGCACGAACTGCACCAGCTCGCCATCACGCCGGATCAGCAGGTGCGCCGAGACCTGCAGCTGGTGAATACCCTGAAAATACGGGTGGCCATCTGCCGGCAGGCAGTTGGTAAACAGCTGCTCGATGGCGGGGCCGCCAAATTCGCCCGGCGGCAGGCTGATGCTGTGAATCACCAGCAGATCCACCGCCATGCCTGCGGGGCGTTCGTTGTGGTTGGGGGAAGGCACCCGGCGGGCCTGATTCAGCCAGTGGCCGGTGATCTGCAGGGAAGTCTGGGCGTCCAAGGAGTCCATCTCGACAGCAACGGTTTTGGCGATACTAGACCAAAAAAAAAGGGCCGTCTCCCGACAGCCCTCAATGACACAAGAAGAGTCACCAACTTACAGATTTGCCTGCCGCACCTTGCGCAGGTTGCCAATGACGTTTTCCAGCGCGCGATCGAACAGTTGCGAGTCCTCGATCAGCGAGACTTCACCGTTTTTCAGCGCATGCGCTACACCCAGCGTGCTCTTCTCATCGATCTTCACACCGGTGCGGTTCACGAAGATCAGCTTGTCCGCCGACTTGATGTGCGCCGCCAGCTTGGCGCGGGTTTTCAGGCCGTTATCATTGCGGAATTCAAACCAGGCACCCACGTTCAGCTGCTTGGCCTTTTCCAGGAACGGATCGGAGTCCGGCAGCGGCGCATACTGCGGCTCTTCCTTCGGCCGGGTGATGTCCAGTTGCGTGACCGGCGCCTTGCGCGGCGTCACCACCGGCGCAGCTCCCATGCGCTGCATATCCTCGGTCACTGCTGCGACCAGCGCGCGGGCCGGGTCCGGTGTTTTGTCTTCCACATGCTCCGGTGTTTCGCCGCGCAGGATCTGCATCTGCACCTGTTCCAGCTCGGCGAACATTTCCCCCATCTCGAAAGGATTGAAGGAAATCGTGTTCAGACCCTGCCGCAGGTTTTTCAGCAGCACCGGCACCACGTTGAACAGCTTCTTGCGTTCGGCATCGCTGGCCGGCGGCGTCACACTCAGCAGCAGGTGATCAATCGTTTTCACCGCGCCCTGCCAGTTGGTGCTCTCCGGGCCATATTTCAGATAAATCAGTTTCAGCACGCCCACCCAGCCAGTGGAAAGCAGACGCACCACCACCGCCGGCACGTTGCGACCTTCGATGCGACGGGACACCATTTCCAGCGCGGTTTTCTCGGCCAGCTCAGTCTTGGCCTTGCCTTCTTCGGCGGCGCGGGTGCGCTGCTCGATCATCTGGGAACGCCGCACTTCGGTCTGCATGAACTGGCTGAAGTCATTCAGCAGCTCATCGAACAGCGCCATGTCGTCGTTGAAGTCGCTCAGGATACGCTGCACGGTGGCCTGGATTTTCTTGAACACCATATCCTTCTGCAGCTGGTCGCTGTCTTCGGACAGGCCGATGCCGGCACGCGCCAATTCGTTCAGCAGTTTGCGCGCGGGATGGCCGCCACGATTGAAAAAGGCCTTGTCCTTGATCGCCACTTTCAGCAGCGGAATCTGCAGACGCCCCACCAGCGCCTTCACCGGCACCGGCAGGTTGTCGTCATCCAGAATGAAATCGAACAGCATCGCCACCAGATTGATGACGTCAGCGTCGGTCTCGGTGACTTTCTCCGGGCCGTGGTCACGCTCGCGCTGGAGCAGCGCATTGTTCACGGTGTTGCGCAGATCGATTTTCTGTACCTGAATCCGGCCACCCGTAAATTCCTGCGGCTGTCCCTGCCCTACCTGCAGGCGCGACAGGATGTCCACCAGCTCCGCGTCACTGACCGCGCGGGCATTGGCAGCATTGGAGCCGATCGGCGCGCCGACACCGCTCATGCCGCCGACCACATCGGTCACCATCGGAATATTGCGGGCGGATGCCAGCAGCGATTGCAGCTGGCCGAAAAATTCAGTCGCCGCTTCCTTGACGACTTCCCGCGCACTGTTCTTGCCTGCCTCGCTGTCCGCCGCCTTCGCTGCCGATGCGGCGCGCTCGGTCCTTTTGCGGGGTGTGCCTTTCAGGTCCGGCAGAATACCCGCTTCCGCCAGACAGCCGTTGGCTGCATCCAGCACTTCGTCGTAATGGCTCATGACGAACTTGTCGAACAGCTTGAAGATGATGAGCCGGCTCTTGATATCGCATTCCACCAGTTTGCTGGCCTTCTTGAAGCCTTCGCAGACATGGCGGGGATTCAGCGGATTGTTCTGGTCGTTAACGGTCTGGGAGGTAACCAGCAGATCCAGCCGCATGTTCAATTGATAGAGCGACTCCGCACAGGCCGAGCGGGCCTTGCTGGACATGCCTTCGATGGCAACATCCATTTCCAGATCATCATTGGCCACCAGCGACAGCGATTCCAGGCTGAAGGAATCCTGATCCTGACGGGCACCCGCCGCACGGCTGTCCTGCAACTGCTGCAGCTGCTGGTTCACATGCTGGATGATAGCGCGCTCGATCTCCTTGCGCTTGAGCCGCAGCGTGCGCATGGTCTCGATGAATTCTTCCTGCTTCTGGGTCGAGCCGGCCTTCTGTGCGTAATCAAAGAAGGCGTCATCGGCTTTCTCGAACAGTTCGCCGAGCAGTTGCAGCAATACTTCCAGCCCGGCACGATGCGCTTTTTTCAGCGCTGCCGGCAACGCAGCATTCATGGAAACATCCGGCGTGGCATCCCGCGACCCAGCGGTTGAGCCGGGAACCTGGGTTCCACCTACACACCGTAGATCTGGTTTGTGATTCATGGCTGCTGGCCTCGTTGCACTGCTTTATAAAACCGGTTTGCATCCTTTCCTGCGAGCCATCCCTGTGAGGCGCCGGAGTGACAATCTTTGTCAGCTTTTCTTCATTTCCAACACCTCAGCTACGAGTATAGGAGCGAATATTGTCCACAACAGGCGAACATCGGGGATGTGCGATCCGGTTCACAAAGAAAAACGACTAAAAAACAGCCAAAAAACGACGTAAATTTGGCTGACAAAATTGGTCACATCGCAACCCGTTGATAATCGTAAACATTGGCCGATTCACGTAAGATACGGCCGCAAACGCCTCCTTTATCTAGGGAATCAGCTGCCCATGACCATCGACTACCGCACCCTCGACATCCCCCGCGCCGTTGCCTTCGCCCTGGAAGAAGACATCCGCACCGGCGACATCACGGCCAGCCTGATCCCCCCCAGCCAATCCGCCCACGCCCGCGTCATCACCCGCGACAACGCCGTCATTTGCGGCGTGGAATGGGTGAATGAGGTATTCCGCCAGATCGACCCGGACGTCACCGTCACCTGGCATGTCCAGGATGGCGAGCGCGTCGCTCCCAACCAGGTGTTGTTCGAACTGGACGGCAAGGCCCGCAGCCTGCTCTCCGGCGAACGCTGCGCGCTGAACTTCCTGCAGACCCTGTCCGGCACCGCCACCGTCTGCCGCCAGTACGCCGATATAGTCGCCGGCACCAGCGTGAAGCTGCTCGACACGCGCAAGACCATCCCCGGCCTGCGCACCGCCCAGAAGTACGCCGTGACCTGCGGTGGCTGCTTCAATCACCGCATCGGTCTGTATGACGCATTCCTTATCAAGGAGAACCATATTGCGGCCTGTGGCGGGATTGCGGCGGCCGTATCGACGGCGCGCAACATTGCCCCCGGCAAGCCGGTGGAAGTCGAGGTGGAAAATTTTGAAGAACTGGAGCAGGCACTGACAGCGGGCGCCGACATCATCATGCTGGATGATTTTGATCTGGAGGGGATGCGCAAGGCGGTGGCGTTTACTGCCGGGCGGGCTAAACTGGAAGCATCGGGCGGCGTGCGGGAATCCACTCTGCTGGCAATTGCCCAGACAGGCGTGAATTACATTTCCATTGGGGGATTGACGAAGGATTGCAGGGCTATTGATCTGTCGATGCGGGTGGGGTAATCCCACCCCTACGAACGGGATCGTTCCGCTGGAAAGGATCGATATTCAAATAGTGCGGTGTTTCAAAATTTCGGCCTTTATAAATGGCCGTCCAGGCTCCAAATCGCGTTACAACCGGAAGCCAGCCAAAATTTGTGCTTTTTAGCTCATCTGAAAGCATCTCAGGCTTTATCTGCGTTAGTGAAAACAATTCATTTTTAGAATATACACCAACCGCGATTTCGCCTTGCCGGCATGCGCGATAATACTTCGGTAACAACTGAATATCCTTGCCATCCAACGCAGACAACAACACATCTGATTTTTCCTGTGGATTCACCGGATGCTCAACACAAATCAGGCGCGGCCCCAACCATGGCAACGTTCGGAACCCCTCAGCAGCTGCTTCCAAATCGCTTGGTGCCAACTCCGCAGCAGCAACAACTTCAATTCTGTCTTTTACAAACACCAGATAGACTGGGCGTGAAATAGCAACCGAATACAACCCAAACGCCAATGCCATCAACTGAATAAAACCAACGATACTATAGTCCATCACTAACTCAGTTGTTGGCTTGCTCGTATTGAAAATTACTAGGGACATTGCAGGCCCCAGCACAACCTCAACGCCAAGGAGAAGAAAGTAAAGCCCCAAACCACGGGTCATCTCAGCCAGCGCCCCCGGGTACCAAACACCAAACACCACTGCAGCCGTTACCGTTGCCACTATCAGCGTTACTGATGCATGGAAAAACGCAGCCTTGATTTTGGCTTTCAACACGCCCTAAACCTCATCACAAAAAAAGAAGGCCTCCGAAGAGGCCTTCTTTAAGCTTCATTTAACTATTAGCGGCACTCAGAAGGAGCCAGGTTGCCATCCAGTGTGCCAGCGGTGCCGACCGAGAAGGTGCTGGTAGCAGCCATGCAAGCCCAGGCAACACGACCAGCCGGCGGAGTATAAGAACCCATACCACCCGAGCTGTCAGGCAGTGCAGTCGGAGTAGCCACATCACCAGTGTACGGAGTAAGAACCAGTGTGTTGGCACCAGCCGCTGCAACTGCTGCAGAGTATGTAATAGTAATTGCACCAGTCGTATTATCCACAGCAACACTGGTTACGTTGTTAGTTGGATCGGGCGCAGTCCATCCCGCAGTATAGTCAGCACCGTTTGCGGCATTTTCTGCAACCGACAGTTTTGCGGCAGCTGCCAGATTCAAACCTTCACTCACACGAGCCCGCTTGGTGTAATCCTGATATGCCGGAATCGCAACAGCGGCCAGAATACCGATAATGGCTACCACGATCATCAATTCAATCAGGGTAAAACCTTTTTGGATTTGTGCTTTCATCGACCTTCTCCAGTTTGTTCAAGTTTGTGGCCGGCACCGTACCAACCCACTGGTGTTCAGTTAAGCACGGAGCGTACCAATTGCAACTTTGATCAAAATTTGTCTGGATTAT
>CAZBII010000204.1:0-7594 GCA_964491665.1 uncultured Moraxellaceae bacterium
ATCGCATATTTCCCTGTGTGTTGTTAAATCCCTGTCTGAGGGATAACGATAGACACTGCCCCTGTGATTTTCCAATGAGCTGCATGCATTTGCCGCCGTGCTGCACACAGCGCGTCAAATTGACAGCACCATGATTGTCACCTAGAACTGGAAAACACATTATTCATTTGAAAATCAGGAACAAGAGGTTGGCATGGACGCAATTGCGCATGATCATTTTGTCGCCACTGCGGGGCAGATATACCGGGTGACTGCTCCCGTTCGTTTCGATATCCGTCTGGAAAAGGTGTCACCCGTCAGGAAATGTGGACCGCTGTTTGAATCATTCTCGCTGCTGTTCGATGCGGAGCGCAGTGCCGGCATTCTGCAGCAGGGCACCTATGACGTGTGCAATGACACCGTGGGCAGTGGCCGTCTGTTTTTCACGCCGGTGCAGCATTCAACCGGCGAGCCAGACCGGCAATATTATGAAGCGGTATTTACGCGGCGGGTGGATGCCAGTCCATGCGCCAGTACACACCCGCATCCGCCGTTATCATGAATCCGCAGCGGGCATACAGACGCTGCGCCGGATTGTTCTTCTCCACATGTATTGAAATTTGCAGATGTTTTGCCGTGGCTTCCAGTTGCACATCATGCAGCAGTCTGTGGCCAATGCCTTGCCCGCGGAATGCCGGCAGCAGGGTGATGTCGATGATGCGGATTTCTTCCGGCCAGCGCCCCAGATACAGGCGACCTGCCACGGCATCGCCGACCATGATGAGCTGGAAGGAATCGTTTGCATAAGTGGACTGGTAATAGCGGTGCTGCGTATTGAATTGCATGGTCAGGAAGTTTCTGATTTCGTCGGCGTTCCAGCCGGTCATCCGCATTTCATCCTCGCGGGTGCTTGCATAGATGGTGCGCAGGATATCCAGATCCTGGTCGGTCACCGGGCGAAGATGAAGCGGGTGGCAGGTGAAATTGATGAGAGCGGGCTGATTCATTTTGCGCGTCCGTGGCATGAGTGAAGGTCCATACTGGTTTGACGCAGTTATAGAAAAACAACGTGTCTTTGTCCAAGAATCAATGATCCAAGAATCAATAAAAGGATTTTGCCGCCATGTGTGATTTCGATGGTGATGTGAGGATTCTCGCGCCGATTCCTGAGCATCTGCTGCAGGCGCTGGAAGCACGTTTGCAGGCGGATGAAAATGCCTGGCTGAACCAGGATGACAAACCCAATGCGTTCAAGGTGTTTGCCGGCAATACCCGGCATCTTGTTTTCCAGTTTCCGGTCGAGCGCAGCTGGCATCTTCCAACACGCTTTTTTCCATGCTGGGAAGAATGGAAATCGCTGGTGCTGCCGATCGTGGAGATTGCGACGCGCGGGTATGGTTATCGACAGGGGCAGACCAGCCGCATCATGCTGGCGCGTTTGCTGGCCGGCAAGCAAAGCCTGATGCATGTTGATCACACGCCGTCGGCTGACGTTCCCCACAAGATTCACGTGCCCCTGAGTACCCATCCGGATATCGGTTTTCTGATTCAGGATCGACGCTATCATCTGGCGCGCGGCCAGTCCTATGAAGTCAACAACAAGCGTTTGCACGGCACCTGCAATCCATCACCGGTGGATCGGATTCATCTGATTTTTGATTACTTTGACGGTGCCGCGACTGATGTGCCGGCGTGTCATCTTGAGGGTGCCGTATGACGGATATTGCAGCGGTCGTTCACTGGCGGACAGATGTCGCGCTGTCTTCGTCGATGCTGGCCGGCATGGCCGGCGTCATGAATCCGGGCAACCGCCTGCATGCAGCGCAATGGCACGATGCTGTCTGCGGTCTGGTTCAGGTGAACCGGCCTTTCACTGCGCCGGAGCAGCATGAGACACAACCACTGCTGCATGCGGCAGCGGGGATTCGTCTGGTTGCATCGGCGCGGCTGGATAATCGGGCGGCGTTGTGTGAGCGCCTCGCAATTCCGGCGTCCGAATGCGCGGAAGTGTCGGATGCCGGGCTGATCCTGCGGGCCTATCTGCACTGGGGTGAGGAGTGCGCCGGCCAGCTGCTGGGCGACTTCGCATTCGTCGTGTGGGACAGCAGATCCCGTCGCCTGTTCTGCGCCCGCGACCAGCGCGGTGAAGTGCCGTTGTTCTGGTATTTTGAAGAGCGTCGCCGGCTGGCGCTGGCTACGGCGGCCGGAGCGCTGCTGACTCTGCCCGGTGTTGACGCTGAATTGAATCTGCAGATGCTGGCTGACCGGTTGGGCTCCAACGCCGGCCATGATTGCACCCAGACTTTTTTTGCGCGCATTCGCATGTTGCCGGCCGGGCATTGTCTGGTTGCCGGCGAACAGGGCGTGCGTGTGCGTGCCTACTGGCAGTGGGAGCCGGAGCGCAGAATCCATTTCCCTCGCGATGAGCAGTACGTGGAAGCATTTCGCGATATTTTCTTTCAGGCGGTGGAATCCCGCATGGCGGGTTTCAAACCCGTTGGCGCCCACCTGAGCGGCGGACTTGATTCGTCTTCGGTGGCGGCGGTGGCGGCTCGCAGGCTGGCGCAGGATGAGGGTCGGCTGCCGACCTTTACCCAGGTTCCCGTCACCCGCTACCAGTCAATTTCGCACCGGGCCGGCGATGATGATCGTCATCTGGTCCAGCTCATGCAGCAGCGGCAACCCAATATGGATACGCACTGGGTCAGCAGTGGTGATGTTGATCTCGATGCCGGTCTGGATGAATTTTTTGCGCTGGCGCATCTGCCGCCACTGAATGCGTTCAACCGTTTGTGGATCGACCGTATTGCCAGCGCGTGTGCGGCTCAGGGACTGGGCGCGGTTCTGACCGGCGTGGCGGGAAATCTCACGGTGTCCTGCTCTGTCATGTCTTTGCGGTTGCAGGAGCTGGCGCGGCAGCATCGCTGGCAGCAGTGGTGGCGCGAGACTCAGCATGCGGCGCGTGTTCGCCGTCGCCCGCACTGGCGCCTGCTGGCGTCCGAGATGGCCAGCCACTGGCCCTGGTCACGCAGCAGCGCACGGGAGACGCCGGAAGTTTTCATGCAGACGGATTTTGCCTGCCGCATGAATGTGGCAGAGCGTTGTCGCAATGCGCCTGCCGATTTTGCCAGCCGTCGCCTGCAGCGCTTGCTGTCCACCCAGAATCAGATCCCGGTGATCAATTTTGCCGGATTGCGGCGGTGCGGCGTTCGCACCCTCGATCCGACCAATGATCTGCGGGTTGTGGAATTCTGTCTGGCGCTGCCATACGAACAGCAGTTTCATCAGGGCTGGGATCGCGCGATTATCCGTCGGGCGATGGACCCCTATTTGCCGGCCGACGTAATCTGGCGCCGTGATCGGGGTCGCCAGGCTGCGGACTGGATGCTGACACTGGACCGCTCGCTGGATCAGGTGATGGACGATCTGCACCGGATGCGGCAGTCGGCACTGGCGAGCGAAGCGCTGAATGTACCGCTCATGCAGCAGCGCTTGCAGCAGTGGTCCCGCGGCGATCAGGTGTACCGGAACCGTGCGCGCGATTATCAGCTGGGTTTGATGCGCGCCTGGCTGGTGGGTCGCTTCATTTTGTGGTCCGAACGTCAGTCAGCGTGTATCGCCGCCGCTGCCTGAGCGTCAGTCACGGGCGAGTAGGTTGCCACCACGGTGAATGTGCGATGTTCCCGGCGCCCGACAACCACATCGGGGCCCACCGTCAGCCATGCGTGGGCTTTCAGTTCCTGACCGGCTTCCTGGCGCACTCCAAGGTGGGCTACCCAGGGTATCTGCTGACGCGCCAGCAGCGTTTTGGCGGCGAGAACCTGGACCAGACATTGCGATGTCCAGGGCGTGATGCGTGCCATGGTGGCTGTCAGTCTGCCGATGCAGCGGGCGGTCTCCAGCTGTGCCGGCGTAGCCACGGCGCACAGGCGAATATTCTGCTGCGCCGGGCCCAGATAGCGCGTCAGAATGCGCAACGGAATGAGTGCGATGGCCGGTTTTGCCAGCGCACTCAGGATTACCAGCTGCAGCAGCCATAGACGGTGTTGCATCGGCCAATGCCGAAAGCGCTGCAATCTGGACATTCAGGCCGGCTCCTTCACCGTCAGTATGTCGTTGGCGAGCAGTTCGTTCACAAACGCCAGCACATCGTTCTCGCACTGTTCCCGCGTGACATCGTATTCGGATGCCAGCTGTTCACACAGTTCCGCGACCGTCCGTTCAGCCGACAGCAGTTGCCAGATGCGCGCGCCGATCTGGTCCAGCCCGAAATACTGCCCGGCCTGCAGGCTCATCATGACGACTTCATTGTCGATTTCACTATCGATGACGCTGGTGCTGCGCGTCAGCAAGGATGAAGGCTGGATGCGGCGGGTCAGGGTGTCACTTTCCATAGGGGGCTCCCGTTTGTTGTTTCAGGTGTGTGTCGTTTCGGTACTGGTTTGCAGGCTGCCATGTTCCAGGGTCAGCACCTGATCGGCCAGCGCCAGCAGCGCCGGGCGATGACTGATGATGAGCAGGGTTGTGCGGCCGCGCAGTTGCCGCAGTGCGTGCAGGATCTGCTGCTCGCTTTCACGGTCCAGCGCACTGGTGGGTTCGTCCAGTACCAGCAGTGCCGGACGTGTGATCAGTGCGCGTGCCAGAGCCAGTCGCTGGCGTTCTCCACCGGAAAGGCGCATGCCCCGTTCACCCACAGGCGTATCGAGTCCCTGGGGCAGTGACAGCACGAAATCCGCCGCCGCCAGATGCAGGGCCTGCAGCAGATCTTCTTCCCGGGCAGAGGGCGCGGCCCACAGCAGATTCTGGCGGATGCTGGTGTTGAACAGGAATGTGTCCTGGGGCACACAGGCCACCGATTGCCGCCATCGCAGCCGGTCAGCTGACTGCAGTTGTCTGCCATCGATCAGCAGGCTGCCGCTGGCGGGGATCACCAGGCCCAGCAGCAGATCCACCAGCGTGCTTTTGCCGGCACCGGAGGCACCGGTCACCAGCGTGATACTGCCTGCCGGAAGGTGCAGGTCCAGCGCGTGCAGGGCCGGTTGGTTTCTTTCCGGATGACAGAACACAATCTGCTTCAGTTCAATGCCCTGACGGACCTGCAGGGGCGTGTTGCAGACGCTGTCTGGCTGGGCAGTCTGCATCTCGCTGGCGATCCTGTGGGACCGCTGCAGGTCGAGTACGTCGCGGGCGGCGGGTATCGCATGCAACCACTGCAGCCACTGCTGTTGCAGATTGCCGGCCTGGGGCGCGATGCGGGCCATGATCAGTGCGAGCACGGCCAGTTCTGCCAGGGGCATGTGCCAGAGCCGGAAGCCTGCGTAAAGGAAGGCAACCAGCAACACGGCCGCACCGGATTGCATGAGGCCATTGGCCGCAGCCGAGGTGCGCTGGAACTGCAGTTGCTGCTCCCGCATGTGGCGGGTTTCGCTGCGGAATTCCTGCAGCAGGCGTGCTTCTCCGCGCAGGATCTTGGCCAGCTTCAGTCCTGACAGGGTCTGCTGGATACAGTGGTGGATGGCACGGTTGCTGCCGCTGAGCGATTGCCCCAGACGGGTGGCACGGCTGCGGAACTGGCCCAGCCCGGCAAGCAGAACGGTGGCGCCCGCCAGCGCGATCAGTGTCATGGTGGGCGATAGAATCAGCGCTGTTACGAGATAGGTGCAGAGCAGCACCAGTGAGGTGACGGCGTTCAGGGCAAATCGCAGTCCCTGTCCTATGCGGTTGATGTCAGTGATCAGAATATTGCTGTAATGGGCCAGCGCGTGACGGTTCACAAAATTCCATTCCGATTCCAGGATCAGGCGAAAGCAGGCATCGCGGTGGTGATCCACCACGCTGAACTGCAGCCTGACGATCCGGGTGTCGCGATGGAAGCGCAGCACCTCGCGGATCACGACGAGGCCCAGCAGCGTCAGCAGCAGGGCGCCCAGGCTGTCTGGCAAGCCGGCGTGCAGCAGGGCATCTTTCAGCAGCGGCACCATGGCGTTCCCGGCAACCGGCTGGTCCTGCGCCTGCTCGATGATCGGCACCAGCAGCAGCAGGCTGACACCTTCCGTCACGGCCACCAGCAGCATCAGACCTGTCAGCACCAGTTGGTCCACACGGGATTCCTCACGCAGCAGTTGCAGCAACAGACGCAGGTTCATGGCGCGACCTTCTGTAGCTGTGTCTGGCCTGTCATCCGATTGGCCGGGCCAATTGAGTGGCGCCACGCCCACAACAGCGGGCGCAGCGGGTAGTACAGAAATGTCAGCGGCTCGGGCAATGGCAGCAGGGCAATATCATTGAGGGAAATACCCATTTCCTTGCGCAGCAGAAAGTCCAGAAAATTCGCGCGCCGGCAGTGCATCATCCTCTGCAGCAGCACGCGGGCGGGCGTTGGGTAGCGCGCACTGGCCAGCGTCATTCGGCCCTGTTCCAGCAGATAGCGAGCCCGCCAGGAGTCAGGGATTTCCGGCGACGGCAATGGCGCGGCAAGCAGTTCGTGCGCCAGTTGCAGTGTGACCCGTACGGCGGCTTCAACCCCCAGTTGTCTGGCCAGTGCAAACACGGCCGGCCAGTCTGTCGGGCGCCGCATAAGCGCAGCAATATCGGTCAGCCAGGACAGGCGGGCCCACGCCGAATGGGTCGCATGCATGATGAGATACAGGGCGTTGCATTCATCCTGCAACACCGGTATCGACTGGCCACCCAGCACAACGCTGCTGCTGGAATGGAACGGATTCAGCCGGGACAGTGGCAGAAAATGGGGGTTGTCGTTCAGGCGCCAGTGCAGCTCGATGGCAGTGCCGTGGCGGCGGTGGGTCAGCGTGCAGTCCTTGCGCAGTGTCCGGTAGCGTTCGTGAATGATGGCGGGCAGTGCGGGTGACGGGTAGGTCAGCGCATAGCCGCAATCGGTCAGCAGTGCCTGGGCATCATCAACCCGTTCCGGCTGCACCAGAATATCAATGTCCCGGGAAAAGCGCCGGCCCGCATCCTGGTACAGGTGGAGGGACAGGGGCACGCCCTTGAGCACCACAAAGGGAATTTTCCGTTCGGTAAAATGACTGGCAAGGCGAATCAATTCCTGGCTGTGCTTCATGGCCAGTGCCGCCGTCTGCTGACGGCCGGATTGCAGGGCGTGGAGCACATCGGCAGGCAATTGCTGTCGGAACGGCTCCAGTCGGCGCCAGGCGTGGGATGCCACCCGATGCCATTGCAGCTGGGTGATGAAGCCATCCCACTGTTGCAGGGAGGCAGCCAGTTGCCGGAATTCATCAGGCTGGGCGGGGCCTTCGTGCAGGCTCCAGCACAGCAGATCAAATCCCTGTTGCCATGATTGTGGTTGTAACGGTGTCATCGAGGAACCTCCGTGTCGACTTGCTGGCCGCCCTGCCAGCGTTCAGTCTAGTCAAAACTCTGGCGATTGCCTTGTTTGCCTTCCGTCACAATCACTCCCGCGATCTCTTATATACTTCCGGAATGGCAGTTGCCCACTACAGCCCGGGATGCGCGCATGATGAAAAAGCATTACCTGACCCACTTTTTTGATCCCTCCACCATTGCCGTCATCGGCAACAGCGATCGCAACGATTCGGTGGACGTGCGCCTGTTCGAGCGCCTGCGTGAAGAATTC